>JBCBZL010000252.1:0-7522 GCA_039815385.1 Cyanobacteria bacterium P01_A01_bin.114
CATTGGCACACCTGCTGAGATCCCCAAACCCCGTGGAAAATCACCGGGCTGGCCAACCGGTAAACGCAGAACCCCTCGTAACCGATTTCCTACCGTCAAAAAGACCTATTCCCCACCCAAATCTGAGCCCACAGTCGCAGCATAAAACCCAATTGCATCTCTCAGTTAAGAGACTCAGGCCAGTCAATAGCTTGAGGACGATTCTGAATGCTTCAAGAACAGATTTTGTCTAAACTCCAGTCAGTGATGACGGCAATAAACTCCGGTGAAGCGCCAAAAGCGGTCAAGCAGTATCAAGTCAGTCGGTTAGGCCAGGTCACATCCTAGTTGGGTTCGATAAACAATAGAACCTTTAAAGAGATCCTCTCAGGCGCTTCTTATCTCAGGTTTAGCGTTCTCAGGTCAGGCTCATCAGAGATAGCTGTTTCCGGGTCTATAAGTAAGTTGCTATCTCAGATGGGGTAGTTGACCTGTCCAGGAGCTTACGATCATGTCTTCACTGAAAAAAACTTTCCTCGTCGTGACGGTCTTATATTTGCTCTACGTGCTGAAATGGGCAGTCGGCATTAATATCTTTGAACAGTACCACGCCCCTAAGCTGGTTAAGCTACCCGCTGAGGTGGCCGTCTATGGCATTCAACAGCTGGGTTTTGACGTGATGCTGCCGGGCCAAACGATCACAACTCACCCTCACAAAAACTCTGACGCTAGCTGAGCCGCCACCAACCTGCCTACGAATTTGCCCAGCTGTGCTTAGGGGATCGCTCGAATATAAGTCCCCGGTTGAGAAGGGTAAAAGGGGAAGGGCGAAGGGCGAAAGGGGAGGGTAGGGGCGTTGCATGCAACGCCTGTACGGGGGTGAAGAAGGGTGATGGGCGGTAATTTATTTAACTGCAAGCGCCTCAAGTCGACAAAAAAAGCCCAGGCAATACGCCTGGGCCGCCAAATCATGGGTGAAAATCGTGATTGGGAAAGTCAAAAAAGCGGGAAAAATCCCATCTAGCCCAGCATGACCGACGACAAAAATGCCAGCCCTACGCCCGCGAGCGTAAACCCAGCAAAGCGCAGGCTTAAGGCAGGCCGATCGGTCGGACGCTCAGGAACCTTCTTCAAAACAGCGCAGCCAATCGCAAAAAACAGTAGCGAAATGACCAGCTGAATTACCGCGAATCCGGCCAGGTAGGCGACCAGCGGCGACATCTCTGCACCAAAAATGGCCTCGCCGTAGGCATAGCCGTGAAAGACCCCGGCCAGGGCACCGAGCCCCAGCACAAAAGCCAGGTTGAGCTTATCCCCCACCGCTAAAATAGCCCCAAAGGCCAGCACAGACGCCGACACAATCAGCTCAGGAGCTGGCAAATTCCAAAGCATTAGGTGTAGCCCCGTCCCCATTAGCGAGGCCAGCACAAAGGCAACCGGGATTAAGATACCGCGCCGCTTAGTCGCCGCAATCAGGCCTGCTGCTAAAACAAAGGCAAAATGGTCGAGCCCGATCACCGGGTGAGCAACGCCCGACAAAAATCCTTCAAAGGCATTGGCCGGTAGGCGACCCCCCAAAGGATGGTGCGCCAGGGCCGGTATTGTTGCCAGTGACCAGAGGCCCACTAAGACCATCCCCCCTAGCAATAGTCGGCCGAGAACACTTAATCTGAGCGAGACAGCCCGCAAAGGCCAACGATCATTAGCGGCAATACTGAGTAACTTAATGGGGAACTTAGGGGCTAACATGAGACTTTCCGAAGAAGCAACAAAACAAACAAAAAATGAACATCCGCGTGCGCTAACGCAGCGGCTGTGACTGCAACACTTCTACCCTTTCTTATTTACCATTTCTTATAAGGTAAGAACTTGCCGCACATAATAATCTTTACGCGATCGCCTTTAGGATCTTCTTGTCGTTCAACATCGACGCTAAAGTCAATGGCGCTCATAATGCCGTCACCAAATTTCTCATGAACCACGGTTTTGATCGGCATCCCGTAGACCTGCATAATCTCATAAAAGCGATAGATAAGCGGGTCGGTGGGGATGACTGGCTCCAGCGATCCCTTCACCGGGCACTCGGTCAAAGGCTCAACAAATTCAGGCCCCAGCCCGAGCGCTTCAATCATTTTGCTGGCTTCTTCTTCAGATGCACTGGCCTGACGGTAAAAAACCGAAGCAATCCAAACTTCATCGCAGCCTATTTTGGCTTCTAAATCGGCAAAAGTCAGCCCCTTTGCTTTTTTCGCAGCGAGCAGCTGAGCGGTAATCTCTGGAATAGCCATAATAAACACCTCTTGACAAAATTAATATTTTTTGAACATGACTGGCTTTTAGACACAGCTAGCTTTCGAGCACAGCCAGCTTCGGATACGGTCGCTTAAATTCACGCCTTAGCGAATTTGAGCCGCCTCTACCGCGCGGGTTTCGCGAAACAAGTGGCTTTCCATCTCGGCTTTGAGCCCGTGATAGGCCGGATGCTGATCGATCGTCTCTCGGTTGCGGGGACGAGGGAAAGGCACCGCCAAGATTTCGTCAATGTGGGCGGCTGGCCCCCGCGTCATCATGACGATCCGATCTGACAGCAGCAGGGCCTCTTCGATGCTGTGGGTAATCATGATCACAGTTTTGCGCTGCTGCTCCCAGATGCGCTCGACTTCGCTTTGCAAAAAGCCTCGGGTGAGGGCGTCTAGCGCGCCAAAGGGCTCATCCATCAGCAAAATTTGCGGATCGATAGCCAGGGCGCGGGCAATGCCGACCCGCTGTCGCATCCCGCCAGAGAGTTCGTGGGGGTGCTTTTTTTCGGCCCCTGCCAGCCCCACCAGCTGAATTTGCTCTTTAATCGTCCGAGACAGCTGCTTGGATGGCATTTTCGGGTAGACGGTTTCCACCGCAAACCGAATATTTTCCTCAACAGACATCCACGGCATCAGCGCATAGTTTTGAAAAACCATGCCGCGATCGGGGCCTGGCCCCACAATCGGACGACCGTTGAGTAAAATCTCACCGCTGGTCACTGGCGAAAGCCCCGCAATCATATTCAGCAGGGTAGACTTACCGCAGCCAGACGGCCCGATAATCGACACAAAGGTATTGGGCTCAATGTCTAGGTCTATGTCTTCTATAGCGGTGAAGTCAGCGGTCGTTTTGCGAGACAGTCGGCTGAAAAAATCCTTTTTGCCCGCAAATACCTTGCTGACATTGCGAATAGACAGCTGGGCTGACGGAAATGCGGGTTCAGAAGACACGGCACCATGGACTGAGTTGTTAGCAGAAGCAAGGCTCACGCTTTACGACCAAACGCAACAAATTTCTCGAGGGCAGCAAAGATATTATCCAAAATTAGCCCTACCAGGCCAATAATGAAAATGGCGACTAAGATATTCGGAATATAGAGGTTGTTCCACTCATTCCAGATAAAGTAGCCTAGCCCGGTTCCTAAAAGCATCTCAGCAGCAACAATCACCAACCAAGAGATGCCCATGCTAATGCGCAAGCCAGAAACAATATTGGGCAGCGCCGCTGGGATAATCACCTTAAAAATGGTGCGCAGCTTTGAGGCCCCCAGCGTTTTAGACACGTCTAAATATTCGGGGTTCACGTTGGCGACCCCAAACGCTGTGTTGATCAGGGTGGGCCAGATGCTAGAAATCAGGATGATAAAAACCCCCGTTTTCTCAGAATCGCGGAAGATATAAAGACCCAGCGGCAGCCAGGCCAAAGGAGAGACGGGCTTGAGCAGCTGCACGTAGGGGTTAAAGGCTTTGTAGGCAATCGGGGAGATGCCAATCAAAATCCCCAGAGGGACTGCGATTAGCGAGGCCAGCGTATAGCCAATGGCCACCCGGCGCAGGCTAATCAGCAGGTTCCAACCAATGCCTAAATCATTGGGGCCGTTATCAAAAAAGGGATGGGTAGACCACCACCAAAGCTCCTTTAGGGTCGTGGACGCCGTCGGCATCCCTTTTGCAAACAGCTTCAGGTTTGCACCAATTTCCCAAAAGGCCAGGAACAGCACCAGGGAAATTACGAACAGCCCAACGGCCTTAATATTGTCGTTAAGCCAGGGCGACGTGCTCTCAGCAGCTGTCAGCTTAGCTGGCCTATCGGTAGTCAATGCCATGGTTTTGAACCTCTAGACCCTGATCGCTCAGGGGATTAAACACCATATTTGTCGATTTGTTCTTTGACATAGGCACCCGGATCCTGGGGATCAAAAGAATCGAACTCCAGGGTCTCGGTGCGATAAATATCCGAGGGTGGGTTTAACCCTACTTCTTCGGCCAGCTCCCTGGCAAGATCTGTTAAGAAAATGTCTTTGCCCACCTGATCGTAGGTGTCGTCAGTAATGGCTTCGGCGGCTTTGCCGTCACCCTGAAGATCCCATCTCACCAGCTGAGACGAAATCCAGCTGGCAAAGCTCTGCCAGGGATAGGGGTCAAAGTCGATCCGATCGGGCACTTCTAGGGTATTGCCCTGGCCGTCATCGAAGGTGCCGGTTAAGACCGCCTCAACCACTTCGACCGGCTGATTGAGAAAGGCCCGCTCAGAAATGGCCTTGGCAATCTCAGGGCGGTTAGCTGGGTCGCGGGCATAGCCTGCGGCCTCAATGATGGATTTGTTTAAGGCCCTAAAGGTATTGGGGTTGGCGTCGATCCACTCGTCGCTGGCGGCAAAGGCGCAGCAGGGATGACCAGGCCACAGGTCTTTGGTGAGTTTGAAGATAAAACCAGCCCCCTCAAACACGGCCCGCTGGTTAAACGGATCGGGCATCAGATAAGCATCAATGTCACCCGCAACCAGCTGGGCGATGCTGTCCGGCGGCGGAACGGGACGAATCTTGACGTCAACGTCTGGATCGATGCCCCCGGTAGCCAGGTAGTAGCGCAGCAGCAGGTTGTGCATAGAGTAGGGAAAGGGCACCCCGATGGTAAAGCCTTTGAAGTCAGCCGGGCCGGTGATCTGGCCTTTGTATTTTTCGGCGACGGTGATTGCTTGACCATTGATATTTTCAATGCTGGCCAGCTTTACCCCAAAGGCCGCTGAGCCCAGACCCAGGGTCATGGCAATGGGCATGGGGGCGAGCATGTGATAAGCATCTAGCTCTCCGGCGATGGCCGAGTCGCGGACGGCCCCCCAGCTGGGCATTTTCACCACCTCAGCATTGAACCCATACTTGGCGTAAAAGCCCAAGGGCTCAGACATAATAATCGGCGTCGCACAGGTGATTGGGATAAAGCCAATCTTCAGATCTGTTTTCTCTAGATTAGAGACATCGACGGCGACCTCGTCAGGCTCCTCAGCCGCTGGCTCTGAATTTTGAGCACAGTTGCTCAGGGTCACCAGGGCTGCCCCGATGGCTAGATTTTTCAGGAACTCCCGCCGGGTAAACCCACTGTTGCGAATCGTATCTGCGAAAAACAGGCCAGCCTGGGGGCCAAATGCGGCTGAGAAGGCATTTTCCATGCCGCCTGCCTGTTTTGTTAAGGCCAGCACCAGCTTCTCTCGCTTCGGATCTCCTTTGCCAGCAGCCTTGAGCATGAGGGCTTTGCGCAGTTCGTAGGTGTTGACCTTATCGGCAGCCTGTAGCTGCTGTTCTTTGTAAAGGCCCATTTTGACTAGGTCATCGACCATATCCACCGGGTCTTGGGGCATGGTTTGCAAAAACTGCCAGTGGTCGCGACTCAGGTGCGCGCCCCCGCAGATGATGCAGGCCATCTCAAAGTCGCTAAGGTTGCCGCGATCGCAATTCAGGTTTTCCCATTTTGGATCGGTCCAGTTTGGTGGGGTGGAGGATGCTGATGTCAAAGCCATAGATTTGCTTGCCAGGGGCGTAGGTGAGCCGAGCGAGATACTGTTGTGTCACTTATATCAGGAAAAACAAGCGACTACATCGGACTATCTTTGGGAAAACTGGGACTTTTTTTGGGGCACTTAGGGATGACGAGATTATTTTGTTGCAGTTGTTACAGATTGAGCGGTTACAGATAGAACGGGGCAGGGGGCACTGCGCCAGGTTTGGGGGGGCACCCCGTGCAGTTTACGAAACTGGCGAGTAAAGTACCCAGCGTCGCTATAGCCGATGGTCTCCGCAATTTGCTTGATAGACTGGGCGGTCTCTCTCAACATCTGGCGGGCTTGAACCATGCGCCGTTCGATAATCCAGCTTTTAACGGTTCGACCGGTGTGACTTTGGGAAAGATTGGTTAAGTAGGCAGGGGAGTAGCCCGCCGCCTGGGCGACATCACCCAGATTAATGGGCTGTTGATAGTGGGTCTCGATGAACTTAAAAACAGCGGCTAGCTTGGGACAATTGGGGAAAATGGTTTGGGCGGTCGCGGCAGCGGCGGGCTCGGAGCGGGCAAAGCGTTGGAGACAGCTGCGTTGGATGTCTGCCTGTCGTTTTAGGCGGGTTGCGATCGCACTCAAAAACTGATCGATCGTGCAGGGTTTAGTCAAATAGTCATCGGCCCCCAAAGCCATGCCCCGCCGCAAATCTTCCATGGTTACCTTGGCAGTCAAAAAGATAAAGGGCGTCGAGACTGTTGTTTCCTGTCGGCGGAGGGCCGTCAAAACGCTGTAGCCGTCCATGTCGGGCATCATGATGTCACAGACAACCAGATCGGGCCGGTGCTGGCTAGCCAGCTCAACCCCGGCAGCTCCGTTCTCTGCCCCGATCGCGCTGAATTTCTCAAAGGTTAAACATCGGAGAAAGATATCTCTGGTCTCGGCTTCATCCTCGATCACGAGAATCTTTTTCACCATGGCTTTAGATATCTCCCTTCGCTCAAAATGCAATACACTCGAATAGCTAGGTAGTGCCTTCAAATCTAGGACGTGGGTGCGCCACCTGTAGTGTAATTCACTACAGTATTGAGTCAGCTTTATGAAACAACACGATCGGGGCAATGATTCTGAACAGTCAGAGCTGAGGGCATTGCGCCGTCAGTATCAGCTGATTCTCAACGCTGTAGGGGAAGGGGTCTATGGCTTAGATTTGCAAGGCAACGTGACCTTCGTCAACCCAGCCGCAGCGGCTATGATTGACTGGGAGATGGAAGAGCTGATTGGGCAGTCAATGCACCAGGTGCTGCACCATTCTCATCCCGATGGCAGCCGCTACCCAAGAGAGTGTTGCCCTATCTATGCCGCGTTTCAAGATGGCAGCACTCGCCGGGTAACCGATGAGGTTTTTTGGCGCAAAGACGGCACCAGTTTTCCGGTGGAATATATCAGCACGCCGATGCGAGATGAACAGGGCAACCTGATTGGGGCGGTGATCACCTTTCGCGATATTACCCAGCGCAAATGGGCTGAGGCCGTTTTACACCAGGCAAACGAAGATTTGGAGTTAAAGGTGCGATCGCGAGCGGCTGAGCTTTACGCCGCTAATGAGCGGCTGAGAGAGCTGAGCGCGTTAAAATCTCGCTTTGTGTCTATGGTTTGCCACGAGTTTCGCAACCCGTTGAACAACATTGCGCTGTCAGTTTCATCGCTGAGTCGCTACGACGAAAAACTATCGCTGGCGCAAAAACATCAG
>JBCBZL010000368.1:0-4378 GCA_039815385.1 Cyanobacteria bacterium P01_A01_bin.114
GAATAATTTGGCCGCGACCGTTAGTCCACAGCCCCGCAATGGCTCGCAGTAAAGAACTCTTACCGCAGCCGCTTGCGCCCACAATTAGCAACCGATCGTCAAGATTCATCTCTAGGGACAGATCGCACACCAGGGTTTGTTGAGAGTGGGGAGTTAGAATCGTCAGCTTTTCTAACGTCAACTGCGGCGCAAGCTGGGTTTGAATTTCACTTCGATGCTCACGCTGATGGGGAACCTCCGGTGCATCCATTTGTTCATAAAAGGCTCCCAAACGATTGATGCTAGCCGCAAATTCGGCAATCTCTTCGATCCGATTTGTGATCAGCGACAGGGCCCCCAAGACCTGCCTAAAAGCGATCGAGGCTTGGGCAAATGTGCCAAAATCTGTTTCGCCAGCGAAGTACAGCGGAGCCACGATCACGTAGGGTACAATCCGCGTGAAATAGTTATATCCATACTGAAACAAGTCGATCAGCGACTGCCAAATGATTAGCAAATCAAAATTGCGAATCGCCCTGAGCAAACGCTGGGTGACTTGTTGCTGCTCTAGGGCTTCACCTCGGTAAAAAGCAATTGACTCAGCATTGTCTCGCACATGCACCATGCTATAGCGAAAGTCTGCTTCTAATCGGAGCTGATCGTAGTTAATCTTGATCAGCCTACGACCCGTAATCGCTGCGACGGCGGTGCCGGTTGAGGCATAGATCAGCAGGCCAATGGTCAGGGGTTTAGAAATGGTGTAGAGAATGGCCGTAAAAGACACCAGCGTCAGCACCGAGTCTAAAATATCTAATAAAAAAGAGAGGGTAACGGCTGTAAACGTCTTAATATCTTGGGTAATCCGCTGGTCGGGGTTATCAATCTCAGTATTGGCCGCGTTAGAATCTAGCTCGTAGTAGGTGCGATTGGCAAAGTAACGTTCTAAGAAGTGCTCTGTGAGCCACTTGCGCCAGCGCAGTGCTAGCTTTAACCGCACGTAGCGATACAGCACGATAATCGGAATCACGCCAATGATGATCCCGCCGTACAAAAACAAAAATTGCCAAAAGGTATCGGCATCTTGCTGATTTAAGGCATTGTCTACAAATCGAAAGATGTAGCTAATCGAGACATTGATGCCATTTACAGTAAACGATAGCAGCAGCAACAGCCCTAGCAAGCTCCACTGCGGCCAGCGCACCCGTAGCGCACGCCGCTGTTGGTAGATCACGATCGCGATCGCAACCAGCGCAGCCAGCGCACCATAGGGCACCCAGGACTGTAGCAGCCCTATTACTCGCGCCACCAGCGGCTCGGCCATATTGTTGAAAAAATCAGGAAAAATAGCCTTGCCTGCCAGGGTCAGCCCGACCGTCAGCCAAAAGGCCACCGCAACGACAGCAACTAACAGCAGCAGCAGTAAACCCAGATAGAGCCGAGTCTGCCCGCTACCAATGGGATAGAAATAAGGTTGGGCAATTTTAATGAAACGCTGACCCAGCTGTCGATCAAACTGAAACCGAGTAGACTCTTCACGGGTTGGCGGAGCCGATGAAAATCTTTGCATATTAGCGACCTGTCAATTGGGGTGTTCACAGAGATATCAGGGCTATCTTAAACTGCCCTGATAATTGACTGAGGTAGGTGTAAGGGATCAGCGCAAGGTGAAGGATTACCCAGTGCAATCGAAAAGGTTCTAGGTTCTAGGTTTTAGGGAACCCAAGGGAGCGTTATTAGTTATTGGTGACTTGTACGAAAACGCCAATCACCGATAACTAATAACCAATCACCCATTGAGTATATAGGGAGCTCAGCGACGCCCTCCAAAAAGCGCTGAAGCATTGCAGTGACAGACATCATTGCCTAGTAGAATATAGCTACCCGATTGTTAGGGCCATCTTATGGCCATCAGAGGAGAGCCAGGGATGCCAAATAGAGCAGATCGCTCTGCTGATCCACCCAAGTTTACAGATAGACCTCATGCCGTTGAGGGACTGTCTGGTTTGCTGCCTCTGTTTCAACGCTTAGATCAGCGATTGAGACAGGCCATTGCGATCGCAGAAGCCACCTACGGGGCCGATGCGCTCAACAATCCCTACAGGGGGTTGCATATTCAATTAGATGAAATTGAACGGCTGCTGCGAGGGAGCGTTGGAGACTCGATTTTGCCGCCGCTGGGCAAAGCGCTGCCGCCGCTCAAGCTATCACGAGAGGCCCGGATTTCTGCCTTGCAACAGGTATTCGATCTCTCCGAATTTGATTTAGAGATTGTTGCGATCGCGCTGGCTCCTGACCTCGATCTGCGCTACGAGCGCATCTATGCCTACCTACAAGACGATGTCACCCGCAAGCGTCCGACCCTTGATTTAGTGCTTACGCTGCTGTGCCCAGATGCAAAGGCGAAACTAGATGGTCGCACCCACTTTGCACCCGACGCACCGCTAATGCGACACGGGCTGCTCCAGCTGAGGGCAGACGCCCATGCTCCCCAGACGGCAGAGACCAGTCAGTTTATTCAGCTAGAACCCCAGGTAGTGCGTTTTTTACTCCAACAGCCGGGGCTCGACCCGCAGCTAACGGCCTGCTGTGAGCTGCTGAAAGGGGAAGCGGCTTGGGGCGAACAGCCTACCTCTTTACAGCGCAGCCTAAGCAACTTAGTGCGGTCAGAGCAGACACTACCCTATCTCTATTTTCAGGGAACAGCGGGCTGGGGGCAGCAGGCGGCGGCGCTGGGCCTTGCCGCTGAGGCCAAT
The DNA here is from genome assembly GCA_039815385.1 of Cyanobacteria bacterium P01_A01_bin.114. Classification (GTDB taxonomy): domain Bacteria; phylum Cyanobacteriota; class Cyanobacteriia; order Phormidesmidales; family Phormidesmidaceae; genus SIO4C1. The sequence continues at coordinate 2,733 of JBCBZL010000368.1, forward strand.
ACTGCGCTGCTGACGGTCCATCTGGAGACGGCCTATGCGCTCAAGCTAGAGTGGTCTCAGCTGCTACAGCGGATCTGGCGAGAAGCGCGGCTACACCAGTGGGTGCTCTATTTAGACGGGGTCGATCAGCTGCCTACCCCGGCCCAGCGACCGTTTTTAAAACAGCTTTCCCAGCAGCGCCTCCCCTTCGTGGTGATGGTGGGGAGGCAGCCGCTGCCGTCGCTACCGGCGATGTCCATAGATGTGATTACCGTCCCGTTTCAGCCCCCTGACTTTGCGCAGCGGCAACGGCTGTGGCAAACCCATTTGACCCAGGCAAAGATTGAGCTGTCCGAGACAGAGCTGGGTGCGATCTCAGACCGATTTCGCCTCACCGCCGAGCAAATTAGCAATGCCGTTACCACTGCCCGCAATGCGAGGCGTTGGCAGGTGGCGAGCGCGGCAGACTCAGACAGCCGCTCAGGCAGCAGCGATTCTCTCATTCCCCAGCTTGCCGATCTTTTCGCCGCCGCCCGCACCCAGTCTGACCAGGGGCTGAGCACGTTGGCCTATAAGATTACCCCCCGGTATCACTGGCCAGATCTGATCTTGCCCCCCGACCCGCTGGCCCAGCTCCAGGCGATTTGCCATCAAATCAAATACCGCCCAATTGTCTATGGTCAGTGGGGCTTTGACCAAAAGCTCGGCTTAGGTAAAGGCTTAAACGTGCTCTTTTCGGGCTCGCCGGGCACGGGCAAAACCATGGCGGCTGAGGTAATCGCCAACGAGCTACAGCTCGATCTTTACAAAATTGACCTATCGCAAATTGTCAGCAAATACATTGGCGAAACCGAGAAAAACCTGGATCGCATTTTCACCGCCGCCGAAAATGCCAACAGCATTCTGTTGTTTGACGAAGCCGACGCCCTTTTTGGGAAACGCTCAGAGGTCAAAGACGCCCACGACCGCTACGCCAACCTCGAGGTCGCCTATCTGTTGCAAAAGATGGAAGAATTTGAAGGCATCTCTGTTTTGACCAGCAACTTTCGCCAAAACTTAGATGATGCCTTTGTGCGACGGATTCGGTTTATTATTGAGTTTCCTTTTCCCGAGGTGGAATATCGCGATCGCATCTGGCAGGGCATCTGGCCCGCGCAGCTGCCCCTGGCCGAAGATGTCGATCTCAAACGCCTGGCCCAACACTTTAAGCTGGCAGGCGGCAGCATTCGCAACATCGCCCTGGCCGCCGCCTTTTTAGCGGCTGAGTCCCCAGAGCCAGTGAGCATGGCACACATCCTTCAGGCCACCCGACGAGAGTTTCAAAAAATGGGACGTCTGGTCAATGAGGCCGACTTTGAGCAGTTACGAAAACCCGACTAAGAACTTGTAAATTTTCAAGCTCATGGATTCTCTGACTTCCCCCTTTTCAAGCTACCGTGTATACACAAGTTGGAGAGTTGAGCAATATCCTGAAGGCCCACTCTTCGAGAAGCCGCTTTGGCGTCTACATCCCCCAGCCCCTTCTTCCAAAACCTGGAAGAAGGGGAGAAAGCCCTTACGCAACAGGGCTTTCATCCATCCAAAGGTTCTTCTTACGTAGAAAAGTTCGCTCCGCTCAAAGTCCCTCTCCCAAAGCTGGGAGAGGGAGTTAGGGTGAGGGCAGATCC
>JBCBZL010000114.1:0-13602 GCA_039815385.1 Cyanobacteria bacterium P01_A01_bin.114
ATAGAGCGCTCTGCCGGGTCGACTAGCCAGCCCATCTGGCACCCGTGCTCTAGGCAGTGCAGAATATTGTCCGTGACCTTTGTCATCCTTTGATTGGGTGAGAGGATCTCAATCACCCAATCAGGGCAAATCGGGAAAACGTTAGCAATCTCTCCATCTGCGTCTGTGGGAATGCGGTTTTTAAGAAACACTGCAATATCAGGAACGATAGAGCGCCCGCCAAAAGAGCAGCGAAGTTCGGGAAAGGCTTCAGCCAGATGATTAGACTCGATAACAGGGTTAATGGTATTGAGAAGCTTCCTTTGAAGACGGCTGTATTTTCCCTGAGGCATCGGTTTCTGAATAATTTGCCCATCAACATATTCGCTGGCAGGCGTGGTCTCGGGCAGTTTGAGAAACGCCTGCAAAGTGATGGATTTGGCGGGTGTTTGAACCATAGTGACGGTTGATGGGGCTGCTCATAGTCTAACCTAGCCCTCGCAGCCCTTACAACTCTAGGAGTATGTAAGAGAAAACTGTACCGTCGCTTTCAACTGGCACAGCCACTTCAAACCTTTTTTCAGTGCTTTCGGTGCGTAAAGGCTGGTCCACTCCGCAAAACTGTCACTTAAAACCCCATGATTGCGGGTTACCAAAGATACAACTTAAACATAGAGAACAAACGCTAGAGAACAAACGCTAAAGAACAAACGCAACAACAGCTCAGCGTTCTCTTTTACCAAGGCTCACACCTTACATATGGATCGGTTCGAGGAGAAAATCATGAAATTCAATCGTATTTTGTTGACCGTTGGCTTGGCTGCTGCTGCAATTGTAGCTGCCCCCTTGGCTGCCAACGCCCAGACTGCACCAGATTATAATTACGTCGGCATCGGCGGCAGTGACGAAGGCTTTGCTGTGAACGGCAAAATCACGGTTCACGACAATCTCTCTGTGCGTCCTGCAGTCAGCACCGACTTTGACTTTGACGACAGCGACGACGTCAGCTACGTGCTACCGCTTACCTACGATTTTGACGCAGTGGATGGCCAGGGTCGTCTCTTTCCTTGGCTGGGGGCTGGCATCAACGGTGACATTGGTGAAGACAGCGATATTGAGTTTGCAGTGACTGGCGGGGCTGACTATCGGATCACCGAGCAGTTCTTGGTTAATGGTTCTGTTGTCTATTCACCTTTCCAAGACGGCGGTGATGATGTTGGCTTTGTTGCAGGGGTTGGCTATAGCTTCTGATTTGGTCTGTAAGCCAGCCTGAAAACTTTGTTGGAGTTCCCTGATTGCTAGAGTGAAAGTCAAGAGAGGCCATGGCCTAGTAGGCTGTGGCCCTTTTTTATGTTTTTTAGTGGTCTAACAGGCTCAAATTTATGGATAAAACCGACGCGGCGACGCGGGGATAGAGAGACGCGGAGAGGGGCGATACTCACCTACTCACCAGCGCAGCACACTCACCTACTCACTAAACCCGGAATTTTAGCTTGACGCAGTAGCCTGCGGTCACAGAATCAGTTGCCAGGTAAGCACCGCTGACAGCAGAATGACGACATGTTGAGGCATCAGCTTTGCAAAAGACTGGCGGGCAATTTTTTGAGTCAGCAAGCTGCTGAGTAAGACACCTATGACTAAGCAGGTGCCTTGCAGAAAGCTAATTACGGCAGGATGGGCGATCACAACCAGGGTACCTAGGCTGCCTGCTTGGGTGCCTGCTTGACCAATTGTCGCGAGAGAAACTGAAATCAGCTGCCCTGCTTCTGTCAGGCCCAGCCATAGGTAGTGGGCCAGATTGCTAAATAGCACGAGAGGCAAATAGCCGTAGGCCAGATCGATAAAGGGACGCGGCTTAAAATGCGGATTGAGCAGCCGCATCAGGCCATGGGCCAAACCGGCAGCGGCGGCGGGTAAAAATAGGGCAAAGCAAGATGCGATCGCATGCCCCCCAAACCCATTTAATATTTCGGTATCTCCCAATATCATTGTTGTCAGTGCCGGTAGCCGATGTAGCAGCACCGCCCCCCACAGCAATAACAGCAAAGCGACCTCGTAGGCCGTCGAGTGGGGCGTTGTCCAGAGCTCAATGCCAGGGGGGCGCAGGTTGAGCTCCACTGAGCGATGGGGGCATGCCTTGAGGCAGGTCATACACAGCACGCAGTTGCGATTGTCTGCCAGCTGTGCTGGGTGTGAATAGACCGGGCACCCTTCCGTTTCCTGCCCCTCTCCTTTCTCAGGCCCGCCTTTATAACACTGATAGGTTGTGCAGGTGGCCGAACAGATGCCTTTCTGTGCCCGCAGCTCGATCATCGAGAGTTTGGCAAACATCCCATTCATACCGCCGATGGGGCACAGATAGCGACACCAAAACCGCCGCTCAAACAGCACAGAGCAGATCATCGCCCCCGCCGTAATGATGACCAATAGCCAGCCCGAGAGATAGGCTGTGTTCTCCAGATTCCACAGTTCTTCCCAGAGGAGAATCAGGGCAAATCCGCCGTAGAGGATCCAACCGCCCCAGCGCTCGGCCCACTGTCTAGGCCAGCTGCCCAGCTTTCTTGGCCATAGCCACAGCGACAGTTTTTGGGTGATTTCGCCATAGATCATAAACGGGCACACGGCGCACCACAGCCGCCCTACAAACGGGAAGCCAAGCAAGATTATCGGCCACCACCAGGCCCAAAAGAGATTTAGCGCCGCGTTCGTATCGCGGGTTTGAGGGCCAAAGAACAAAACCGCCACCACAATGGCGTAAAACCAGGAAGTAAACCCAAAGTTAATCCGGTCGGGCCACCACGGGCTGCGCAAAAACTCTCGCAGCTTGGGGTAGGCATTGAGCAGGTTGACACGAAATCGCTGGGGCTTTTGGTTGGCTGACCAAAACAGTTCCTCAGTGAGCTGGCGTTTAGACTGTGACTGGGTGATGGCCCGCTCTACCAGACTCTCGAGCTCACGCAGGTTGCCCGGAAAATCATAGCTCTGGAGGCTGCGCAGTGCCTCGGGGGATAAGGTCGGTTTAGGTTGCCCTTGTTTTTTGCACTCAAGCTGAATGAAGTAGTTAACGATGGTTCCAATGTCGGCTTTTCGGACTCGTAGGGGTGGCACTTTGATCCGTTGGCCCGAGCGTTTTGCAAAGGCAGGCAAGCTTTTTTCAGACACCATGATGATCCAAGCTGGGCTTGTCTTCGGCGGGGGTGGGGCCTCTCCTTCTCGAGGGGATCGGTGCATATTCACCGGTTTCTAATAGCTTGAGCACAGCGGCTTTGAGCGATAAATCTAAGTCTTGAACGTTGTTGAGCAGCAAGGTGCCGCCCCCTAGCCAGTCCAGCAGGCCCGGTTTACTCTCCCCGCGCCCAAATAGGTCAATCGCCCGCAACGTCTCACAGTTTACTTTGATCATGGGCTCTCGCTTATTGCTTGAGCCAAAATGAATGAGGGCTGCCAAATTATCCTTAGTGAGACCTGGTTCGCCAAAAATGAGGATGGGAGGACGTCGTTCGGCTTCATCTGGCCCAGATTGGGTGGCATTGCGGACGTCTTGCCGCAGTCGCACCGCATATCGGCTTGCCCCCACGACTCCGCGCTCTACCCTGGGAACCAAATAGGGCCGTAAAGCCTGCTGACGCTCCTGCTCATAGAGCAGTTGGGATGAGAGCTGGGCTAGTTCCTCGGATAAGAGCTGAGATAGCTCCTGGTTTAATTCGGGATATTCTTCGGCTAGCTGCTTGAGTCGCTGCCCTGACAGTCGCCACAGTACACAGTCGCTCAGAGCGACAATGGTTTGCTCAGTTGGCTGATCTAGCAGCAGCTCTCGCAGGTGCAGTACCGTACCGGGTAGCAAACTCAGCGCCTGGGCTGTGGTGGTGCGCTGGGTGCGATAGCTCTCAAGTCGCCCGGTTTTGAGGATGTAGAGGGCGTCGGGTTCGGTATCTTCGAGGATCAGCCGCTGGTTTTCTTGCAGGGTCTCGTCGGTGAGGCAGGCTGCGATCGCACTCACCAGCGCCTCGGGCAGTTCCCCAAAAATAGTATTGGCCTGTAGCCAATGAACTCGCTCTGCGGTTTCCATTTGCGATCGCCCCCTTAAGAACCGTCTTTAAGGCTATCGCGATCGGCAAGCTAGCAAAATCAGGCTTTACAAATGTTCGATGATTGAACTTAGGAGAAACGCAGGTCAGTTTGGAGCTTCATCGTTGTGGGCAACATAGCGACAGTCTATGTTTCAGTAAAGCTGTCAGTACATGCAGTTAGGTCAGTTACGATCCACCCAAACTGTCACAATTTACAAAGCTCCTCAAAGGGGTAAGGGGCAAAAACTATTGAAGGAGGGGTTTCAAATTTCTGATTTTCCTTACGACCCTCCCTATTTTGATGGGAACTGCTATTTTGCTGGCCCAAATGATCGAAGTATTGCCGAGGACTTCAATCAGAGCTATCAATCAGGAATTCTTGAAGTCTTAATGGGTCAGGCAAGTTACGATCACTTTTTCAAGCCATTTGAGTATCGCTATGATGAAAAAGACGGACGTAAGCGGATGGAGGTGATTGTCCCACATAGCTTATTTCCACGGCTCAATCTGTATCCACGAGTTCTCAAGTTGCAGTAACGCATATGAACAATCAGAAGATGAACCTTGAAAACTGGGAAAATGTCAAATCTAAGTACGAGGTCGGCCAATTTGTTCAGGGTAAGGTTGAGTTCCATGCCCCTTTTGGCGTTTTTGTTGAGCTTGATGGATCTTCAGTGAAAGGATTGGTCAAAATTCCTGATTTCCTGGACGAGGGAGAGATGAGCGAAGCGATGTATCCTGAAGTTGGCACAACGATTGGAGCTGTTATCGTTGGATACAACGAAAGCAATCGCCGTGAAATATATTTAAATGCAAAGCCCAGTGTATTGCACAAAGCGCTTGTGCCTCTGAAGGTTACTGCAATGGCTAGCTAACTTTCCAGGTGTTGTCATCATCATGGCTAACTATCTGCGCTCTAATCTGCCTCTTGGTAGCGGATAATATCGTCTTCGCCTAAATACTCCCCGTTTTGCACCTCTATCACCACTAGAGGAATGACGCCTGCGTTGCCGAGTCGATGGCGGGTACAGGCGGGCACATAGGTAGACTGGTTGGCGTATAGCAAGACTTCTCGGTCTCCACAGATGGCCTTTGCTGTGCCTGACACCACAATCCAGTGTTCGCTGCGGTGGTGATGCATTTGTAAGCTGAGCTGATGGCCTGGGCTGACCTCAATGCGGTTAATCTTGTAGCCTCTGCCCTCTTCTAGGACGGCTACTGAGCCCCAATGTCTGGGCTCAATCTCCTCAATATCGGGTTCGTTAGATAGGGAGAGGGAAGTTAAAGGGGCAGGCGTGCTGAGAGTTTGCGCTTCTTGAGCGCTGGGGGGCGTCGAATCTTGCAGCATAATTTAACGAACCAAAGACTACGATAACTATGACCCTAAATTCGTTTTTCAGGACACTTCCTTAAGGTTATTTTGATAAACAAGGTTATTTTGATAGAGTCAGCTGTTTTCCGAAACGGTAATCTGGCTGAAAATCTCAGGATTTGAACCACATCTAAGGTGTAACTCGAAAGTGGGACGTTTAATCATCATCTAGTACTGCGTCAAGCTTAAAATTTAGTTTAGGCGAGGTGAGGGGTGAAAGGGTGAGGGGTGAAAGGGTGAGGTGGTGAGGGGTGAGGGGGAGTTTCACTATTCACCAGCGCAGCGTACTCACCAGCACAGCGTACTCACCAGCACAGCGCACTCACCTATCAAACCCGAATATTGAACATTGACGGACGACTAGTCTGATCGCCTGGTCTGCTTTAGCTTTAGGGTGAGTAAGATCAGGGCCATGACATAAAAAGGAAGCTCCCATACGAGCCCTGTCATCGCCGAGCGGATCATCGCTAGCGGCTGGGTCCAGTCTGGGGCATCGGCTGCTGGCTGGAGCAAGTTTATGGGCGAAAAAAAACCGTCATAAAACGGCCACAGCAGCGCCACTCCAATCCCATTAGAGGGGTTGGTATCTAAGCAGGCATCTACCAGTAGGTGAACAAGACCGCCTAGTAGGGCACTGGCTGCAATGCGTCCCCGCCATTGAGGAACAGTCCCGATGACTAAGGCGACCCCTGCTACAAACAGCAGATTGTGAGTCAGCACCCGATGCACCTGGTTAAAGACTGGCAGGGGTAACAAAACAAAGTCTATATCAGGCAGCAATCCTCCCAGAATGGTGGCGCGCAGGCAGACTCCAGGTAAGAATCGACCTAACAGGTAAGACAGCGCCAAGTGACCCGGTGGTAGCATTTTGGTAGCACTTTGTATATTAGCTTTGCTCGGCTGTAAGGGGCAGATCTAGCCAGCGGCTAAGCTGGTCGGCAAGCCAATCAATGTCGGCTTCAGAGAGGAGACCTTCTTCGAGTATGAAGGCGTCTCGACCTGCCCAAATTGTCAGTTTAGCAGGGGTGCGAATCACCTGGTCATGACTGGATAGCCGCTGGGCACGTCGGAGCACAATCCGATCGATGGCGGTTTTTGGGGCCTGCTGTCTGCGCCAGCGAATGCCTGCGATCAGGGTGTAAAGTGTAATCTGTCGCGGCGTGATCTCAAGCCGCTGGCGTCGTAGCATAGGTAGCCCAAGCGCTAAAAACAGCCCCCCGCCCAGGCCCGCTCCCAACAGATTGAGGGGGAGTGTGACGGTAAAACCGCAGAGGGTGCCAAACATCAGCCAGCCAAAGAGAAAGGCGACCACCGTAACTCCTGCGATGCCAAGAAAGCCGAGATCGTTGCGCCCTGCGATCGCAATCAGTGACTCCGATGTCTGAGTCAGCCTCACCTGACTATTCGCCGGTTGTACTAACGCATCTGGTCGCGGTGGCGGATTGTCAAGCGCGGCTAATGCGACTTGGGCTGAGTCAAAGCGTCTGCTTAAACCAGGCTCTGTCATCCATTCGAGCCAATCAGCAAAGCTGGGGCTGACGCTAGCCCGCTGTCGAAACTGAAGCTGTAGATTTTGCTGCGGTAGCTCACTTGGGTGTTGGCCCGTCGCAAGAAAGATCAGCGTGGCCCCCAGACTGTAAAGGTCAGAGGCCGGGACCACGCGCCCCCCAAACTGTTCGGGAGGCATGTAGCCGTAGGTGCCTACCACGGTAATGGTGCCACCCTCTTGGGCCGCCAACGATTGGACGGCTCCAAAATCAACCAGATAGACGTTACCTGGGCTGTTGCCAGCGCGATCTGTTAAGAGAATATTGCTGGGCTTAATATCCCGATGGATCACAGGGGGGGTAAGCCCATGGAGATAAATTAAAATCTCGAGAAGAGACTTCGCCAAATTTTTGACATCGCTCTCAGAAAACGTGCGCCCGGTGATCAGCTGGTCTTCTAAAGAACGGCCGTTGATGTAGCTCTGTACCAGCGCAAAGGTTGGCCCCAAGTCAGTGGTTATCTCAAGATAGTCAAGGTAGTGGGGAATATTGGGGTGAGCCAAGGTCTTGAGCACGTTTGCCTCGCGCTCAAACAGCTTCAGATCTTGCCAATCAAAGTCTTCTCCTAGCCAAAGCTGTTTGATAACGACCTGCTGACCTGTTTGTGTGTCGAGGGCTAAGACCGTACGCCGGCCGGTTTGATGCCCCAATTCTTTCTGAATTTCGTAGCGATTGCCGATCATATCTGTCATGGGAGTCTGACTACGGAGGTAGGGGCCTATGCGGATGATCGGTTTTTTGCCGGTAGCTGATACCATCGGTTGACAATCTTGTAGCTGGGTATCCCCATCAGGCTTCCGATTACAACAACTGTGGGAATAAAGACGACACCGTAGCCTGCGCTTGTTGAAAGCGGCAGCAAGCTAAGTAAACTCAGAAAGAGTCCTAGGGCGATACTGGTCAATGTACACACAGTTCGGTGGGTTTTAAGATGGGTCAGAGGAAAATAAAATAGCCGTGTTAAAACACCCAGCAAAATCCCATTGGCGGCCCCCAACAAGACACCGCTTGCGGCTCCGATCAGGACCATCATTACTAGCATGTTGGGGGCCATTACGAAAAACGCACCTGGAAAAATACCCCCGCACACGGCTCCGATCCAAGCCCCTACTCGTACACTTTGCCAGATTGCATCTAAGAGGAGCTGAGTTGGGGTTGTCAGTAACTTCGCAGGGCTAGGTTTGGGCGTAGATAGCTGGAGAAATGATTGGGGAGAGGTTAGCCATTGTAACGCAGCTTGTGCAGACTTTGGACGAGCCGCAACGTCAGGTGCAACTATCTGCTGTAGCCAGGTTTGCAAATGTGGGGTGAGCGATACCCTGTCTTCAAACTGAACCCGCATCTCGACTGTGGGCAAGTCGGCAGGGTGAGTTTGAGTCAGTAGCGTAATGGCGGTCATGCCAAGACTGTATAAGTCTGAAGCGGGGTGAGCAACATCGCTAAACTGCTCAGGGGGCATATAGCCGTAGGTGCCGACGACGGTGATGGTTTTACCCCCCCGACTGGCCAGGGTCTGCACGGCCCCAAAATCAACCAGATATACCTGCCCAGAGGAGTTGCCAGAGCGGTCGGTTAGCAAAATATTACTGGGTTTGATATCACGGTGGATGACCGGGGGCTGCCGATTGTGCAGGTAGATCAAAATTTCGAGAACAGATTCTAGGATGTGGCGGACGTCATCTGGGCTGAAACAGCGGCCAGCGTTGAGATGGGCTGCTAAGGAAGGGGCCTCTATGTAGCCTTGGACGATGGCGTACCCTTTGCTAGCATGGGTCTCAAATTCAAAAGCATCAATGTACTTCGGTATTGATGGGTGAGATAGGGTTTGAAGCAGTTCGGCTTCTCGCTGAAACAGTCTGATTTCGTCCCAGGCGATGTCGTGGCTAAAGGTCAAGAGCTTGAGAATAACCGGCTGCTGGGTCTGGTTATCAAGGGCAAGCAGGGTCCGCCGACCGGCTTTTTTGCTGAGCTGTCGTTGGCATTGATAGCGGTATTGAAGAATGCTAGCTAAAAACGGGTCTGGCAAACGCATGGACTATCCTAGTCATGGTGAGATGACGCGATCATTTTAGGCAGCTCTCGTCTAGTTAGGCGGCGCTGATCTAGTCGGGCAGCTCTAGTCTAGGCATCTATGGGTTGCGATCGCATCAATGCAGTGCCACTTTTCCGCCATTTGGCTAACACATTCAGCGTGATCGCTCGTCAGAATTTCGAGACCGTCTTCTCGGCTTCTTCTCGATTGCTGTCTAATGTTTAAGATAAGAATTTTTATTAAGTAGTTGAAAATTCGCCGCCACACCCGGCGTTGCAGCATCTATCCAGGGTTCAGGTGTCCCACTTGGCCAGCAACCAATCACCCCAATGGCAGACCCTAATAGATAACAGTCATGAAAACCACCGTTTGGATTAAGTATGCTTTAACGGCTAGCCTGAGCTGTTTAGCCAGTTTGGCGATCTCAGCAGCGGGCTCCCAAGGCATGCCAGTATTTGCCCAAACCCCCCCCACTCTGAGTGAAAGCATCGTCGGCATGGAACGTCGATTAGAGGCAGAATATGAAACCTATTTTGGGCAAGATCTCGCTGACGTAACCCAGCCTCCGGAAGAGATGGCTAAAACCTTATCTCGTCTGGGTCAAGAAACTGGAACCACGCCTGGGCTCCTATGGGTGATGCCTAAAGAAGATCACCTGCATCTGGTGCTGATTACGCCTGAGGGCGAGCCGGTGGAACGAGATCTTTACGAGGTTCCTAAGCCCGTATTGATGGAGGTCGTTCGTCGCTATCAAAGGGGCATTAGTCGCCCCAACAGTCTTACGTATCGATCCAGCGCTCAGCAGCTACATAAATGGATCATTGAACCCATTGAGGCTGACTTTTTAGAGACAGCTGAGGTGGATATGCTGCTGGTTTGCTTGGGTGACGGGGTTCGTGGCCTGGCAATGTCGGCCCTTCACGACGGTGAGCAGTTTCTAATTGAGAAATACAGCCTGGCACAGATTCCTGCCTTTAACTTAATTAAAAATGAGTACGCAGGTATCCAGCAAGGCCAGATTTTGGCAATGGGCAGCTCTGAATTTGAAGAGCAAAGCCCTCTACCAGCCGTCCCCCTTGAGCTTGCAAATGTTTTGTGGGAGCTGCGATCAATGCGCAGTAACGCCGAGCCTTGGGAAGGTCGCTCGCTGCTCAATCAAGAATTTACGTTACAAAATTTCAATGCTGTGCTCAGGGCGCAGGGGTTCGACATTGTGCACCTGGCTACCCACGCGGCCTTTAAGCCCGGCTCGCCTGGTAACTCTTACATCCAACTTTGGGATAACCGATTGGGCCTGACCCAGCTTCGTAATCTTAATTGGCAGAGGCCCCCCGAGCTACTGGTGCTAAGCGCTTGTGAAACCGCTCTCGGCAACAAAGATGCAGAGCTTGGGTTTGCCGGAGTTGCTCTACAGTCAGGGGCTAAGTCCGCCGTTGCTAGCCTCTGGGATGTCAGCGATGTGGGGACAATGGCTTTGATGAGTGAGTTTTATCGACAGCTGACTAGCCAGCCGACCAAAGCAGAAGCATTGCAACAGACCCAGCTTAAGATGCTGCGCGGAGACGTGCGCATTGAGGCCAATCGCCTCAGGGTGTCAAGGGGCGAAATCCCATTGCCTAGCACGTTGTTATCTCCTGATTTAGAGACTGTGGAAGATTTATCCCATCCGTTTTACTGGGCTGGGTTCACGATGATCAGCAGTCCCTGGTAAAGGCGGCTTCAATACTCCTAGGGGATCGCTCGAATGTAAGCTCCCCGGCGGAGAAAGGCGAAGGGCGAAAGGCGAAAGGCGAAGGGTAGGGGCGTTGCATGCAACGCCTGTACAGGAGTGGGTAAGGGTGAAAGGGGAAAGGCAAAGGGCGCTAGCGTCAGTTATGGGAAGACGCGGAGAGGGGGGGACACGGCGACGCGGAGATCTTTAGCGAGCAGCGATCCCCGCGTCACCCACTCCCCGCGTCGCCGCGTCAGTCTTACCCGTAAATTCAAGGCTGACAGACTACTACGGCTTCATAAAATCTAATCTTTGTCTTTAAGGGACTTTACTGAAAGATGAATTTCGATGGCGGCTGGGCAGGCGGAGTGTTACACCTCACCAAAATGCGGCTAAGCTGTCTAAAGTGATTCAGTTCACATTCTGTAATCTTTGAGCGGAGCCTATGACTGCAGCATCTATTCAGATCAAGTACGACATTAAGGATCCGGGTTTGGCATCCCTCGGGAAGCAGCGAATTGAGTGGGCCGGGCGCGAAATGCCGGTGCTCAAGCAAATTCGCGATCGCTTTGCCCAGGAAAAGCCGCTAGCTGGAATCCGTCTGGCTGCCTGCTGCCACGTGACGACCGAGACTGCAAATCTCGCGATCGCACTTAAGGCAGGTGGTGCAGACGCGATTTTAATCGCCAGCAACCCCCTCTCTACCCAGGATGATACGGCGGCCAGCCTCGTGGTTGACCACGGCATCCCTGTTTATGCCCTCAAGGGCGAAGACAATGATACCTATCATCGTCATGTGCAAACGGCCCTAGACCATCGGCCTAACATCATCATTGACGACGGCAGCGACGTGGTCGCCACGATGATCAAAGAGCGCCAAGACCAGCTCAGCGATCTGATCGGCACCACCGAAGAAACCACCACGGGCATTGTGCGTCTGCGCGCCATGTTTAATGATGGGGTGCTGACCTTCCCAGCGATGAACGTCAACGATGCTGAAACTAAGCATTTCTTTGATAACCGCTATGGTACCGGCCAATCTACCCTGGACGGGGTGATTCGGGCGACCAACGTTTTGCTGGCGGGTAAGACCCTGGTAGTGGTCGGCTACGGCTGGTGCGCTAAAGGGGTGGCGATGCGGGCTCGCGGTTTGGGCGCTAACGTCATTGTCACTGAAATCAACCCGGTTAAAGCGATTGAAGCCGCAATGGATGGCTTCCGCGTGATGCCAATGGCAGAGGCGGCCCCCATCGGCGATTTGTTTGTGACCGTCACGGGCAACAAGCATGTGATTCGCGGTGAGCACTTTGAAGCCATGAAGGATGGCGCGATGGTTTGTAACTCGGGTCACTTTGACATCGAGATCGATTTGGTTGCCCTCAAGGATATGGCCTCAGATATCCGCACGGTGCGCCCCTTTACCGAGGAGTACAAGCTCAAGAGTGGTAAATCAGTCATCGTGCTGGGCGAAGGCCGCTTGATTAACCTGGCCGCCGCCGAAGGCCACCCCAGCGCGGTAATGGATATGAGCTTTGCTAACCAGGCGCTGGCCTGTGAGTATCTGGTTAAGCATAAGGGTAGTCTAGAGCCGGGTCTGCACTCTATCCCCGATGAGGTGGATCAGGAGATCGCGAGCCTCAAGCTCAAGGCGATGGGTATCGGTATCGATACGCTTACCCCTGAGCAGCAGATTTATATGAACTCCTGGACGGTGGGAACCTAGGAAGTAGGGTTAGAGAATTCTAAGTTCTAAGTTCTAAGTTTTGAGTTTTGGGTTAAAGCCACTTTGCGAAAACTCAAAACTCAAAACTCAAAACTCAAAACTTGATTTTCCCCGCTTCCGTTCCCCCGTCCCCTATTCAACTAACACCTATATAAATTCCTATGGCTAAACTATCTGCAGAATTACAGCGCTATTTTATTGATGAAACGAGTCTAGACAATCAGCCTGTTGCGGCGGAGCGTGTTTATTTCGACAAGTCGAAAGTGACTTTGGATGAGCTGTTATCGCTGGCGGGTGAGCGCACCTTTGGCTTTTTATTTGTGCTGCTGGCGCTGCCGTCGGCGCTGCCGGTGCCGGCTCCGGGGTATTCGGTGCCGTTTGGAATTGTGATGTTGCTGCTGGCGTTGCAGCTGATCAAGGGGGCTGACCAGCCCTGGCTGCCTGCAAAATGGCGAAAGCGGGGGTTCGAGCGCACTAAGGTTAGGGGGTTTATTAAAGCGGGGATTCCCTGGCTGCGAAAAATTGAGGCGGTTTCGCGCCCTCGGCTGACGACGGTGTGTACGAGCCCGGTGGGTCGGTTGGTGATTGGGGGTGCGATCGCGCTGATGTCGATCTCGATGATGGTGCCGATTCCGGGGACGAATACGCTACCGGCGATTGGGATTTTTGTGACGGGGTTTGGGTTGCTGGATGATGATGGGGCGATTAGTTTGGGGGGGGTGACGCTCTGTGTATTGGGGGGGACTTTGACGATTTTGATTTTGTTGTTTGGCTATGAGGCGGTAAAACTCGGGGCTGATTGGATTCGTCAGGCGGTTTTTTAGGGGCTTGCCTTACGATATTTTGGGGTAGGTGATCAAGATTTTTTTGAGGCAGTTTTGAGGGGTTGGATGAGTAAAGAAAGTTGCTGCGCGGGACTTTCCCTCCCGCCCCCTCCCTTTTGCTTCTAGCTTTAGGTGCTGACTGGGGTCCTAACTCCCCCAGACCCCCCGAAAGGGTTGCTGGCTTCGTTTAGACAAGGGGGTGGCCGGTGGGTTTGCGCAAAAGGGGCCGTCAAGAGCTACGATGTCTTGACCAGACCGGCCAGGATGGCTTCAATGCTTCGGGGTTGCCAGCCTAGTTCTTGCCTTGCCTTGCTGGCGTCGATTCGGACGCAGCGGTCGTAGAT
>JBCBZL010000185.1:0-9765 GCA_039815385.1 Cyanobacteria bacterium P01_A01_bin.114
AATGGGGGGTGGGTAATGGGGGGTGGGTAATGGGTAGTGGGCAACAAGTTCTGAATTCTAAATTTTAAGTGTTGAGTTGAGGCTGCTCGGCAAAACTTAAAACTCAAAACTCAAAACTCAAAACTTCATCACCCATCATCTAACCCCTAAAAAAAATCTTCCGTTTCTGGCAACCTCCTCTAGTTTAAGCGCTTATTTTATTCGCTGAAGGACGGCGTGCTGGCTGAGGGCATCTAGGCTAGGTTGCCCAGTGCAAAATAAAACGGTTTTGATTTCCGCAATCAAGATATCGGCCAGCTCATCTAGGGCGGCTTCAGACTGGTTGGCGGCTTGCAAAAAGGGCAGGGCTAACCCCGCTAAGTTTGCCCCGAGGGCCAGGGTTTTGGCGACATCTAATCCGTTACGCAAGCCGCCAGAGGCAATCAAAGGAATTTGGGGTGCGATCGCACGAATTTTGGTAATACACTCGGCTGTTGGGATCCCCCAGTCGGCAAAGGTATTGCCCAGTCGGCGCTGCTTAGCATCTTGGGCGCGCTCACTTTCGACCCGCGCCCAGGAGGTACCCCCGGCTCCGGCCACATCAATGGCCGTTACCCCGGCGTCAATGAGTTGGCGGGCCAAGATCGCTGAAATCCCGTTACCCACTTCTTTGGCAATGACGGGAACCGGCAGCTGATGGCAGAGCTGCTCTATTTTAAGGAGTAGCCCATAAAAGTTAGTATCTCCACGGGTTTGGACACACTCCTGCAGGGGGTTGAGATGCAAAATCAGGGCGTCTGCCTCTAGCGCATCGACCACCCGCTGACAGTGGGAAAGACCATAGCTGTAGTTGAGCTGCACCGCGCCCAAGTTGGCAAATAAGAGAATATCAGGGGCCACTGTACGGACAGCAAACGTTGGAGTCAGGTCCGGATTTTCGACCGCGACGCGCTGGGAGCCCACCCCCATGGCCAGGCCCAATTTCTGAGCGGTTTGAGCCAGTCGGGTGTTGATCAGCTGAGCTTGCTCGGTACCGCCAGTCATCGAAGAAATCAGCAGGGGGGCCCCTAAGGCTTTACCTAAAAAGTGCGTCTGGACATCAATGTCATCATAATTAAGCTCTGGCAAAGCGCAGTGCATAAACCGATAGTGCTCTAGCCCGGTACTGATGCGATGGGATTGCACATCTTCATCCAGGCAAATGCGCAAATGGTCAGCTTTACGAGTTTGGGTTGCTGCCGAGTCTATGGGCTGGGTCACACTCACCGAAAAACCTCATTAGATTGGGTAAATAAAGGAGATTCACTCATTGTCGCAAACTGATGATCGAAAACGAATAGCCTTACGTTTACAGTACGCCCAAGATCGCCTGCAAAAATTAAAAGTTAAACCACATTCAGAATTCAAACCCTAGGTTTTTACGGTAGGGCAAATTACGGTTCTGAAGGGGGCCAGGGTTTAATGAACCTTTTTGCTTTTTTTGATTTATCTGTCAACCGTCTCTGCAGGCTGAAAAAGCTCTACGGCATCTTGCCCATCAACGGGTTGCAGGAACACCTTGACAATTTCGTGGCGGGCCGTGGGTAGCTGTTTCCCAACAAAGTCGGGGTGAATGGGGAGTTGGCGATGGCCTCGATCGATCAAAACGGCCAGGCGAATTAGCTCGGGCCGTCCATGATCGATAATCGCATTGAGGGCAGCTCGAATAGTGCGACCACTAAAGATAACATCGTCTACCAGCACCACAGTCTTCCCCGTCAGATCGAAGGGAATAGACGTTTTTTCTGGAGTCCGTACACCAATCTGATCTAGGTCGTCCCTATAAAAAGTAATATCAAGTTCGCCGACGGGAACTTCAATATTTTCTAGTCGGTTAACTTGCTGGGTTAGCTGATAGGCAAGCGGAACTCCGCGAGTATGAATCCCCATCAGCACTAATTCATCTAATTGATCGGTGCGCTCAATGATTTCAGACGCCAGCCGGTTTAGCGTGCGACGAATCGCCTCGGCGGATAGGATTTCAACAATCTTAGTTTGCATGATTTTACCCCCACGGATAGTCTAATCCGATTGGGGGCTTCTACGAGAGAGGGTTTAACCAATCAGGCGTGCCTAAGCCAAAGCCCCAGTAGACCGATTCCTAGCCAAAGTAAAAAACTGGAGCGGGTCAGGTTTAACGCCTGCTCGATCACCGCTGGTTCTATCGGGCGTTCCGCAACACCGAGCGTGGGCTTATGGGTCACCTTCCCCTGATATGTATTCTCACCGCCGACTTGAACGCCTAGGGCTGCTGCATAGGCACACTCACTCCAGCCAGCATTAGGGCTGGGGTCTGCGATCGCATCTCGCCCACAGACTTGCCAAACAAACTGGGGTCGCCCCGACAGTAGGCCGATCGTCACAACCACCAGGCGACAAGGGATCCAGGTAAGAGCGTCTTCAAATCGGGCACTAAACCAGCCCAGATGGGTATAGGGCTCACGCCGGTAGCCCACCATCGAGTCAAGTGTGCTAGCTGC
Organism: Cyanobacteria bacterium P01_A01_bin.114; assembly: GCA_039815385.1. GTDB lineage: Bacteria > Cyanobacteriota > Cyanobacteriia > Phormidesmidales > Phormidesmidaceae > SIO4C1. The sequence goes on from JBCBZL010000185.1 coordinate 2,499, forward strand.
TTTGTAGGCCATTGCCAAAGGGACGCTGCCCAGCCCCAGTAGCGCCCCCAGTAGCGCATAGAAAAGCGGTGCCAGAGCACCATCGGTGGCATTTTCGCTCACCGTTTCCATCACAGCGCGTAAGACCTCTGGTTGAGATAGATGGTGGGTATCGCGCCCGACATACCTGGCCAGGTGCTGGCGAGCGGTGTCTAGATCATGCTGAGTCAAGGGTGTTAGCACATCGTAGGCAGCCCTACGTAGGCTGCGGCCCGCAAAACAGCTGGCCAGCAAAATCACCTCTAATCCCATCCCCACCCAGATCCCGAGCCATTCATGTGCCCATCCGATCAAAGCTGCCGAGAGCAGCCCGCTGGCCCCCATTAAAAAAAGCGCCAGTAAAATCCCTAACAGCCGCATGGCTAGCGGTGGGTAATCTTGGCTGAGACAGACTTTCACATAGTGCGAAATGATCGCCCCCATTATCTGAACGGGGTGGGGCCAGTGCCAAGGGTCAGCCAGCACGAAGTCGAGGAAGGCAGCCATACTCAAGATGACCGCATCAAGGATAGCGGGAGACGACATGGGGACGCACTATTCAAGTTGAACGTGACAACAGTGAAATATCTTGAATGAAATAGCTTTAAGGTGAGTAGTCAATCTGACTTCACGGGTGTCAAAACCTTGGGCTTGAACTTTTAATATCTAAGAAGAAAAGATATCTAAGAAGAAAAGCCTCAAACAATAAAGCTTGCTTCTTCTCCTTGGGCAGCCTGCCAGCTGCGGGCATCAAAATAGAGCTCTTCTAATGAAATGCTGTAGAGAGCCTCTCTGAGTTTTTGATTGAGGCGTCGCCATAGGGTGATTGTCACCCAGTCTTCGGCCTGCTCTAGAGGGCTTTCTGGTTGCGAAAGGGGGGCTGATGCCTCACCCACGGCCTCCAAAATCTGCCCTAGTGAGATCTCTGCGGGGGGCTTAGCCAGTCGGTAGCCCCCATGGGCACCACGGGTTGACTCGACGAGCCCGGCCCGACGCAGGTCTAAAAAAAGCTTTTCTAAATAAGGAGCTGGCAAATTTTGACGCTGGGCAACGGTATTGACTGAGGCCAATGTATTGGCCGGTTGCAGACTCAAATCCAACAAGGCCTTGACGCTGTAGTGACCACGGGTTGTGAGTTTCATAGTTGAAAATAAGAGAACTTTATCAAGTTAAAAATATCAATAAGCGTTGCTTTAATATGATTAACCTGACCTAATTGGTTCGCAATTAAGGCGACTCTATCGAGTTAACACGATTTAGTCAGTTTCCGGTTAGGAATAATCTTGGTTTGGTTAAAAAAACAATAAAGTCAGGGGGTAAGTAGTGAATTGTTTCAGAAAAAACATCCGCTATGCAAAGTAGATTTGAGTTGTGTCTTATTATGCACATTTAATGTCAATATTAAATCAAAGCAGGTTAAGATATGAATGGTCTGACCCTGTATTGATGATTTAGAGATTGTTCAGTCTAGAGATTTGAGTGAATGGCTAAGGACACAACTGTAGAACCGTTGATTGGCAAAGCATTACTTAAAAAAGTAAAAGAGTTAGAGCACCTTAGCAAAGAAGAGAAAGCTAAAGCGTGCGGCTACTACACTATTACGAAGAGTGGTGTGGCCAGGGTGAACATGATGAAATTTCTGAATGCCTTGATTGATGCTGAGGGGATTCAGTTAGACAGCACCCAGCCCAGCAACGGGCGCGGGGGAAGGAGTGCTAGTTACCGCATCACTGTACAGTCTAACGGTAATTTATTGATTGGCTCTGCTTACACAAAGCAGATGGGTTTAAGGCCAGGAGATGAGTTTGAGATCTCCCTAGGGCGTAAGCATATTCGTCTTAAGCAAATTGGCGATGACGATGCTGATACTGAGCTCGAGGATGAGCTGTAAATGACATCTAGGATAAAGGCTTAAGGGTTTGTCAATTAGCAAACTGGATAAGTATTGTCAGATTGGCAAATCGGATAGATGCTGTCTGATTTGCGAGCCCGATAAGTTTGGCTAACTGAGACCTGACCTGAGCAAAAACCGATATATCTAGATGTAACTAAGTTTTGTAACTTAAGGTACGCGACTGAGGCTTAAGAGGTGAGCAAGTCTTTACCACAATAAGGGCCTAAAGCGTTAGTGAAAATATTGATAAAGGGGTGGCTGACAGGTCTTGAAAACAGCTTTATGCCTGCGTACTTTGAAGCTGATTTGAAGGGGGCAAGATGGCTTGACATCTTGCCCCTTTATTGCTGTTCTTTAATGACACCCTACTGGTTTCTATTTGACAATAATTGTCAGCTAGGGCTGTGGGTGAAGAAGATGCTATTACAACCGGGGTGATACGGAAACCGCTATGAGCTTGCCAATTGTTTTAGAAATTGCAGTGGGTGTTGTTTTCATCTACTTGATCCTTAGCTTGATTGCGAGTGAGATTCAAGAAATTCTTAGCACGGTGCTGCAATGGCGAGCTGAGCATCTGAAATATTCCATAGAACAGCTGCTAGCGGGTGAAACGGCTGCGAATAAGACCGACAAAAGCATGGCACGACGACTGTCCAATCAGCTATACAACAGCGCTTTGATCCGTAATCTCAATTACGAAGCTGAGGGGCGAATTGCTCGATTATTTCGGAGTGGCTTACACTTGCTCGGGGCAGTTTATCGTGGGTTGACGCGCACTCGCAACGTATTTGGTAACCAGACAAGCGGGCCTTCCTATATTCCGTCAGAGACGTTTGCCGTCTCGCTACTAGAGAGCTTGCAGCTCGATCAGCTCCAACAATTGATTACCAAATCACGCCTGCACCAGTTTGTCCAAGAGCGGCTGAGTTTACCGGTCAACAATGTGATCAATGACTTGAAGGCCAGCTTAGGGGATGAGTTTGTCTTGAATGCTGAGTTACGCAATTTTGAAGCCTCCCTAGAGCAGATTTTGCAAGACTACCAGACTCAAAGGGTGGCTCTAGCACAGACCTTAGATCGGTTGATAGCAGCGCTGACGAGTTTGATCGATCAGGCCCAACAAGTTCTCCCTGAAGGGCATCCAGTGACCTCAACCTTTGTGCGTCGGCTGCACTATTTGCGCACTAATTTGCTCGGCAATCTGGACTCTGCTGTGGTGCTACTCAAGCAGATTCAGCCTACGTTACAAGAGCTGATTGCGCTACTAGACGATCGGAGTCGACTGTATAGTGAGCTGGTCGCCATTGCCAGCCGAGAGGGCGGCATAGCTCGACAGCTCCTGGATCGGCTTAAAACGCTTCAGCTGCCCCCCCATTTGCAATCCAGTTTGCTGAGCTTAGCGACCCAGGCTCAGCAAAAAGTTGACTCAGGGGAGACGGCGCTCAATCGACTCCAGCTAGAACTAGAAGACTGGTTTGAGCGAGGTATGACTCGGGCATCGGGGGTGTACAAGCGTAACTCTAAGGCGGTTGCGCTCTTGATTGGGTTTGCGATCGCAATCACGCTCAATGCCGACACTGTGTACATCGTCACTCGCCTGGGGGTTGATCAGGCGGTGCGCAGCAGCGTTATCCAGAGTGTCAATCAGCTCGACGCCCAGACCCTGGCAGAGATGACAGGGCAGCTGCCCTTTGACCAGGAAGACACGGTGGCCCCAGATGGGACTGCGGCTGCGGCTGCGGATTCCCCCCTATCACAAGAGCTTCGCTCTTTGGGGGATGCCGTCAGTCAAACCCTTGAAGAATACCAGCTACCGATTGGCCGCACCGAGAAGATCTTTGCAGCTCAGGAGTCTGCTGAGGAGACTTGGCCCCTGCCGATGCCCCGCCGTTGGCTCGGCTGGTTAGTAACGGGAGTTGCGATCGCTATGGGATCCCAGTTTTGGTTTGACGCGCTACGTCGTGTCGTGTCGGTAAAAACCACCGGGGCTAAACCGAGCAAGTCTTCAGACTCTAAATGATTGACTCTAGACATATCTAGCTCCCCATCACCGCGTCACCCCATCGCCACGTCAGAGTTATTACCCGAAAATTTGACCCAAGTTTAGATGGATCTAAGCTTCTGGCACCCAAATAACAAAGGCCGTACCGGGGCCAGGTGAGCTCTGTTGGGTCCCCTGTTGGATCCCCTGCTTGAGCGCTTCTGGTACCCACGGGGTGCCCCAAATCGGGCTGATCATTTCAAGGCTGCCCTGCATTTGAATCATGAGCTCTTGGGCGATGGCCAACCCCAGCCCGGTGCCGGTAATAGGGCCTTTGGCTTGAGCCCCCCGATAGTAGCGTTGAAACAGCTGCGCCCGATCCTCGGCTGGGATGCCAGGCCCCGTATCGCCGACTAAAATGCCCTGGTAGTCTTGAGCACCTTCAGTGCGCTGAAACCCTGTCTGTAGCCAGACCCAGGCCCCACTGGGAGAATATTTAATGGCATTGTCCAATAGATTAGAGACCACTTCTTGCAAAGCCTGCCTGTCTGCTATAACCACAGCGGAGGCGGTCTGGATATCGACCCACATCTGAATTTGTTTCTCGTGGGCAACCGTTTGAGTCACGGTCAGCAGCGGCTCAAGCAGCGCTGCTAGCGATAGCGGTACCTGGGTCAGGGTGTGCCCCAAGCCTGGCAACAAGGCCGGAGAACTGGCCTCGGGGAGTACCGGGCTTCGATCGGGCTGTAGCTCTAAATCTTGCTTGAGTTCAACATCTCCAAGGTCAACGGTTTCGTCAAAATCTGACACCAGGGCCTTTAGCCGCTGACTTTCCCGCACGATACCATCGGCGATAGAGCTGTTAGGATCCTCGGCAGAGAGCCGTCTTTGCAAGAGCTTGCCAAACGTTCCCAGGGCAGTGAGCGGATTGCGAAACTGGTGCAGCAGGTTGTGAAACACTTCTGACTGGTGACTTTGCAAAGCCCGCTTATCTTGTAAGCGCTGCTCTGACCAATGGTTACGGCGATCGAGCACGCAGCCTGCCGCGACCCCGTCGGCCACCTGTTGAAGATGCGATCGCTCCTCTTCATGCCACTGATGCTGATGGCGAATCACCACCATCAGCCCCACCATCATATCGGTGTACATCAGCGGCATGACCAGCTGCTGCTCAGGCTGCACCCCAAATACAGGCATAGCCGACTCGGGTGTCGTTGTGGTCGGGGGGGGCGTCGGCGGCTCAACGGCTTGAGCGGGGGATGGGGGGGCCGCCTCAGCAGACCGGGTTGAAGGCGCGGGGGGCAAAGTCGGGGCTGGCGAGTTGATTTCGGTCTGCCATTCAAAGGGCCAGAGGTCTAAAGACTCTGGATAGCTGGCAATGGGAATAAACCCTGGTTCTTCGGGCCGCGCGGATGGCTCTGCTAAATAAATCACGGCTGAAATTGGGCCAAACGCATGATGAAGTAGCCGCAACTGCGACTGACACAACGTTCTCAGCTCTGGGCTAGCGGTAACTGACATGCACGGCTTTATCAAGAGATACGGACACTTTGACAAAAGTTTAACTTTTGTCAAAGTTTGAACAAAATTTGAGACATATCCCGATGCTTAAAATTCGCAAGAGGCTATCTGCTGAAAGCGTCTAGGGTATGCACCCTCTAATTTTAAGAGAAGTTGAAAATCTAGGGCGTAACAGATATACTTTCCCAGGGATCATTAGTTTTGTAGCTAATACTACAACCTGATGTCCCAGTCAGCATTGACATCGTGTCAAAGACATCTTAGCCATCAAACAGTTCGCTAAAGGTAGTTCGCCAAAGGTAGCTTGCCGAAGGTAGTTTGCCAAAGACTTACTGTTTCGTGGGCTGGATGTCAGAGATATATTGCCAGCATTGACATCAGTGATTGACCTACAAGGAGGTAATGAAACTTGGCAAGGAGACGCAAGCGGAAGAGTCGTCGCCGTTTAGAAGGACGTCGTATCTTAGAAGCGGTTCCTCAGTATAGTATCGAAAGTGGTGCTGAAAAACCGGTAACAGCTGCTCGGAATTTTATTCACTCTAAAGGAATTCATCCCCCAGCGCTGCTACTCGTAAAGCGTAACGAGCACACCACCGACCGATATTTCTGGGCTGAGAAAGGTCTTTTTGGTGCTCAGTATGTTGAAGAAAACCATTTTCTGTTTCCTAGCCTACGCGTCTTAATTGGCGAAGAGGAGGAAGAGGTGGTTTTTAGCTAGCCGTCTTATCGCCATTAGGGTTAATTTTTTGCAAATAGATAGGGGAGCTCTGTCACTGGAGTTCCCCTATCTATTTGCTCTGCAACACTTTTGCGAAACACTTCCAAAATGCTTTGCCTTCGGAATATCTGTATTTGCGTATCTGATTATTCCAAGCGTTTGAGGGGCAGGTTGGCTGCTAGCTGGATGGCTTCGTCACGGTGACCAGTAAACGTGAGATAGGCACCGGCAGAGCCTGAAGGGGCCGTCTCAAACTCAATGGACTCCTCACGACCGGCCCTGCGCCAGTAAAATATCGAGGCCATGGGGACTAAAATCAATGTGCCTAGCGACCATTTTCCGATGCCAGGAAATTGAAAGGCTAGAACCAGCGACAAGCACAGTGCTCCCACCGCTGCCAGCAGCCCTAGAAAAATAGCAAGAAAAACGCTTGGGCGCACCTGACCCCGCATTTGAATAGGCGTCTGAACGGGCGTTTCTAGATAAGCAGACTCCTCCGCAACCTCGCTCCGATAGGCGCGTCGCTCAAAGTAGTCGACAAGCTGCGATCGCAAATCATCAGCAGACTGGGCAGATTCGAACCGAGCCGTCTGGATGCGCTCCTTTGTGGAGGCCCGAATAAAGAAAAACAGGCCAACTGAAAGCAGCCCGGTTAGAAAAAACGTGGATGAAATAACGGTATTCGTCACAGCATTCGCCACAGCACAGTAGTCGTCACACCGCTCATGATTGGAGCAAGGCTTCAATCACCCAAAAAGTATCCTACTTAAAATACCGCTTAATGGCGAATGCCAGCAGACAGACCACAAATTTAAGTTATAGATGACCAGCCCTGGTCAGTTGACACATCCCGCTGATAACTTAAACTTGCGGTGCCTTAGTCACTAAGTTCATCTTCTTCAAAATCATCTTACTCAAGGTAGCCGACTCAAGAAGACATTACCCGCCTTGCCTGGCTGGTTTGAGCCGTCCTCTGGCCTAGCATGTAGCGGTGCCATAGCTCAGCTAACTCCCGAGCCTTACCCTGCCAATCGGGTCGGAGTCTATACATGCGGCGGGGGCGACCTCGGCCTTCTACTTTTTTCCAGTAGCCCATGATAGCGCCCTGGTTTTCTAGAAACTTAAGCGCGCTGTA
>JBCBZL010000139.1:0-11822 GCA_039815385.1 Cyanobacteria bacterium P01_A01_bin.114
CGGATTGATTTCTTAGCTTATCCAATCTTGCATAAGAGGGCTCGCTCCAATGGGAAACTCAGTACTTGATACTTTCGCTCAATTTGGGCTTGAAACCCCCTCACAGCAATCTTTCTACATACTTATGCGTAATGGATAGCTTCTAGGTCGAGGCTGGTTTTGGGTCAGGCTGGGGCGGCTTAACTGAGCCCATCGCCATGGCAACCCGATTGGCTAAATCATCATCGACGCTGCGAAAGAGATCAAGCTGTCGTTTTTGAATTACTTCCATGCACTTACCAAGGCTCCCGGCAATGTTGTGGACGAGCCGCTTTTTCTCCTCTTCACTCAGCATTTGGTAAAACATACGTGCCTGGTCAGCGTGATCGTTTTCATCGAGCTCGATGCGGTCGGCCATGCCCTCAACCGGCTGCTGCGGTGCAGTCGCTTGCGGATTGGCCTGGGGGTAGTCATGAACAGTCGGGTGAAAGTTGTTGCGGCTGCCGTTGTTGCCATCGACTCGCATTGAGCCATCACGGTAGGGGGTGTTGGCCTTGGCAGCGTGGGGCGTATTGACCGGAATGGTGTCGTAGTTGACGCCTAACCGATAGCGATGGCTGTCTGCGTAGGACATAATGCGCGCCTGCAGCATGCGGTCAGGCGACCACGAGACCCCCGGCACCACATTGCCTGGCGAAAAGGCCGCCTGCTCAACTTCGGCAAAGTAGTTCTCAGGGTTGCGGTTGAGCTCAAACCGACCGACCGGCTGCAGCGGATAGTCGCTATGGGGCCAAATCTTGGTCAGGTCGAAGGGATTCCAGGGAAAATCTTTGGCCTGCTCATCAGTCATGGTCTGAATTTTTAGGGTCCACGACGGATAGTTGCCCTGGTCAATGGCGTTGTATAGGTCTTTGGTGGCCCAGCGGGGCTCTAACCCTTGCAGATGCATCCACTGTTCTTCGGTAAAATTCTTAATACCCTGGTCGGTCTTAAAGTGAAACTTGACCCAGGTTCGCTGGCTGTCGGCGTTGATAAAGCTAAACGTATGGCTGCCGTAACCGTTCATGTGACGCCAGCCCATCGGCGCACCGCGATCGCCCATTAGCCAGAGTACCTGATGCAGACTCTCGGGCACCTGCGACCAAAAATCCCACCAGCGTTCGTCCTGTCGCCAGTTGTGCTGGGGGTGTTCTTTTTGAGAGCGAATGAAGTCCATAAACTTCATCGGGTCGCGCATGAAGAAAATGGGGGTGTTGTTGCCTGCTAAATCCCAGTTGCCGTCTTCAGTATAGAACTTCATCGCAAACCCACGCAGGTCGCGGTAAATATCTGACCCGCCTTTTGACTTAGCCACGGTCGAAAAGCGCACAAACATCTCAGTTTCTTTGCCTACTTCTGAGAACATTTTTGCCTGGGTCAGGTGGGTGATGTCGTCAGTGACCGTAAAGGTGCCATAGGCCCCTGCGCCGACCGCATGGACGACCCGCTCTGGAATTCGCTCTCGGTTAAAATGCGCCATCTTTTCAATCAGGGCGTAGTCATCTAAGAGCAAGGGGCCATATTTGCCTGCGGATCTCGAGACCTCATTACTGGCGATGGGGTTACCCGCCGCATTGGTCAGAGTGTTCTTTTCAGTTGTCATGGGAATACCTATTGCTGAATTCGGATTGCTGGGCTGCTGTAGCCGGGCGCGACCTCAACGATCGCCTTTAAGAGCGCCTTTAAGGACTTTAGTTCGGCCCCACAGTATTAACCTCTACCCGGGGGGGGACAGTATTTCTTTTGCAAGCCTCTTTAGCCAAACTCGTTTGGGCTATTCTGATACGAAATCCTGTCTAGCTATGCCCTACACTGAAGGGCGTAAAACTTGACGCCCCTGACAGGCTCCAATTTAGACCAGGTATTCTTGGGCCAACCTCATCTGTAAGATAGAAGCGTTGTTGGCAAGCAGCCTATATGATGATTAGCTTCTCTAATAGCGCTCACTCAATAATTCAGATGGCTGACGGCTCTGTTTATATTAATGGCGAAAAATATCCCCTGCCGGAGCAGGTGGTTCAGAATATTGAAACTGTGATTGGCATGCAGGCCAAGCAGGTGCAAAACGTACCTATCCACGTGCGGTTTTTGAGAAAGGTGGCAGCTGCCTTTGGCACGGCTGCATTTTTGTATGCATTGCTCCTGTTTTTCGCGATCTGGATTGGCTGGAGCTATTTAACCGGAGAACCAACCCTGCCCTTTGGCTTGCCTAAATACGATTTGCAAAATCAGATGCTAGACACCGCCGCCCTATTGATTGCAACGGGGGTGCTGGTGAATCAGACCCAGCAAGAAAAACTGGCCGAGCAGCGATCGCACCTAATGCTGCAAATTAATCTTTTGACAGAACAAAAAACGGCTAAGCTAATCAGCCTGCTAGAAGAGATGCGCAACGATCTGCCCGATTTGGACAACCGCGAAGACTGGGAAGCCGAGGTGATGCAGCAGGCCACTGACCCCCAGGTGGTGCTCAACATTTTGCAGGAAAACTTAGAGTCTACTGAGGAAGGTGCGATCGCAGATTCCCAGAGTTAGAGCTGGAGAGGACGCGGCGATGGGGGGGACGCGGCGACGCGGAGAGTCGCCTTAATCAGCCTGCTTTTGTTTTCCGCTAGTACTGCGTCAAGCTTAAAATTTCGGCCTGGTGAGGTGAGGTGGTGAGAGGGTGAGAGGGTATTCACCTATTCACCAGCGCAGCGTACTCACTAGTGCAGCGCACTCACCCACTCACCAAACCCGAAAATTTAGCTTTGACAAACTAGGCTGTATAGCGAGCATTTGCCCCCGCTGTGATATCGACCGTAACGCCCGTAATGTGCTGAGCTGCCGGAGAGGCTAAGAAAACCACGGTGCCTGCAATATCTTCGGGCTCGAGCAGCCCGACTGGTAATTGATGATAGTTGGCCTTGAGCCATTCATCTATCTCCTGAATAGGGTTGCAAATGATTTGTTTGATTTGATATCGCTCGAGGAAATTTGTACTCGTTGGCTTTGTTTTGAAGTTGGGCATTCTGGCAGAGGAGATCAAGCCCTTTTGAGAGTACAGCCCCTGTCAGATTGGATAGGGGGTTGGGGCTCAATACCGTTGTAAAAGAGCCAATGATAGCGTCAAATTGGGATCAGTTAAATCGGGGCCAGCGCTTACTTTGTCGATATTCTGGCATCCTGTTAGCCTGCTCTCTGTCAAGTTTGCTCAGGGTGGAGCTAGCTAGCGCCCAGCCCGTCAGAGCTGCATCGGATGGCACTGGCACCGTTGTCACTCAAAATGGTCAAACCTTTGATATTAGAGCCGGTAGCCTATCGTCAGATAGGAGTAACCTTTTCCATAGCTTTCAGACGTTTCAACCAAATCGGGGGGAAACTGTTAATTTTTTGGCTGAGCCAGCGGTTCAGAATATTTTTGCTCGAATCAATGGCGAAAGGCCGTCTGTTATTGATGGTTTGCTGCAAATTTCAGGTGGTCAGGCCAATCTCTTCTTAATCAACCCAGCAGGCATTATTTTTGGCTCTAATGCTACTTTGAACCTCCCTGCATCGCTCACCGCTACCACCGCAAATCAGCTCGGTTTTGAGAATGGCAGGTTTAATGCGATTGGCAATAATAACTATGGGCTCCTGGTCGGTAATCCAAACGTGTTTGAGTTTGCGAGCCGCCGGGCGGGCGTCATTGTGAACGAAGCAGATTTGGCCCTGGTGCCAGATCGGTCGCTGACATTGCTTGGCAGTACGGTGATTAACACGGGCAGTTTAACTGCCCCAAATGGACAGATCACCGTTGCAAACATTCCCGGAGAGCAGGTGGTTCGGATTAGTCAAACCGGCTCACTGCTAAATCTAGAACTTCCTAAAGGTGCGCTACAAAGCATAGATACCCCAGCGGCTGGTTTGAGTAGCCCAGGCGTTACACCCCAGACGCTACCTGCCTTATTGACCAACGGTCACCTAGACCACGCTGGCCAAATAGTTATCAATCCTATGGGGACGGTGACCCTGACCGACTCACCCTTGGCCGTTTCCGGTTTGAGACAGCCTGCGCGCCCCGCCGCTTTATCACCAGGAAGACCTGGCAGGAGAAATCAAAGTGGCGTCGTCGCGCTGTCTGGGGATGTCTCGTCTAGTGATGGTGCAGTCAGTCAGGCTGATGCGAGCCAAACCGGGCTTAGCCAAACCGAAGACAGCCAAACCGAAGACAGCCAAACTGAGGGTCGCCAAACCCGCTCCAGGCGTCTGAAGCGGCCCCGCCGTGGCAGAGGTGTGCGTGTCAATCGCGCTGTTTTGGGCAGCGCTAATGCCAGTGCCGCCCTAGATAAGGTTGAAGAACAGCGAGCACAGGAATTTTCAACCTATTTTGGTCGCGATCTAAAGGCAGCGGAGCTAACCCCGCCGCAAATTCAGCAGCTGCTCACCCAGGTACAAACTCAAACCGGTCACCAGTCGGTGATTGTCTATGTTAAAGCCCCAAAGCTTGCCGCAGATGCAGTCTCTTCGCCGTTGGAGCTGTTGGTTTTTACCGCCTCGGGCGAGCCTATTAGCCTGGTGATTTCTGACGTTAGCCGAGACGAACTTTTCCAGGCCATCGCCCAGTTTCGTAGCACATTGATCACCTCGGCCCGACGAGGGTCTCAAAGCTACTTGCCCCCCGCTCAACAGCTTTATCAATGGCTAATTCAACCTCTCGAAGATGAGCTGGGCCCAGACACCATCGATACTGTTTTGTTCTCGATGGACTCGGGCCTGCGAAGCTTGCCGATTGCAGCCCTGCACGATGGTGAGCAGTTTTTGATCGAAAAATACAGCGTGGGTATGGTGCCGTCGCTGGGTCTGATGAATACCCAGTATCAGCCGCTCGATGACTTGCAGGTACTCGCGATGGGAGCCAGCGCCTTTAAGGTGTTACAGCCCCTACCAGCCGTGCCGACGGAGATCGAGATCATTGGCCGACTGTGGCCAAGTCAGGGGTTTCTCAATGAAACGTTTACGCGGCAGACGCTTGTCCAGCAGCAGCAACAAACGCCGTCCAAAATTATTCACCTGGCAACCCACGCTGAGTTTAAGTCAGGGAATGTCGATAACTCTTATATCCAACTCTGGGATGAGCAGCTGCGCCTGGGGGATATCCATACCCTCGGGTGGGATGAGCCCGCCGTTGACTTGCTGGTGCTGTCTGCCTGCCATACGGCGATGGGCAGCCCTGAGGCTGAGATGGGCTTTGCTGGGTTAGCCGTCGCCTCGGGCGTCAGGTCGGCGGTGGCTAGCCTGTGGGCCGTGAGCGACGTGGGTACGCTGGCTTTGATGCATGAGTTTTACCAACAGCTGGCCACTTCACCTGTGAAGTCAGAGGCGCTACGCTCAGCCCAGCTAGCACTGCTTAAAGGCCATACCCAGATTGAATCAGGGCAGGTACTCAGCGAGACGTTTGGTCAGACGGTGCCGCTGCCCCCCGAACTTCGATACTTAGAGAATATGGACCTCTCTCATCCCTACTACTGGTCTGGATTCACCCTGATTGGTAGCCCGTGGTAGGTCGCGCAGCGCATGAACATGCACAGCTTTAAACATGCACAGCTTTAAAGACGTTTTTGTTTCCTACGGACGAGCAGACAGTAAACAGTTTGCCAAGCGGCTCAGCGACCGATTAGTCAAAGCTGGGTTGGCCGTCTGGTTTGATTTTGACGACATTCCGCTGGGGGTAGACTATCAAAATCAAATCAACGATGGGATTGAGAAAGCTGATAACTTTCTCTTTGTGGTTTCACCCCACTCAGTCAACTCGGCATACTGTGCTAAAGAGATCGACCTGGCGCTGAAATACAATAAGCGGATTATTCCATTGTTGCATGTCGAAACCATCGGCTTTGAGACCTGGCAGCGGCGCAACCCTGATCAGGCTGAGGCAGACTGGCAGGCATATCAGGAGAAGGGGCTCCATAGCAGCTTCCCAAATATGCATCCTGAGATTAGCAAAATCAACTGGGTGTATTTTCGTGAAGAGCTGGATGACTTTGATGCCGGAATAGAAGGCTTACAGTCCATCTTATCTAGACAGCAGAGATATGTGCGCCAGCATACGCAGCTGTTGAGTCACGCGCTTCGCTGGCAGCGCCATCATCGGCAGGCTGCTTATCTGCTGACGGGGGAACCCCGCCGAGCTGCCCAAATCTGGCTAACAAAAACATTTGAACACGAGCAGCCGCCCTGTTTACCAACAGACTTGCAGGCTGAATTGATCACAGAGAGTGCCCAAGCTGCTGATGGCGGCATGACCCAGGTATTTATCTCATATGCCGAAGCCGATAGCCCGACCAAAGAAAAAGTGCTGCGCTATTTATTGCGAGCCGGGATTACGGTGTGGACGAATACGGTGGATATCCGCATGGGTGAAAACTTTGAAGCGGCTCTGCGACGTGGGATTGAAGCGGCGGATACCCTGGTTTATCTGATTTCGACAGCCTCTCTTTCATCTCCCTACTGTCAGCAAGAGCTTGACTACGCCCTCAGCCTCAACAAACGGATTATCCCGATGATGCTTGAGGCGGTTGATCTTAAGTGGCTGAAGGATGACCTCAAAACCATTCAATTTATCAACCTGGTGGATAATCAAAGTCTGCTAGATCTTGAGCAAGATCTGGCGCGGCTGCTGCGAACGGTGCGCCAGGACGCTGCCTACTATGACCAGCATAAGCGGCTGCTGGTGCGAGCTTTAAAGTGGCAGCAACAACAGCAAAATCCAAGCTTGCTGCTACGGCAGCAGGCGCTAAAAAAATACACAGCCTGGGCTCAGATTGCTAAGGAGCGAACGCTACAGGCAGCTCTGCCTCTACAGCTAGCGTTTCTGACTGCTAGTCAACAGCAGCCCCCTGACCAAACCCTGGATGTCTTTCTCAGCCATCATGCTGCTGATATTGACTTTTCTCATCGGCTAAACGAGACCCTAGTGATCCAGGGAAAGCGCACCTGGTTTACGCCGGAGGGGGCCGAAGGCGATGCAGACACCTTGGATGACATCCATCAGGCGCTCGATAATGCGGAGAACTTTATCTTTGTGCTGTCGCCGAGTTCAATCCAGTCTGAAGTCTGTTTAGCAGAGCTGGCCTATGCCCAGTCGCGGCAAAAGCGGATTATCCCAGTGGTCTATCGAGACATGCTGAAAGCGTCCCTTCCGGAGGGGCTAGAGTCGATTTCGTGGAGAGATTTTCGTCGCCATGACGGTGACTTTTTGGTGAATTTTGGCGAATTATTTCGCGTTTTAGAAAGCGACCCAGATCATGTGCGATCGCACACCCGCCTCTTAGTCAAATCGATGGAGTGGGACGCTGCCCATCGAGATGATAGCTATTTGCTACGGGGCAAAGAGCTGGCGGCGCTAGCCCAGTGGCTTAAGCAGGCAATCAATAAGACGCCCCAGCCGACCGCTCTTCAGCGAGCCTATATCCAGGCCAGCCAGGCGCTACCGTTTAAGAAGATTAAAGTCAGATCGGTGATGCTCTCCACCCTTCTCAGCACCGTGGTCCTCTCTGTGCTGCGGCTGTTTGGCGGTCTCCAACCTTTAGAGATGGCTGCCTACGATCGGTTCTTGCAGCTGCGCCCCAGTGAAACTGAACAAGACGAGCGACTGCTGATTGTCAAAGTGGATAGCCCCAGCGGTGAGTGGCTGAGATCGCAGATGGTCAACGGTCGCTACGACCCCGGTATTGGCACGGTCCCCGACCAGGCGCTGAGTGAAGCCATCGAGATTTTGGCCAACCACGACGCTCGCCTGATTGGCCTGGATCTCTTTCGCGACTTTCCCGCTGAAGGTACCCTTGTAAAGCAGCTGGCCCAGACCGACAAACTGTTCGGCATCTGTCAGGCCGCTAGTCAACAAGCGGCTGATATTCCTAACGAGATCCCTCCAGCGCGGGTTGGCTTTGGCAATCTACTCCTCGATGGCAGCAAGATAGTTCGGCGACACTATCTCACCCACGAGCCGAACCCGAGCGGGGGGTGCCTGCCCTATGAGGCCTTTAGCCTGCTTTTGGCCAAAACCTACCTGTCTGCAGAGGGCTCGTCTTATCAGGCCCCTTACGCAGAAGAGCCGATTGTGCCGCTACAGCTAGGCGAGGTCACCGTGCCTCGAATTTTTGGCAACGGCACCGCCTATAGCGCCATGACGTCAGGTTTGGGCTGGAGTGATTTATATGGCTACCAAACCCTGCTCAATTTCTGGGTCTATAGAGGAAAGTTAGAAAGCTTTGCTGAGCAGGTTTCTCTCGACGCGCTGCTTAGAAACGAGGTCCCCCCCCGGCTGATTCGCGATCGCATTGTGCTGATTGGCTACACCGACTTTAGCGATCGCAACTCCGATGATTTCAACACGCCCTACGGCGATTCGATACCGGGGGTCTATCTACATGGGCAAATGATCAGCCAGCTGATCAACGCGGTGCTCGAAGATCGCCCCCTGATCCGCTGGTGGCCGTTTTGGGGCGAGACCCTCTGGATTTTGCTGTGGTCGGGGGTCGGTGGGGCGATTGCCTGGCGGTTGGTGCGCCCCGGTCGGGTGCTGGCCGCCAGCCTTGGCTCGGTGGGGCTGCTGACCCTGGCCTGCTACGGCTTTTTAGTCGGGCCGGTGATTTGGGTACCCTGGGTGCCTGCCCTGGTGGGTTGGGGCCTTGCTGGGGGCGCAGTCAGCTATTTAACCAATCGGCTCCGCCAGGGGTGAGGTGTTGAGCTATGGATATACACAGAAGAGGAAAGTCTCTCACAGTGAAAATTTCAGCGAAGCGGCCTCTCCGAAAGCTTGTTCTCATCTTTACCCTCACCCTTGGCTTCACCCTCGCTGCGCCCCCCGCCCAGGCCTGTTTTTTCTGGCAAGCCTGTGCGCGGCGGCTGGGGCAGGCCTCTAATACCCGTGTGGGGGGCAAACGAACGGGTTTTTTGCGGGGGGGCAATGATGCCAGTGTGCCCTACGTGATTTCACCCCGTCATACCTGGATGAATGAAGAACATTCTGCCCCTATTCAATGGAACCCAGTTGATGGAAGCGAGCGCTACACGGTGCGGCTCTGGCAGTGGCCCTACGAGCGCGATTTACCCAACCAGATCCTGTGGGAAACCGAGGTTGAGGGCATTCACGAAGTTGCCTTTCCCGAGGTCGCTTTAGAGCTGGGGGCATACTACTCTATTGAAGTGATTACGGAGAGCGGGGTCTCCTCTAATCTAGATGAAGGGGCTTATTTTGCTGGGTTTCAACCCATGTCTGCAGAAGACTATGAGGCATTGCGATCGCACCTGGCTCAGGTCAATGCCGATAGCGTCACCGACCCACCCGAAGCGGCGGCCTTAGCCCAAGCTGGCGTATATTTTTTAGATCAGCTGTATGCAGATGCGCTGCAGGTGCTAGAACCCTTGGCACTGAGCCCAATCGCCTCTGACTTGGTCTACATTGCTCTGGGGGATACCTACAATGAAACTGGGTTAAATCAGCTGTCGCTGGAGGCTTATGGGCAAGCCCTGAGCCTTGCAACGATTAATCGCGACGTGCTCAGCAAAGCTATCATTCACGTCAAGCTAGCGGATGTTTATGTCACCCTGGGCGACTTTGAACAAGCTCAGCAGCACCTCCTCCAGGCGCAGCAAGACTATGCTCAGCTCGGAAACCTGTTGAATGTCTCGATTTTAGGTCGCCGTATTCGAGTGCTCTCTTCGCGCTGAGGGAGCTGCAATTAAATATATACCGGTAGTTGTCATACTCACATGCCCTCATCCCCCAACCCCTTCTCCCAGGCTGGGCTACGGTGTACACACAAGCCGGGGAGTTGAGCCAAATTCCGAAGGCCCTCATCCCCCAACCCCTTCTCCCAGCCTGGGAGAAGGGGAGCAAGACCTCTCGCAGCGGAGAATTTGGTTGTTTCAAAGTCCTCCTCCAGGGAAAAATTTCTCAGCTCAAAGTCCTTCTCCCAGGCTGGGAGAAGGATTTAGGATGAGGGCGTGGTAGGTTACTTAACTACAGATCCCTAATCACAATCATGCTCGCTCCCATCCGGCATAATTGTGCCGCAGAGATTTGTCCGAATATCAAACTCGATGCCTTCTAGGGTGGCCTGTTGCAGATTGGCCCCAGAAAGATTGGCCCCAGAGAAATCAGTAAAGCTGAGGTCAGCGCCTTGAAAATTGACCCCGCTAAGGTTGGTGTTAATAAACTGAACGTTGCGCAGGTTGCCCCCGCTCAGGTCGGCCCCTCTGAGATCTAGGTCGCTTAAGTCGGCTCCCTCTAAATCAGCATTGAGCAGGCGAATGCCTTCAGGGTCGGTACCCTGTAGCCGAGCGGCGCTAAACTGGGTGTCGGTAAAATCAGCTCCCTGCAGTCGGGCTCTGCTGAGGTCAGTGCCGTCTAAAATGGCCCGTCTAAAATCAGCAACAAAGAGATTGGCATTGCGCAGCTGCACATCGGTCAAATTCGCCTGGGTCAGGTAGGCTCCAGACAGGTCGGCGCGAGTTAGATCGGCCCCCGTCAGCGTGGCGCTGTCTAGGTAAGTCAGGGCCAGGTCAGCCCGGTTTAAATTTGCGCTGGAGAGATTGCCCGAGCGGATATCGGCGGCTCTAAAACTGCCCCGTCTAAACTGGATTTCGGTCAGGTCTGCGCCTTGCAAATCGGCGATAAAAAAGCTGGTTTCGTTTAGCTGGGCCTGGTTAAACTGACTGCCGCTCAAAAAGCTACCTTCAAAGGTGGCTCCATTCAGCAGCGCCCCCGTTAGATCAGCTCCGCGCAGGTCGGCCCCATCTAGGTTTGCGCCTTGCAAATCAACCTCCCGCAGGTCGTGCTCGCCTAGGCCGTGGGTGACCAACTCCCAAACGAGTCGCCAGCGGTCTTCAATAACGGTACGCGGATCCAGGGTCGCGTCACCTAGCCGGGCTCCCTCTAGCTGCGCCCCGTAGAGGTTCACGTTGCGCAGATCGGCGTTGCGTAAATCGGCGTTGCGCAGGTCGGCTCGATATAGAAATGAACCTTGTAAATCAACCCCGTTGAGATCGGCCCCTTGCAAATTGGCCCCGCGCAGGTTCGCCTGTTGTAAAAACACCCCGCGCAGATCGGCATCGCGCAGATTGCAACGGGGGCACTGACGCGTCTCTTGGAGTTTTTTGAGATCTTTCTCACTAAAGGCGTAGCTGGGTTGGGCTATAGACGAAAGTGCCAAGGCGGCCAGACTTACTGTCAAACCCACTGGCAGACTTATTGTCAGACCCATCGTGGAACATTTCATAACAAAATATTTTTACCTAATCTACTGTTCCCGCTCGCTATAGCTCAAGCAACATATCTGGGTGGGATCTCTCCTCTAACTTTGGGCACTCTAGCTGCGTATAGATAAAAATTGATAGATTCCATGCCGCATCCTGTGCCGCATCTTTGGTTCAAACATCTGGCAACTCCCCTCGTCTTTACTGGGATAGTTTTGGTTAGCCCAGTCACGGTTGCGATCGCACCCAGCCAGGCTGAGACCACCGGCTTTGATGCGCTAGAAGATTTTGACTATTGGGCCGATCTCTGTCGCCTGCAAGCCAATGCAGAGGACTATGAGAATGCGCTGGCCGCCTGTGAGCAGGCGATTGCCCTTGAGCCCGAAGAACCCAGTATCTGGGCGCAGCACAGCGGCATTTTGGTGAATCTGGATGCGTTTCCAGATGCGATCGCGTCTGCTAACCGCGCCCTCACCTTTGACCCCGAAAACTCCCTCGCCATCGCCTATCAGTGCGTGGCCTATACTGCCCTGGGTGAGACCGAAACTGCCCTCGATAAGTGCAATAACGCCCTGCGGGTCAAC
>JBCBZL010000392.1:0-3621 GCA_039815385.1 Cyanobacteria bacterium P01_A01_bin.114
CTTGTCAGACATGAAGTAGTGTTTTTTCAACTGTTTTGTGCGCTTGTTGCACCTGTTTAGCTGTTTGGCGGGTTGTCGTTAGCCCCTTTTGCTACTTGAGCTTGTTTGCATTTGTGTGTTCCAAGAGATTTGTCTTGAGTGAGTGAGTGAGACGTTATTGATGAGGTTAACGATTGTCTACGCGTCCGAGCAGTCAGCTTTCAATCATTGAAGGACTTGATTGGCCAGCCCACGAGGGGCTGGGTCTACCTTTGTGAGGGCCGAAAATGTCACCGCAGAATACCTCTTTGAAACTGTTTCTCCTTAGCGGGTCAAGGGGCTATCGCGCCGCTCGTGATTTTGATTGAATGTTTTAAGGTGTCTACTGACGGGCCATTTTTTATTTAAAGGGTTTGTCGTGCCTCTGGCTCGATCCGGGCCGAGTTAGGTTTCAGCTTCAATGATTTGATTGCTCCAATCTAGTTAGATAGGTTGGTGTTCACACCTGTTGATCATCTTTGATTCTCTGACAACTATATGATGACGGCTAATTTTGGGACGATATTTCAGCGGTTAGACTGCGCTGTTTGCGGGTCAAACACTCATCGGAGAAAGATATTATTACGGATCGAAGACGCACCTCGTGGCAGAAGTCGTTCCTCGAGCGGTGATTCTTCAACATTGCAGCAACACAATTGTCAAGCCTATCTATGATTTTGAATGGGTCATAGCCCGGCAGCTGCCCCTTTATGGCAGTCTGATACGGCAGTCTGACTGTCTGGGGGGCTACCTCTTGACAGGGGCGATTTTGGGTAGAGTTTGCAGGCTGATTTTTGTAAGTATCTAGTAGACTTTGGTGGGTTATGAAGACGGTCAAGATACTCAACTTGGAGATTGACAACATTTCACAAGTTGAGCTGCTGAAGAATCTAAAGTCTGGTGGCATTGTGTTTACACCCAATGTCGATCATATGGTTAAGCTCCAAAGCGACTACGAATTTTATAAAGCTTATGGACTAGCTGACTACAAGGTTTGCGATAGTCAAATCTTGTTATACGTTTCCAGATTGCTCAACACGCCGATTCAAGAAAAGATTTCGGGCTCTGATTTCTTCTCGGTCTTTTATAACCACTACAAAGATGATCAAGACATCAAGATTTTTTTGCTAGGCGCAGCTGAGGGGATAGCCGCTAGGGCTCAGAAGCGCATCAACGAGAAAGTGGGCCGTGAAATTGTGGTCAGTGCTCATTCGCCGTCGTTTGGGTTTGAGCACAAGGATGACGAATGCCGAGATATTGTTGACTTGATCAACCACTCTGGGGCAACCGTTTTGGCCATCGGGGTGGGAGCCCCCAAACAAGAAAAATGGCTTTACAAATACAAAAGTCGGCTAAAACATATCAAAGTTATTCTGGCGGTGGGTGCCACCATTGACTTTGAAGCCGGAAACGTTCGTCGCTCTCCAAAGTGGATGAGCCATTTGGGGCTTGAATGGCTTTATCGGCTGGTATCTGAGCCAAAGCGGCTGTGGAAGAGATATCTCGTCGACGATGTGTCTTTCTTCTGGCTGCTTCTAAAAGATTTACTGTTGCCTGATCCGTCACTCCCCACGGGTCAGCCTGACCTTATTCAGCGCAAAAGCGGAGGCAAAAGCCTCTGATACCAAATCCGAACGCAGTACCCCCGATTCAAAATGGAAGCCTGTCAGGGGCGTCAAATTTGACGCCCTTCGGTACCGGGTATCGCTAGACAGGATTTCATATCACCAGCCGTTCATTAGAGTATCTTTTCTTGCCTAAAGAGGAGAGAGTTGAATAGGAAGCCTACGGCTAAGTTTTTGAACCAGCCTATAGGCCTGGTAGTCGTAAAGTAAAATCTCCATCGTGTTGGGCAATTGTTCCATAAACAGGCGACATTGAGAGAGACTTAGGCCTGACATTTTAGCGAGGGCATTGCCTGCGTCTAGCAGCACTTCTTTATTGAGGGGGGCTTCGGCGTCAAGACGCCAGCGGCGCGGGGGGGTCATCTCACCTCGTTCGATGCGACGCAGCCCATTAATAGAAGAGAGTACATAAAGCCGATCGCCTCCGTGGAGACGCAGATCGTCTGAAGGCATCAGAACGTCATTCCACTGCCCAGGGCCGCTCTGGGTTTGGAGCAAAACTGGCACCACACCGTAGCCGTAAGTCACCTCTGCGAGCAGGCGACTGCTCAGGGTGTCTCCCGATTCAATGTGGTATTCGGCCACCAGTATGGTTTGTTCATTGAGTCGAAACAAGCTCAAAATATTTTCGCCAAAGGCGGCTCCAGCAAAGGCTTCTGCAGACAGAGCGTAGGCCGAAAAGGCCCGAGCCTGGGGCATAAACGCGGCTAGATTATCGCTGAAGGTTTGGTTGAGGGTGCGCACAACTGGCGAAATTGATTTGCCTTCAGCCGCTGCTGCTTCTGAGGCGATCAGCGCGATCTCTAAGTTGAGGATAGGATCATCCGTAACGGCGATGACGCTTTTAGCGGTGGCCAGGTTTGCAGCGGCAAGCTCCTGTAGCATATCGCCCACCAGCAGGGGAACCTGGGTCATGAGCTCAGGATAGTTGAGGTGCTGCGTGATGCCGACCAGCGGCTGTTTTAAGTCTTTGAGGATGCGGGTCACTCTCCGACCCACTCGCCCTAGCCCCACAACAATGACGTGGTCTTGCTTGGGCAGTCGAGGTCGCCGCTGTAAAAATTCAAATCGAGAGCTGAGCAGCTGATCGGCCAGTAGACCAAAGACCCCGATGACAACCAGTAGACTGGTGACAGAAATCATCAAGCACACTAACAGCACCCAGCTGGGGATATTATTGACCCCAAACCCTCCAAATACGTCTCCGTAGCCGCCCAATAGCAAAATTGCCCCGAGGGAAATCGCTTTAGGCCAGCTGATGGGAGCAGTTGATTTGAGAATGGTGGTGCCGATCACCCACAGGATGAGCCCAGTGGAGAGGGCGATCACGATCACCCGTCGCAGCGATTGTTGGGCATCTTGTCGCCAAAAGCTAGACAACCGTCGCCGCCAGTCACCGTCCAAGAGAGCTGTTCGCCAGCTGCCTAGCCTGCGGGCTAACTTTTTAGAGCGTTTGCGGAGGGCAGTGGACTCAGCCTGGTGATAATCGACCTCAACATAGGCAATCTGGTCGCCAGACTGCACCCGCACATGGGGCTGCCAGCGATGGAAAACAGAGGAGGCAGTCGTGGCCCAGCCAATCGGCTGGTGGGGCTGCTGGTAGGGTTTGAGGTTGAGGAGTCGCGACTCACGTCGATGTAATCGATGGATGGCAATATTTTCGTACTGGGGCTCGCCCGTTTCTACCAGGCGTTCGATCACGCGAAATTGATAGGGGCCCACCTGAAAAACACTCAAGATGCCCTCCCCTAGCCCTGCTAACGCAAAGGTCATGGCAGGTAGCTCGGTGGCATCTAATGCGACAAATCGACCCAGTTGCTTAGCCAGTAAGGTATTCAAGCTGTGGCGTGACGAGCGCAGCACAATATGAACCTGGGGGTTCAGACGTCTGGCTGCGATCGCAGTTTCTACATTGGTGCTCTCGTCGCTGGTGACGATTAAAATAGCCCGGCAGTGGTCGATACCAGCCTGTTTAAGC
>JBCBZL010000165.1:0-10584 GCA_039815385.1 Cyanobacteria bacterium P01_A01_bin.114
GGACGGAAACTCATAGCCTTTCATCTCCTGAACCTGGACATAGAAAGGTTCAATTTCCCATTCCCCGCAAGGGGACGGAAACTATGTGCTCTATGTTAATTCGTTTAGAAAGCCTTTGTTCAATTTCCCATTCCCCGCAAGGGGACGGAAACCAATTCCAGCTTCAGACAATGAATTGATAACAAGACGGTTCAATTTCCCATTCCCCGCAAGGGGACGGAAACTACAACAACCAGCCCCAAAGCGAACCAGAAAAGCGGTCGTTCAATTTCCCATTCCCCGCAAGCGATTATGTTTGCTGTCAAGGGGGGATTGGCCCATTTCTGCCCTGTTAACTTGAGAGAAACACTGTTTTTGGTCTCATCTCTGTTCTCACAAGCGAATTTTCTTTCAGCCCAAACTAACAGTCTCCAAAAGCTGTTTTCGAACACTGCCACTGTATGTTTGACAGTGATTTAGCGCTGCCCTCTAAGTTGTTACGCTGACTGCATTTTACAGTCACTTTGAGATCGCACCAGGGCTCGTTTCGCTTCACCCTCGCATTTAGGCAAATCAGGAATTTCCGTATACATGCCACAATTGCCACCTTCTTCGGTTTACCCTTGGCCAGTAGATGCTGATAGTAAGCCCGAATCGGCGGACAAGCTCGATAAAATCACCAGACCAATCCCTTTGGGCGATTGCAGCAGCGCTTTGCGTTCCCGCCACGCCATCGTTGACTCGCTCAACTGTTTAATCGTCTCGTCGATTTTTTTGATCTGCTCCTTGAGCCAGTCGATGGGTTCGCTGACTTCATCTCGGGCCAGACCCCTCACTTGCTGACGGCGATTTTTCTCTGCTGTCAGTATTTCAACTAATTGCTGGCGACGGGTTACCCAGCTCTTGAGTTCTGCCTCAGTTTCACTGGCGAAGACTGTGGCAGGGGGTTCAGTCACCTCGCCATACTTGGCAATTATCTGGGCATCGAGCGCATCGGTTTCAGCCCGCGTTCCCAGCCCTTTGGCCAGGTCGCGTACGGCCCTCGGATTGACAATGCTTACCCGGGATACCTTGCCGGTGCAGCTGCGGATCGAGTAGTCAAGGGCAGAGGATGGAAGGACGGAGGACGGAGGGCGGAGGACGGAGGACGGGGGGCGGAGGATGGTAAGGGGATCAGACAAGACGGGGGCTATTTCCAGTTTCCCCTTGCATCCTTATGAAGGATCTCCCACACTTTAAAGATCCAGCTCTATCACCCTCGTTGTATGCTCAGCAAAATCCAAGCGATTGCCGAAAAGATTGCCCCCCGCCTGATCGAAATTCGTCGTCACATCCACGCCCATCCAGAACTCAGCGGTCAAGAATACCAGACCGCAGCCTATGCGGCTGGGGTGGTCTCATCCTGCGGGTTTCAGGTGCAAGAAATGGTCGGCAAAACCGGCGTCGTCGCAGATCTAGCAGGCACCGGGGCAACCGATAAGATATTGGCGATTCGCACCGATATGGACGCACTGCCCATCACCGAAAAAGCCAATGTGCCCTTCGTGTCTAAAAACTTAGGTATGATGCACGCCTGCGGTCACGATGTCCATACCGCAGTGGGCTTAGGCACTGCGATGATTTTGTCTGAGCTGGGGGTTTCGTTTCCGGGCACCACTCGGTTTTTATTTCAGCCCGCTGAGGAAACGGCCCAGGGGGCAAAGTGGCTGATCGAAGACGGGGTGATGGCCAACGTAGAGGCGATCTTAGGAGTGCATGTTTTCCCCAGCATCACAGCGGGCAAGGTGGGGCTGCGGCAGGGAGCCCTCACCGCCGCCGCTGACGATTTAGAAATTATTATCCATGGCGAATCGGGTCACGGGGCGCGTCCCCACGAGGCGATTGACGCGATCTGGATTGCCTGCCAGGTGATGACAACGCTGCAGCAGTCGATCAGTCGCACTCTGAATCCTCTGCACCCGGTGGTGCTCACCATCGGTCAAATCTCTGGAGGTCGCGCCCCTAATGTGATTGCCGATAAGGTCAGGCTGACTGGGACGGTGCGATCGCTACACCCAGACGTGCATCAGCAAATCCCAGACTGGATCGATAAAATTGTGGCCGGGGTCTGCCAGGCCTACGGGGCCCAATACGAGATCAACTACCATCCCCGCGTCTCTTCGGTTATGAATGACCCGGTGTTGACCCATCTGGTAGCCGACTGCGTTCGCGAGGCTATTGGCGAAGACCATGTTGAGTGGATTGCTGAGCCCTCCCTCGGAGCCGAAGACTTTGCTCTTTATACCGACAAAGTGCCCGGCACCATGTTTCGCCTGGGGGTAGGCTTTACCGATAAGCCAAACTATCCGCTACACAACCTCCAGTTTGAGGTAGACGAGCGCGCCATCTTAACCGGCGTGGTGACCATGGCGTATAGCGCAGTTCAGTTTTGGCAGAAGCTGGGATGAGTGTAGTGGGGAGGTCACCTGTCAACAGCTCAAGCGCTTCTAAAAAGGAAAATAAATCTTCAGGTTTGGGAAATTCACTTGAGATAGCTGCCCGCTCAGCTTTTGCCTGCTGATAGTCAGCTGTTAGCTGCTCCAACATTTGAGCAACATGCGTTTGCTGGATAAGGTATGGATCTTCCGAAGATTCTTGCGACATCAGCTTAAGTGCTCATACAAATCATCCCTCTTACAGAATATTATGGTTTTCTCTGCGATATTAACTGCTGAAAGCGGCAGATGAAGAGACCTGCGACAGCCGCGATCGCAACCGACTGACCGATCCATAGCCCCACGCTGCCCAGCCCCAGATAAAACCCCAGACCGTAGCCTGCCGAGAGCCCCACGCCCCAGAAACCGAGAATATTTAAGAGCGTCGGCACCTGGGTATCTTGTAGCCCCTGCAGCGCGCCATATACGGCTTTTTGAACGCCGTCTAATACCTGCGCGATCGCGGCTACTTTTAGGAGCGGCAACGCCAGCTCAACAATCGGCGCATTGGCCGGATTTTGTACATCCAGATAAAGCCCGATAATCTGTCTCGGGAAAAGCAAAAATGTACTCGAAAAACAAAGCATCAGGAGAACAGTAATACTGACGCTGACCCAGGCCGCCTGGCGAATGCCCACCCGATCGCCTCTGCCCAGCCACTGCCCGACTCTCACCGTGGTCGCGTAGGAGATTCCTAGCGGCACCATAAACGCCACCACAATCGTTTGAAACACCACCTGATGCGCCGCCAAAGTCTCTGTGCCGAGCGTGCCCATCCAAAACGTAATGATGGTGAAAAAGCCGGTCTCTAGCCCCGTGAATATGCCAATCGGCACCCCCACCCAAATCAGCTGCCAGAGCACCCGCAACCGAATGCGGCGCAGGCCCTGAAAAATTTGATAGTCTCGCAACGCTGGATGAAGCAGCACATACAGCGCCAGGGCAACAAACATACCCCACCAGGTGAGCGCAGTGGCCAGAGCCAGACCTGCCAACTCCATCGCAGGGAACCCCCACTTGCCGAAGCCTAAAACATAGTTGCCCAGGATGTTAAAAGCAGTCCCGATCGTGATGATCACCATGATTGGCCGGGCTTGAGACAGGGCCGACACCGTAGACCGCAGCGCCGCAAACCCCACCGCTGGGAACAACCCCCACAAGATAATATCGAGATAAGTATCCGCCAGCGTCACCGTGGTCTCGGTCTGCCCCGTATGGCCCAGCCAAGCGTCTAAATGCGCGGTCAAGATCATAATCGGGATTGACACCAGCAGCGCCAGCCACAGCCCCTGACGCGCAATCTGTTGAATGCGCGTTTTTTGACCCGCGCCAAAGGCCTCGGCCACAAGCGGGCTGACGCCCATTACCAGGCCGCTGGCGGTGACCATAATTGAGATAAAAATAATTGCAGCGAGCCCCCCAGCGGCGAGCACATCGGCCCCCATGCGACCCATCATAATGGTGTCAGCAAACCCGGTAGCAGACTGGGCCACCTGGGCACTGGCCAGGGGCACCGCCAGCTTGAAGAATTCCCGTATCTCAAGGCGAACACGATTTTTTATGGGAATAGCAATCATATTGCCCCAATCCCCCGACTGGCCGCCGCGATCATAACAACTTTGTCGGCATTCACTTTGCTGGCATTCACTTTGCTAGCATTCACTTTGCTGGCATTCATGGTCGTTTAACCCTCAATATGCGCCCTCTATCAGCCTAACCTTTGCCCCCATAGGTGAGAAGGCTGTATATTGGCAAAACATCTGTGCCTTTTAGGAATAAATCATGCGTGCGCTTCACCAGCTTCCAGAGCTGATTGCGTTTGTTGAAAGTGTTGAGACCAACAGCTTCAGCGCAGCCGCGCGATCGCTGGGTACGACACCCTCTGCCATCAGCAAACGTGTTGCCAAATTAGAAGATCGGCTCGGCGTGCGTTTACTCCAGCGCACCACCCGCTCCCTCAGCTTGACCGCTGAGGGCACAACCTACTATGAGCGCGTCGCTCGGCTACTGCAAGAACTCGACGAAGCAAATGATTTAGTCATCTCAGGGGGCAAACCTCGAGGCAAACTCACCGTTAGCACCTCATACGAGTTTGGGCAAAGTTTTTTAGTACACTTGATGCCAAAGTTTTTGATACAGTACCCAGAGATTCAGATTGACTTACGACTCAGCGATCGCCTGGTGGATTTGGTTTCAGAGGGCATTGATGTCGCCATCCGGCTAGGAGACTTAGAAGACTCCAGCCTGATTCGCAGACACTTAGGCTATAGCCCATTGATTCCGTGTGCATCACCGGCCTATCTCAAAGCATGCGGCACACCGACCTCGCCTGAGGATCTCGTTCATCACAACTGTATGCGCTATGTCTTCGATGGCCAACCCCTGCCCTGGGAGTTTGGGGCTGATGGCGGCTGGCAAACAATACCAGTCAACAGCAACTTTAATTCGGATAACAGTGAAGCCTTGAAAAATGCAGCCTTGGCCGGGCTTGGCATTGCTCGTCTGCTAAATTTTCAAGTCAGAGAGGAGCTCAAGAGCCAACGGTTAATTGCACTATTACCTGACCAAGTACATCCCGGCTTAACGGTTCAAGCTGTATTTACCCATCGACGCAACCTGTCACCTCGAGTTCAAGTTTTCCTAGAATTTCTGACCGTTCATTGCGCCAAAGATTTTGAGTTAGTCTCAAATTAGCACTCATCAGATTTGGCTCGAGGCTCCGGTTTTTTGCATCATCTCGGCTAGCGAATAGAATTCGCATTGGATTTATACTAGACTCATACGAGTAACTGGGTGGATAAATGGTCAGTCAGCTTGCTAAACAAACTGAACCTGAGATTCTTTATCCTGTCTCGGATGGTGAGCCATTGGCCGAAACGTTTGATCATCTCTATGTCTTGCTGACCACGCTGGCGGTGTTGAGACAATACTTGGCTGGTCAGCGGGCCACCGTATTGGCTAATCAATATATGTACTACGTTGAGGGCAAGCCCACCGCCCGAGTTGCGCCAGATGTGATGGTGATTTTCAATGTCAAACCAGGCGGGCGAGACAATTACAAAATTTGGCAAGAAGGTGAAGTGCCCAGCGTTATTTTTGAGATCACGTCTGAAGGGACAGAAGACCGGGATCGCATCTTTAAGAAAAACCTGTATGAGCAGCTTGGCGTCATCGAATACTGGCTCTATGACCCCAAAGGTGAATGGATCGTAGAACACCTGCGCGGCTACCGTCTCCGGAACGATGTCTACGAACCCATCACCGACGGTCGCTCTGAGCCCTTGCAGCTACGGGTGCAGGTAGAGGGCAAGATCATCGGCTTCACCCGTGAAGACACGGGTGAAAAGCTGCTGATCCCAGATGAGCTAGCTGCCGCGCTTGAGCGTGAAACCGAGCAGCGTCAGCAGGCCACTGCCGCGCTTGAGCGTGAAACCGAGCAGCGCCGGCAGGCAGAAGCACGCGCCGAGTCTGCCGAAGCCAAGGCAATGCAGATAGAACAAGAGCAGCAGACAGCGGTGACTCGGTTGTTAAAGATGGGCCTGAGTGTTGAGCAAGTGTCTGAGGCGCTTGGGTTGGGTTTTGATGAGGTAAATGCGATCGCGACGGCGCAATAGGTATTTTCCCTATGCCTTTATTTTTTTGACACAACAGTCTTCTACAGCAGCTCTGATGCCCGAGCAGCTAGGTTAGAGCGCTCACCGCGATGCAGAATGATATGCCCGGCAATCGCCTCTTTTTTAAACCGCTCGACGACGTACGCTAGGCCGTTGCTAGCGGCATCAACGTAGGGGTTATCAATCTGGGCAATGTCACCTGTGAGGATAACTTTAGTATCTTCTCCGGCACGGGTGAGAATTGTTTTTACCTCGTGGGGGGTGAGATTTTGGGCCTCATCGACGATCAGATACTGCTTGGGCAGCGTGCGCCCTCGGATATAGGTGAGCGGCTCAATTTCTAGCAAACCTCGCTCGATTAGCTCCTCGTGGCCACGTCGCCAGTGGCTGGGTTTGTCGGTGGTGTCTTGGGTGCCAAAGATCAGATCAAAGTTGTCAAACAAAGGCTGCATCCAAGGATTCATCTTTTCGCCAATGTCACCCGGCAGATAGCCCAGATCGCGACCCATCGGGACAATGGGTCGAGCGATCAGCAATCGACTATAGCGATGCTCGTCAGCCACCTTATGCACACCTGCAGCAGCGGCTAGTAAGGTTTTGCCCGTACCGGCTTTGCCCACCAGGGTCACGAGAGAAATCTCGTCATTGAGCAGCAGGTTAAACGCAAACTGCTGCTCTCGATTGCGAGAATGGATTTGAGAAATACCATGGTAAGGAATCTTGGATAGAGGTACCACCTGTCCCGACTCGCCCCTCACCATTGCCAGGGCCGTATGGGACGGATTTGTCACGTCTACCAAGGTGAGCGCTTGATTTGGATAAAACTTGCCCTCTAAGGTAATCGAGCCGTTTTGAAAGAGCTGGGTAAACATCTCGGCCTCGATCAGAACCTCAGCCATGCCGGAATAGAGCCCGTCAACGTCAATTTTGTCGGTTTCATAATCTTCAGCCGCAAGGCCCAGGGTATCGGCCTTGATTCTCAAGTTAGTGTCTTTACTCACCAAGACAACCGGGCAGTTGCAGTGGCTCTTTTGCTCCAGGGCAACCGCTAAAATTTCATTGTCGGCCTTATCCCCCTCTAGCTCAAGGGGCAGCTCTTTGAGAGTCCCTCGACGACACAGCGCAACCCGTAAGATTCCCTCATGTTCAAGGGCAATGCCGTCTATCAAATTACCCCGCTGGCGCAGCTTATCTAGCAGCCGAGACACCTGGCGGGCATTGCTGCCAGTTTCGTCGGGGCGCTTCTTAAAGCGATCCAGTTCCTCAATGATGGTGATGGGTAAGACTACCTCGTTATCCTCAAACCGTTTGATTGCAGATGGGTCATGCAGTAGAACGTTGGTGTCGAGGACAAAGGTTTTCTTCATAAGGAAAGCGCCAGAACGTCTTTAAGACAGGCACTCCAGTAGGGTTTACAAAACAGGCATAATTTCCAATTTAGCAAACCCGTTTGATATGGCCAGGTGATAGGCCTCTTTTGTAAATATTTGTATCAAAATGTCCTGATTAACGGAGATTCATCAAGGTTTAACTGGGGTTTGGGTTTCAGGTAAGGGTAGTGGGTAATGGGTAGTGGGTAGTGGGTGGATAAAGGCAGAGAGTTCTAAATTCTAAGTTCTAAGTGTCTAGTTAAAGTCAGCCAGCACCCACTTAAAACTCAAAACTCAAAATTTAGAACTAAATTGAAGTACCCTCTACCCTCCACACTCTACCCTCTACTCACCACCCACCTACTTCTCCTGACTCAAAAGCCTCAGCTCTTCATGAACGCTAGTCCCAATTTGCAGCGCCTCGTTAAGTAAGCGACCATATTCGCCAGCTTCGGCATCAATTCGAAAGGCCTGCAAGGTTGCTAAGTTGTTCTCAATATTGGCAAACAGGTCATATCGGCGGGCAATAAACTGCTGATGTTTGCGCATGACGCGCTCCGTCATCAGCCCGGAGACTAAGTTTTCGCGAGTCAGATGTAAGGCTTCTAACACCGTCTCTCGATTCTCTAGATTGAGACTTTTGGGATTAACCGTTTGCAGTTCGTCTAAAATCTCGATGGCTTTCAAAATTTCGTTATAGCGATCGATCTCATCTAGCAGGTGATTTAGCGTGGTGAGCTGTTTGCCTCGATACGCTAAATAGCCCATCCAGGCGAGGGTAAGTGCGATCGCAACCCCGACTCCGACTGGCAAAAACACAATCACGCTAGCATTCTGGGCGCTGCCCATCAGGCTACGCCCGATCAGCAGTGCCACCGGGATACACAGGATCAGCGCCACCCCAAACGTCAGCAGCTGCGTACTTAACCATGACAAAATCTGCTTTGATGACTGAAATAGCGATAGCCGATAGGCCCACCCCATCGAAATTTCGCTAATGTCGAGTCCGGTCAGGTCGTCTAGCTCCCGCTGGGTAATCCGCAAGTTATCTAAGTTAGTCATTCTCAGCTAGAAGAGGACTCCATCACCTAATACCTAATACCTAATACCCCATCAACGTCCGAATTGATCGGAAGATCTGGGCATAAAAGTTGCCGTCAATCTCAGGGCGAAAGATTTGAAATGGCTCCCTTGGGGCACCAAAGAAAGGGCGTAGGGTCCAGCCGAGCTGACAACCAACTAGACCGTAAAGCACCAGCCAGCCTTTGAGCAACCGACTTCTCATTTTGTCTTTAGCCGCTTCATCATCGACAATCATACGCATGCCGCGATAAAACAGCTTGATACCCACCACGCCAGTCAGGGCCATGACGGTCACATTGAGGAGTAAAAAGAAGTTGTAGTCTTGAATCGAAATTAAAAAGAACAAAACAACCGGTGCAAAGCTAAACATCAGCACACTAATCACTGAGACCGCAGTCATCAGCATGGCGCTGTATTGACGAAAATTGAGCTTTGAGCCGAATAGGATGTCAAAGAAATAGAGCGTCGGCAGGCAGATCATCAAGGTTACCAGATACAAGGCCGGTAGCTTTACCGCTGATGACAGCATCTGTAGCCAGCTGCTGGATGACCCAATGATGGCCCCGTAGATAGCCAAGAAGATGCAGCTCGCAACTAACAGCGACAGCACCTTGCTTTCTAACTTAATGTCTTTGCGAATATCTTCTAAGAAATTTTTGCGATCGCGCAGTAGCTGAATCAAAACAGCGAAATGTTTCATGAACCCCAGACCTAGTGTGCCAAATTAAGCAGTGACTACAGGGCTGAGTGAGCTCTTTTCGGATCAAAAAATGACGGATTTACGAACAGATTTATGACGAACTAGAAACCGCTACCTTCGATAAGGGCGATAGCAGTAATACTTAGGTCGTGAGTCGAGCCTCACATGCAGCCAGGCAACGCCCAGCCCTGATGTGCTTAGCCAGAGGGGGTGAGCCCCTATTTTCTGAGCCACCAATTGCCCTACCTGCTGCCAGAGTTGCCGCCGTTGAGCCGCAGGTCCCCATCGTAGAAAAGCAGCCAAATGGGGATAGGTTGCTGAGTCGGACTGCGGGCACGGGGCGACTAACAGCGCATCTTTGCCTAGACTCTCAAAGGTGACAATTGCCTGATTATATTTCTGACTCTCTTGAAAGTGCGCAGCAAAGGCATGGAGATCAGGTTGTCGTTTTGCCAGCTGAGGACTGTCGATGAGAACACATTCAAACGGCTGCGTTATGCTTGAAAGGGTGACGGGCGGGGTCTCCCAAAAATAGGCATCAAATGGGGCCTCAGCTAGCAAAGTTGAAAAGAACTCACAAAATTCACTTTCTGTTTGCCAAAGCTCAATAACGGCCTGATAGGTAATCTGCTGGTTGTCTTGCCAAATTGAGATTTGGTTGCCCTTTCCAGTATCTATCGTTTTATCTAGCGCTTTTATCTTTGACGCCCACATAACAAGCTAACGGTTGAGGTGACATTTGCTAGTCATCGGTTTCTAGCCAGTTTTCTTGCTTTTTCGACTAGGAGATCATAGCCACATCATCAACCCGGTCAGAATCAGACTAATGTCCTGCCCATGAGGGCTATCCGGTACTGGGGCGTCCAATGGGCCATGGGCTAAATCTCCAAAATCCAGGTGTATCTAATCTTCAGCAAATATACAGGCCATCATTGGCTCAGCACGAGGAGAGATTATGAGTGCTCAGAAAAGGCTGAGACTGTACCATCTTCTCTAAAAGAGAAAACGGTGTAGGGTTCGACATAGTCACCCGATTCCATACCGGGTGAACCGATAGGCATGCCAGGTACAGCAATGCCAGCGACATCGGGTTTCTCAGTCAGTAGCCGCTGCACATCTTCAGCCGGAATGTGTCCTTCAACAACGTAACCATCTACAACTGTGGTGTGGCAGGAGGCCAGGTTTGTCGGGACACCATACTGCTGCTTGATACCTGTCATATCTTCGGTGATTTCATCCTGCACTTGAAAGCCTGCCGCTTGCATGTGTTGTACCCTTTTAGCATCATTTCGGTTTCAGACATGGTCATGGCTCACCTCATTACTTGTTTTCGTTGCACCCCGCCTCAATATGTTGCCATGAAA
>JBCBZL010000195.1:0-9517 GCA_039815385.1 Cyanobacteria bacterium P01_A01_bin.114
ACCCACCAGGGGGCTCGACCTGCGGCTGCGCCTCGATAGAGTCGCCCCTCGGCACCAATTTGGCCCATGGGGGTCATCGCATTGGGGAGCGGCTCTATCTCGGAGTAACGATATTGGGGTGGAACATCAATGATGGGCTCTTTGGGGTAAGGAGCCTGATATTCTTCAAAACGTGCCATGTTGCGTCTGATGCTAGAAGATATGGAGTGGGTCAGAATTAATTGGGGATACTTCTATCTTCGCTAGCGCTAAAGGGAATTACGGAGAGTCTTCGACCGCCAGTCGTAATTCTTTATAAACCTTGGCGAGGTCAGCCACTTGATAATGAGCATTTAAGCCGCTGGGGTTAGGCAGCGCCCAAACGCGAGCCCCGTGCCAATCGCGGTTTTGTTCTCCAATCTTGGCCTTAGGCTGCTCAAAGGCGACTCGATAGGCGCTAATGCCCAGCACTGCCAGGCAGGCGGGTCGATAGGTTTGAACCTTGTCAATCAGCTGCTGATGTCCTATCAACAGCTCTGCTTTGCTCAGCTCATCTGCGCGGGCGGTGGCGCGGCTGGCGACGTTGATGACGCCATATCCCAGGGTGAGTAAATCTTGGTCTTCTGCTGGTGAGTACACCCGCGGGGTGAAGCCTGCCCCATGGAGTGCTTTCCAAAAGCGATTGCCAGGGCGGGCAAAGTGATGACCCACGGCGACGCTATAGAGACTGGGGTTGATGCCGCAAAAGAGAATCTTCAGATCGGGGCCGATAATATCGGCCATGGTGCTGCCGTAGGCGGCTTGGATTCGGCCTTGCTGGGCTTACGAAGAGACGACATTGGCGGTGCTTGCCCTCAAAATACTTGCCTGTAAAATACTTGCCTTTAGACAGGCTCTTTAATATATACACGACGGTGTTCGTATACACATCGTGTTGACCGGTTTTTGACTGTTGGGTGGGATCTAGGACGGTGCCGAGGGGCTGTCTAGGCATCTGGCGACGGCTGAGTTCTTCGTCCCGGTAAGATTCCTTGTTAGTCTATAGATTGGCTTGCTTTAAGAATGATTTGTCGCCATGCTATCGACCCTTGAAGAACTTAAAACCCGAATACAGCAAGCGCTGGTCGCTGCCTTTGGCCCAGACCTTGAAGGCACCGATCCGGTGCTGGTGCCAACGGCAAATCCTAAGTTTGGTGACTATCAGGCAAATGTGGCCATGTCGCTGGCGAAGCCCCTGAAGAATAAGCCGCGTGCGATCGCGGCCCAAATCGTTGAAAACCTCAACGTCAACGACCTGTGTGAACCGCCTGAAATTGCGGGCCCTGGTTTCATCAATCTAAAGTTCAAAACGGAATATCTCGAAACCCAGCTCAAGGGAATGCAGGCAGACGATCGACTGGGGGTGCCCACCGCGAAGCCACCCCAGAAAGTAATCGTTGATTTCTCGAGCCCCAATATCGCCAAAGAAATGCACGTTGGCCACCTGCGCTCGACCATTATTGGTGACAGCATTGCCCGTGTGCTCGAGTTTGTGGGGCATGACGTGCTGCGGCTCAATCATGTGGGCGACTGGGGCACCCAGTTTGGCATGCTGATTACCCATTTGCGCACAGTCTGCCCCGAAGCATTGGAGGCCAGGTCTGAGGTAGACATTGGTGACCTTGTGACGTTTTACAAGCAGGCCAAGCAGCGCTTTGACGAAGATGAGGCCTTTAAAGAAACCTCTCGCAATGCCGTGGTGGCGCTCCAATCGGGTGACGAATCTGCCCTGAAGGCGTGGCAGGTGCTCTGCGAGCAGTCTCGGAAGGCCTTCCAAAAAATCTACGACCGTCTCGATATCAGCATTAATGAGCGCGGTGAGTCGTTCTACAATCCGCTGCTGGCCGACGTGGTTAAAGACCTAAAATCCCTGGGGCTCTTAGAAGAAGATCAGGGGGCTCAGGTGGTGTTTTTAGACGGGTTTACCAATAAAGCGGGCGACCGGCTGCCGCTGATTGTGCAAAAGACGAGTGGAGGCTTTAACTATGCCACCACCGATCTGGCTGCGATTCGCTATCGCACCCAAAAAGATGAGGCCGAGCGCGTAATTATTCTCACGGATGCGGGACAGGCGAATCACTTTGCCCAGGTGTTTCAAGTGGCGGGGCGAGCCGGATGGATACCCGAGACGGTAGAGCTGAGCCACATCCCCTTTGGCGTGGTCAAAGGAGAAGATGGCAAGAAGTTTAAAACCCGGTCAGGAGAGACCGTCAAGCTACAAGACCTGTTAGACGAGGCGGTGGATCGGGCTCGGCAAGATTTAGAGGCGCGCATTCAAGCAGAAAATCGTAGTGAGCCAGAAGACTTTATCCAAGACGTTGCCGAGAAAGTGGGTATCGGTGCGGTCAAGTATGCTGATCTGAGCCAAAACCGCACCAGCGACTATGTCTTTAGCTTTGAAAAAATGTTAGCTCTGCAGGGGAATACGGCCCCCTATATGCTCTATGCCTACGTACGGGTGCAGGGGATTAGCCGCAAAGGAGAGATTGATTTTGACACTTTAGGCACCGATGCCTCAATTTACTTAGAGGATGAGACTGAGCTGACTCTAGCAAAACATCTGTTGCAGCTCGATGAGACGATTGCTGAGGTCGCCCGCGATTTGTTTCCGAATCGTCTCTGTCAATATCTGTTTGAACTCAGCCAAAAGTTCAACCAGTTTTATGATCGCTGTTCAGTGCTGCAGGCTGACGAACCCCAGCGCACTTCGCGGCTGATGCTGTGTGATTTGACGGCGCGCTCGCTAAAGCTAGGGCTGTCTCTGCTGGGCATTCAGGTGCTAGAGCGGATGTAAGGAGATCGCTCGAATCTAAGTTCTCCGGTGGAGAAGGGCGAAAGGCGAAAGGCGAAAGGCGAAAGGCGTTCGCGAAGCTATGCTGAAGGCTTTAGCCATGCCCCTTGGGCTATAAGGCGAAAGGCGAAAGGTGAAAGGCGAAAGGTGAAAGGCGTTAGCGAAGCCATGCCCCTTGGGCTATAAGGCGAAAGGTGAAAGGCGAAAGGTGAAAGGCGAAAGGCGAAAGGTGAAAGGCGAAAGGCAAAGGGAGGTGGTTGATTTGATTGCAAGCGCCTAAATGCTTTGGGTGGCTAGTGTCATAGATCATAGCGATAGCTCTAGACGTTTGCCAGACTGTCGTAAATACCTTTTTTCTCTAGAACCCCTATGATGCTGCGCAAATTTCGAACCCGACCGATTATGGCGATTTGGAAGCGCTCTTTGGGGCGCTTGCTGAGTTTTTACGATCAAAAGCGTGGCAGCTTAATTAGCTTTTTTCCTAAGCTGTTTCTCTTTTTCACCTTGCTGAATATGACCTGCTACTGGCTGGCGCTGCTAACGGCTTATCCAGAAGAGGCGTTTGGGAATGAACGCACGCATTACTTTTTGCTGCAGTTTCCAGTGGGCTTGATGGGGGCGCTATTTGACAGTCTGTCCTTTTTTATCACTGTCTACATTGCTCGTCGGGCGCTGAAGACAACTTCGGTCACCAGCTATGTGGCCCATCTCAGCATTGATGTCTTGATTGCTATTGTGGCGACCTGGTGGGTGCTGTTCGTTTTTTCGTTCTCAGGCTGGCTGGTCAGCGTCGTCCAGCATACGCCAGAATCATTGTCCAACCGAACCGAGGTCTATGAGGCTCGTATTGTGGAGGCTGTGACCAACCCAACTAGCCGGGGGAGTTTAAAAAACATTTATTTTGGCATGGTGATGGGTATCTCGGCGATGCTGCCGACGATGACCCACCTATATCTGTCGGGGCAGTCGGTGGCGACCTATGCCCGCAAGTACGCGAAGCGCTGGCGCATTGGCTAGCGCAAAATTGCCCTATTCATTCGTGCGGGGCGATTTTGATACTAGCGCCATTCTCCTTGGAGGGTAAAGGCAGCCCATAGATAAGGCGTGGGGGTTTGTTCCCACATCTTTAGCTGAGCCTGTCGCAGGGCTGCGGTCGGGGTCAGATTCTCCTGAAGCATGCCGCGATAAAACTCAGACATGAGCTCAGCGGTGGCTCTGTCGTCTACGTTCCAAAGAGAGACTGCAACGCGCTGGGCCCCCGCATACATAAAGCCTCGGGTGAGGCCAATCACGCCTTCACCGCGAATGTCTTGACCTAAGCCGGTTTGACAGGCGCTCAGCACAACCAGATCAGCATTGAGCCGGAGGTTAAAAATCTCAGGTAGTCTCAGAAAGCCGTCGGGGTAGGGCTCGCCTTGCGGGTTGACCAGGGCGGTGACTAGCCCAGATAAATGGGGGTGCTCGCTATCGACTAGCCCATGGGTGGCAAAGTGAACGATTTTGTACTGATCGAGCGGTGATTGGGTGACCCAGTCTTGGGTCGCGTCAAAGCCAAATGCGATCGCACTCTCTTCCTCA
The DNA here is from genome assembly GCA_039815385.1 of Cyanobacteria bacterium P01_A01_bin.114. Classification (GTDB taxonomy): domain Bacteria; phylum Cyanobacteriota; class Cyanobacteriia; order Phormidesmidales; family Phormidesmidaceae; genus SIO4C1. Next base: position 4,388 of record JBCBZL010000195.1, read on the forward strand.
GGGACCAGTTCTAAAATGTTATCAGCCTCTTGTCGTGTAAAGGGAATGCGCTGTAGACCCTCTAAACCAAAGCCGCGCATCAGCTGGGCTAAAGCCTGACCGTCTTCGCCTCGACTAAAAAAATCCTGGCCAATGGCGCTGCCTGTCAACCGTTCGTCTCTGGGGCTGAAAACGGGGTCGGCTAAAATCGCCAGGGTTTTGGGCGCTGCCGCTGGGGGGCGCTGCCGTAAGACCGCGATTGTTGAGGCTGAGGGCGCGTTGACAATTTCGTGCTGGCGCATCAAGGGTGCGTATGTCTCAGCTGAGGGAGCTGCCAGTGCTGCAAAGGGGATATATTGCAGCGCACCGTCTGCCACAACCAGCAGGCGTTTATCTCTGAGTTGCTCGGCGGCGGGTGCCAAAATCAGATCGCTCAGCGCTTGGCTCGCTTGTTCGAAGCGAAAAAGGGTGCCTCGAGCGCGCAGCAGCTCAGTGCGAAAGGTTTCGGCGGCGGCTGTGAGGGTGGCCCGATCGGGTAAGGTATAGCTGTGAACGCCCCCTTGAGAGACAACCCACAGATAGCTGTGCTCGTCGCCCAAGACATACTGTAGCAGCACCGTATCGCGGTCAAGAACCTGCTGTTGGATCTCTGACACGGAGAGCGGTGTGGGATATTTGAGCGCCGCATAGCCAGGGCTGCTCTGGCGAATTTGGGCTTTGAGCTGGTCAAGCTGACTGAGCAGGTCAGTGTCTCTTTTGTTTAGCCTGCTGAGCTGCTGAGGAGAGACGGCTTGGCTGAGGAGCTGCTGTCGCTCTATTTCAAGCGATCGCAGCTGGTCGAGTAGCCTGGTTTCTTGCGAGAGCAGCTGGGGGTTGACCCCGGTTCGAATATCAACGCTGGCCTCACCCAGCAGCTCGATCAGGGTTCGAGCGCGGGCGTGCTCGCTGGTTTCTAAAGCCTGAATATCGAAGTTTTGATTGGGCTGCTGCTGGTGCAGCTGCATCAAAATATCAATTTTGAACTGATAAAAGTTTTGGACTGTTGCAAAGTAAGACGTGCGAAAGTCTTCGCTGCGGAGATCGGTGCGAATGTCTTCCACCAGAGAGAGGGTTTCATTCACCCGTTCTAGAGCACCGCTCAGATTGCCCTGATCGCGATAGACTAACGCAATGTTAAAGCTGCTTAAGGCAGTCCCTTCTCTAAGATTAAGCTCTCTGAGCATGTCGAGAGCCTGATTGTAGTATTGTAGGGCGGGTGCGTAGTCGCCCACTCGATTGTAAATTGTACCAATATTGTTGTTGGCTCGGGCCTGGCCCAACCGATCGCCCAGGGTCTCAGACAGCTCTAGCGATTGCGCATAGTAGTCGAGGGCCGTGCTGTAGTTCTGGCGCTCATCGTAAACGGTACCGAGATTGTTGAGGGTGACAACAGCGCCCGTGAGATCCTGGGTTTCTCGTCGGGCGGCCAGTGCGCCCTCTAGGGCTGCGAGCGCTTCGTCGTAGTTTTCTTGGTCTTTGTAAAGTGTCCCGAGATTGTTGAGGGTGCGGCCTATGCTAGCCTGGTCGTCGGCTGCGCTGACCAGGGCAAGGGCTTGCTGATAGTAGTCAAGGGCCTGCTGGGGCTGGCCTAGGTGATGGTAGACCGCGCCGATGCTGTCGAGGGCGGTGCCTTCCAGGCTCCGCTCGCCGATGGATTGCGCGATCGCAGCTGCTTGCTGTAAAACCTCGAAGGCCTGTTCATACTGCTCCAGGTTTAGATAAACCGTGCCCAAATTGCTGAGCGTTACGGCTTCACCGCTGACGTCATTGGCGGCCTGTCGCAGGGGTAGCGACTGCTCCAAATAGCTCACGGCCTGCTCATAGTCGCCCTGATCTCGATAGACCAGACCCATCGCACTCAGCGCTCTGCCTTCTGCCTGTTGATAGCCTAGGGGGCGCACCATAGAGAGCCCCTGTTGGTAAAAGTCGAGGGCATTGGCAAAGTCGCCTGTGTAGTAGTAAACCGTGCCAATATTGAGCAGGGTGTCTCCTACCCCTGCCCGGTCTTCGATGGATCGCGCGATCGCCAGCGATCGCTGGTAGTAGTCCAGGGCCTGACTGTACTGATTGAGGCTATTGTGAGCGGTGCCGAGGTTGTTGAGAATAGTACTTTCAGCGGCTGGGTCGCCAAGCACAGCCGCGATCTCAAGGGCCTGGGTGTAGTAATCAATCGCCTGCGCAAGCTCTCCCATCTGGTCGGAGGTACGACCCAGGTCGTTCAAAATAATCGACGCAGAGCGACGATCGTCTAGGGCGCGCGCCTGTTCTAGAGCGGCTTGAAACTGCTCAATGGCTTCAAGAAACTGGCCCCGACTGCGCAGCTCGACACCCGCTTCGTATGAGGTGAGCAGGCTATCGGAGGCCTGTGCCATGAGCCTATTAGAGGCCTGTGCCGTTGATAAAGGCGTCGAAACAAGCAGAGCACGTAGCTGCTCAGGCTGCTGAATCTTGGCCGTCCGAATCTTGGCCGTCTGAATCTTGGCTGCCTGAATCTTGGCTGTCTGAATCGTGATCGGCTGAATTGTGGCGGCCTGAGCCGGGAGGAAGGCGCTGGTGAGGGAGGCCATCAGGCCTGCGATCGCAGCTGATAGCCCAAGCGGAGGACTGCTTAGGTGGGGCATGTTGAGCGTTTAGAGATCGACAGTCTACAGCAGGATGAGCGGTCGTGGTTGAGATTAGCAGCTACTGGTCGCTGAGCTCCCGAGCCCGCTCTCGCAGCTGTTCGGCGGTTTCCACTTCGCCGAGTTCTTCGAATGCCTGAGCTGCCATCAAAAAGGTCATTTGATACATCAGTGAATCAGGGGCGGTGACTCTCAGCTTTTCTTCAGCGATCTTGAGATAGTCCAGCGCTTCTTGATAGTAGCCAATACCAATATGGGTGACGCCCAGGTGAAAAAAGACTTCTCCTTCCGCTTTGAGGTCGTCTGCTTCGCGAGCCAGGTCGAGGGCTTGGAGGTAGCTATCAAAAGCCTCTTCAAGCTGATTGGTTTGCCCAAATTCCATCCCCTGCCGGATCAGCTGGCGAAAACTAGAATCTTCCTGATCTGAGATGCTTTGGGCCTGGGCCGTATTGTGAACAATGGCACCGTCAAGGGAGATTGAGATCGGAGAAAGAGACAGGGTTCCCAGTAGCAGCGTTGGGGCTAAAAGGCGTCTAGTTAGAGAGAAGACATGCTTAAACGGGGTATTGCCGATGCGGTTAATGGTGTCGATTGCAACGGTAAACAAACCAGCGCTTCGGGTCATAGAAAATTAAAGCCTGTAGTAGGTCTAAAGATTTAAGGAAATATCTGGGATGCCCTTCCTTAGGCTTCATCAAGACTCAGTAGCGTTCCGGATATTGCCCCGTTTTATGGATTTATTCTGCCTGAGAGGTCACGTTACCCAGCTCTGACAGGCGCGATCGCACAAAGTCAGCCGCAACTTGAAAACTCTCTTGGGCCTCGCCTTCAGCGCTTGAGGCGGCGAGTACTTCAAAAATGAATAGAGCCGAACGGTATGACTCTAGCGCTTTTGTTTGCTCGCCCAGCCGCCGATATCGCTCGGCTCTGTCGTATAGGCGATTGGCCTGCTCTGCCCGCAGCCACTGCTCTTCGGTGGGCAAATGCCGGGCTGCAGAAAGCTCAGTGGTGTTGGGGAGGGCGTCTGCGGTTTCGGGGGCGATCGTATTTTCTGAGAGCTGCACCGCAGTGGAAGCGGTTTCTGCGGTAGCTTCTAGGGCAGTTTCTGCGGCAGCTGTTGAGGTATCGGCAGCCGCACGGCCTAGAACCGCATCGCCTAAAAAGACGCTACCTGTCACGACCGATACCATACCCCACTTGATCCACTGTGCCATGCAAAAACTCCTCTACAGGGGAGATGGTTCCCCCGGTCTGACTGCGGTAAAATCTTGATTTAAAGGAAATATGACCCCGGCTGGGGAAGCCTGATTAAAGGCAATAAGATAATTATTTCATAGGTAGTTGCTTCTTAAGCCTATGTTTTTTGCGGCCGCGTCGGATAGTCCTTTGCGTGAAAATTCCGTAAAAATGATCTAAAAAAATGCCTAATAGCTTTTTATTGAGCCGTGTTCTTCTCAAATTCGATAGCGATGCCGAGGATTTGATCGGTGAGCTGTCGGCTGCGACCATGACCCCAGACGGGAGCCTGTGGGTCGGCTCTGATGAATTTATCGCAATTGAGCGATTACGGCGTCTTGATACCTGCATGTATGGCGATCACCAGCAGTTTCGAGTCGGTGATTTTGTCGAACTTTTTGACCAAGACTCTGAAGTGGATATCGAAGGGATGGACTATTCTGACGGCTATCTCTGGATCGTTGGCTCCCACAGCACTAAGCGTAGCAAAGCGAAAGGCAAAAAAGTCAAGAAAGATATTCAGCGCCTGTCTGAAATTGACAAAGACCCCAATCGCTATCTGCTCGCGCGCATTCCGATTATCAACGGCGAGCCTGTGCAAACCTACGCCCGGTCAGATGCGCCCGCAGATCAGCTGTCGGCGGCGGCACTGCGCAAAACCCAGGGGCACAATACGCTGATGGAAGCCCTCAGTGAAGACGATCACCTTGGCCCGTTTTTGCAAATGGGCTTGCCGTCTAAAGATAACGGGTTAGATATTGAAGGGTTGGCGATTTCTGATCATCAAATATTTTTAGGGCTGCGCGGGCCGGTGCTCAGAGGGTGGGCGATTATTTTAGAAATCGAACTAGAGGAGACCGAGCCCGGCGTCCTCTCCCTCAAAGACCTGGGGAAAGGGGCTCTCTATCGGAAGCACTTCGTTGACTTAAATGGTCTAGGCGTGCGAGAGCTGTGTTTACACAAAGGCGATTTGATTATTTTGGCGGGCCCCACCATGGAACTCGAAGGGGCCATGCAGGTCTTTTGCCTGAAGGATGTGCTTGACCACAGCCAAGATACCCTGTGGGATCAGGACTCTGGCCTGCTCAGCGTTTTGTTTGATTTACCCCTGACCCTCGGCAGCGACCATGCCGAAGGGCTGACGTTGTTTCCGTGTCTGGGCTACGAAGATGGCCTTTTAGTGGTTTACGATTCACCCGATCCGGCGCGACGACCCGATGGCTACTCCATCTTTGCGGATGTGTTTCGCTTGCCG
>JBCBZL010000244.1:0-7718 GCA_039815385.1 Cyanobacteria bacterium P01_A01_bin.114
CTGCATCACCCCCTCTAACTCCCCCTTGGTAAGGGGGAGGACCGGAGTTTCCCCCCTTGGCAAGGGGGGACTAAGGGGGGTAATGCAGGATTTTGGGGTCTTCTTTGAGATGTGTGTACACGGTAGCCTTAGCAAGGGGAGGTGCCGTAGGCGGTGGGGTTTCAGCGAGCGATTCACGCTTTCAAGTAGGTCTTGCAGCGACTTGTCCCTAATGGATAGCCCTACAGGGGGTATCTTGCAAATCGATCTGTGCTGGCTCTCCCGGCGCTATATCAACCCGGCGCTACATCAATCCGGCGCTATGTCAAAATGTAGACACCGTCTTGGATTGTCTGTGTATGGTTGCCCTAACCCCAACCAAGGTACCCCTGTTAGAAAACGGCGATCGCCTCAGCCGCACAGAATTTGAACGGCGCTATGCCGCGATGCCGCATCTCAAGAAAGCTGAACTGATTGAAGGAGTGGTATACATGGCCGCAGCCGTTCGTGCTAAGCAGCATGGCAACCCGCACGCTCTGATCGTAGCCTGGCTCGGGGCTTATCATGCTGCAACACCCGGCACCTATCTGGCCGATAACGCGACCGTACGCTTAGATCTGGATAACGACCCCCAACCAGATGCGCTCTTAAGAATTGAACCCGGAGCAGGGGGCCAGTCGCGGATCACAGAAGATGACTATATTGAGGGTGCCCCTGAGCTCATCTTTGAGGTGGCTGCTAGCAGCGCGTCTTATGATCTCAATGTCAAGCTCAATGCTTACCGACGCAACGGCGTTCAAGAATATGTCGTCTGGCAAATCTACGACAATGAAATTATCTGGCACCGTTTGGAAAAAAGTGAATATGTGCTGATATCGCCTGATCAAACGGGCACAATCCACAGCCAGATTTTTCCAGGGCTATCTCTTGATGTGAATGCAATGCAGTCAAGGGATCTGGCAACCGTCTTGGAACAGTTGCAGACAACTTTGAAGACTCCCGAACACCTTGCCCATATCCAAGCACTTCAGTCGCGTTAGATGATCGCACCCCAGATTCAAACCATTCCCCTTCTGCAGCTAGCTTCGGGTGATGAGCTGTCGCTACAGATTTATCAGTTTCGAGGCAGTACGCCGGGCAAAAAAGTCTATTTGCAGGCAAACCTCCACGGTGCTGAGATTGCGGGGAATGCGGTGATTCATCAGCTAATCCAGTGGCTGATGAGGCTAGATGACGGTGACCTGGCCGGGGAAATCTGGCTAGTGCCGATGTGCAATCCGCTGAGCGTAAATGTGCGATCGCACCACTTCTCCTCAGGCCGCTATAGCCCCTACGATGGCCGCGACTGGAATCGCATCTTTTGGGACTATGAGAAAACCAATGCGGATATTCTGTCCTTTGCAAAGGCTTATTTTGACCACCCGATCGAAGTGATTCAACAGGCCTATCGGCAAGCCATTCAAGATCAGTTTCAAATAGAACAGAATAAGCAAACAGCTGCCCAAGGACTGCCCGGCGATCAGCTATATAGAAACCAGCTACAGACCCTGGCCATAGACGCCGACTATCTAATCGATCTGCACACCTCCAGCAACCGAGGCCTGACCTATCTGTATTACTTTCAAGATCGCGGCGACAGCGCCCAGCTGTTTAATCTCGACTTTGGCATCTTGCTCGACGAATACGACGGTGACGCCTTTGACGAAGCTTTTATTAAACCCTGGCTAGCCCTAGAGCGGATATTTGCAGAGCTGGGACGCCCGCTTCGCTTTGAGGTAGAAGCCTACACCTTTGAACTGGGAACCGGCATGAAAATTGACCCTGCGGCTGTTGAGCGAGGGCTGATGGGCATTCAAAACTACCTGAGCGCAAAAGGCATTCTGCAGACGGGTCATCCTGAAAAGACCACCCTGCCGCTCTACCCCAAAACCCAGGTCGTGAAGTATTACGCGACCGCTGGGGGGCTCATTCAAAATCGACTCAACCCAGGGGAGCAGATCACAGCAGGAGAGCGCCTCTTTGAGCTGCTGAGCTTCAATAAAACAGGCGGCTTACCCCAGGTGATTGAAATTATGTCTGAGCATACCGGCTTTATCTACGACGTCTCGACCAACGAGACCGCTAGCCAAGGGGAATATGTTCTGGCTGTGATTAGCACGGAATAGTTGTCTGTCAGCCTTAAATTTTCGGGCAGGTGAGGTGAGAGGGTGAGTGGTGAGGTGGTGAGGTGGTCTTCAATACTCACTAGCGCAGCGCACTCACCAGCGCAGCGCACTCACCCATCACCCATCACCCGGATATTGAACATTGCCGACGACCAGCCCAAAACTCCAAAAAGCCTACAGCCACTGTTCCACAAAGAAAAAATTAATCCCGACTATTTTTGTCGGGTATGTTTGACGGCATTTTGTAAAGGGTGCTACCATCCGAAAAGTTTCGGCAGAAGGGAATACCCGATATGACTCAGGCAGTGGATACCCGCACAGTCTCTTTATCGCGCGCAGCGACGTTTACTCACCTCAAATGTAAGGAGTGTGGCGAAAAATATGACCTGGGCGCTAAGCACGTTTGCGAAGAATGCTTTGGCCCCTTAGAGGTGGCCTATGACTACGACGCCATCCGTAACCGGGTTTCTAGAGACAGTATCGAAGCGGGGCCAAATTCTATCTGGCGCTATCGGGCCTTTTTACCCGTCGAGACCGACACCCCCATCGATGTCGGCACCGGCATGACCCCCCTGCTTAAGGCCAATCGTCTGGCCCGTCGCCTGGGTCTCAAAAATCTCTACATTAAAAATGACGCCGTCAACATGCCCACCCTCAGCTTCAAAGATCGGGTGGTTTCTGTAGCGCTGACCCGCGCGCAAGAGCTGGGCTTTACGACAGTCTCCTGTGCCAGTACGGGGAATTTGGCGAATTCGACGGCTGCGATCGCGGCCCACGCCGGTCTCGACTGCTGCGTCTTTATCCCCTCTGACCTCGAAGCCGGTAAAGTGCTCGGCACCCTAATCTACGACCCCACCGTGATGGCGGTCGAAGGCAACTACGACCAGGTCAACCGGCTGTGCTCTGAGGTGGCCAACACCCATGGCTGGGGCTTTGTCAACATCAACCTGCGGCCCTACTATTCCGAAGGCTCCAAGACGCTGGGCTTTGAGGTGGTTGAGCAACTCGGCTGGCAGCTGCCCGACCACATCGTCGCCCCCCTCGCCTCGGGTTCACTGTTCGGCAAAATCTATAAAGGCTTTAATGAGTTTGTAAACGTTGGCCTAGTAGATGAAAAGCCTGTTCGCTTTAGCGGAGCCCAGGCCGAAGGCTGCTCCCCCATCTCCCAAGCCTTTAAGGAAGGGCGTGATTTTATTAAGCCGGTCAAGCCCAACACCATCGCTAAGTCGATCGCCATCGGCAACCCGGCAGACGGTGTCTACGCTGTCGAAATTGCCCGCAAGACCAACGGCAATATCGAAGACGTCACCGATGCTGAGATTATCGAAGGCATGAAGCTCTTGGCCGAAACTGAGGGCATCTTCACCGAGACCGCTGGCGGCACCACCATCGCCGTTCTTAAGAAACTGGTCGAAGCTGGCAAAATCAACCCCGACGAAACCACCGTCGCCTACATCACCGGCAACGGTCTCAAAACCCAGGAAGCCGTCCAGGGCTATATCGGCGAGCCGTTCACCATTGAGCCCAAGCTAGATAGCTTTGAGCACGCTTGGGAACGGGCGAATACGTTAAATCGGTTGGATTGGCAGCAGACGCCTGTTTAGGGGAGATGTGGGTAGTGGGTAGTGGGTAAGGCGTCCCTTTACTCTCCACCCTCCACCCTCTACTCTCCACTCTCTACCCTCCACCCTCCACCCTCCACCCTCCACCCCGTCGTTCATTACTAAATCCCTCTTCTTCCCAATATGTCCATCAAAGTTCTCATTCCTACCCCGCTGCAAAAGTTCACCAATAATGAAGCCACCATCGAGTGCGGTGGCGGCAATATTGTCGAACTCCTCAATACCCTGGAGGGCAACTACCCAGGGATCAAAGCACGTCTGTGCGATGATCAGGGCGAACTGCGTCGGTTTGTCAATTTCTACGTTAACAGCGAAGACATTCGCTTTTTAGACGGCAAAGAGACTGCCCTCAAGGATGGTGACGAGGTCAGCATTGTCCCAGCCGTGGCTGGGGGCTAAGGCTAGGCAGACTCTCGCTAAACCACATCCAGATGGAAACCTTGAGTTTTTACCGTAGGGCAAACTACGGTTCTGGAGGTGGCCAAGGTTTAAGATCAAATTTTGCCTGAAACTTTAGGGCGTTGGTATTGCCAACGCCTTTTTTCTCGCATAGGTCGAAAGCAAAAAATAAGGAATGCTCCTACGAGAGATCCTGTAATAATGCCCGAGTGAGGGGATGATCGGAGAGTTGGTCGCTCTGATTTGCCTTAACTACTTTTTTCAAGAAATTAGCAAAACTGCCAATGCAATTATGGGTTTGGGGGTGTTCTTGCCCCATAACTTTGAAATTAATTTCTAAGGCTTGAACATACAGGGATTCCGCATCGCTATAACGCCCTATCAGCTCATATAAAAACGCCAAATTACCCAACCCCCTGGCAGTTGAGGGATGATTGTTGCCCAATTGTACTTGTTTAATTTTGAGAGAGCGAACATACAACGGTTCCGCCTGTTGGTATCGCTCCAACGATACATACAAGAACGCCAAATTATTCAGACTGGTGGCGGTGTCGGGATGCTCGGGGCCGACCTGCGCTTCGCTGATTTCAAGGGATCGCACATACAAGGGTTCGGCCTCGCTGTAGCGCCCCATGGATTCGTACAGCCCAGCCAAATTATTCAGACTGGTGGCGGTGGAGGGATGCTCGGGGCCAAAGCGCTGCTCTGTCATCGTCAGGCAAGCTTGCCACCAATATTGAGTTTCTGGCCAAAGGCTTTGAGCTGTGTGAAATCGAGCTAACCCGACAAAAGGCCATATCGCATCGGTGCTGTCATCAATGACATGACTCATATGGTTAGTCACCTGGGCCATGTGGGGTATAGTGGCCAATAGCTGCTGCTGCAGAGATACCGTCACAAGTTGTGGGATGCGCTTTGCCACATCACCCAGCGCCTGGGCCACACCTTTTTGCAGCGCAGACGCTTGTTCCGCCAGCTCAGTTTCCAGCTTGTCTGCCACAAACTCTCGCACCAGCTGATGAAGCTGATAGCTGCCATCCTGGTCACTTTGCAACAAATTTCGATGCACCAAGACCTCATCTAACGCATCTTCGAGATCTTCCTCATCCCAGTCGGGCAGCGCCCTTGTAATCAGCTCACCCGGTATCGGGTCTGAGGCAAATAGGCTGAGCGTCCCTGCCAGTGTTTTGACTTCATTTGCCAAATCTTGCCAGCTCAGCTCAAAGGCAGCTTGCAGCGTTGTCTCATAGGCCATCTCCTCTGGCACCTGATGAAAGGCTTTCACCTGTAGCCGTTTTGCGTCGAGTCGTTTTTGCAACTTGGCAAAATTGAGCGTCTCATGTAGAGCCAGATATCGCCCGATCAGCTCAATCCCCAAGGGCAGTCGCCCTACCCATTCGCATAACTCTGTCGCATCAGTCTGCTGGCTCTGTACTCGATCGGGGTTATCCACCAGCTTGGTCAGCAGCGTTAGGGCTTCATCTGGCTTTAAAACCCCCAAATCTAGGCGACTCACCGGCTGACCAAATCGCCGCCGCGAGGTCATCAAGACCTGAAAGCTAGAGTCTTCTGTGGGCAGATAGGGCTTCACATCGCTATATGTCTGTACATCGTCCAGCAATAGCAGCCGCCTGCCAGGAAACACCGCCCGCCAGCGGTCAAAACACCACCGCACCCGCGCCCTATCGTTGGGCAAACTATCAGGCAGCTGCCAGCCAAACAAGGCTGCCGCCCCCACCAACTGAGCGACCAGCCCCTGATCTCGCACCTTAAAGTACCAGCGCCCACCGGGATAGTCAGATTTATACTGCCGCAGATACTGCTGCGCCAAAGCCGTTTTGCCAATGCCCCCCATACCCGCTACGGCGGTAATGGCGACTTGCTCAGACCCTTGCAGTTGATGATGCAGCGATTGCAGCTCGGCCTGTCGCCCCACAAACTGCGTGGCAATCAGGTTCTCAAGGCCATAATCTGGGGTGCTTCTCTCTGGCGGTTCCCGTCCCGCCGACTGGAGCTAATCGGCGACACCATAGTTAATCGTAATCGGGCTGTCTTTAGCCTGAATCACAGGTGCTTTTGAGTCGTTTACCTGAAGCCCTTGCCCGCCAAAATTTTGTTGCACGTTGCGGGCTTTGATGTCTTCCATATTCACAATCACCTGATGAATCTCACCAGCAAGCTGTTTTACCTGCTGAGTAAATACATCGTCTTGATCGAGCACTTTGCCCAAGTACTCTGAGAGTTTGCTCTGTTCAGCATCAGCGTCAGGTTTTGCCGCTTGTTCGGGCAGCTGTGCTACATCGGCAGGTTTGCCCTTAAAGCAGCGCTGCCAGATCAGCTGACCTAGCTGTTGAATTTTCTCATTGGCTTTCTCGACAACGGACCCGCCTAACTTTGTTGCACTCTCTTCAAGCTTTTTGCCTGCACCTTCGTAAAACTTATCAAGGACAATTTTGGCGATCGCGGTCGCAGCAGCCAGAGAAAGCGGTTCTAACATAAGAAATACAGGGATAGCAGTATCTTTCCTGTTGTAACTGCTAAATTGTCAGATTGTCTACGCAACAGTGTGACAATTTAGCAGTTATACAAGGCCCGATCAGATGGGCAATGCCCACCCATTCTTCAAGCGCCCTAAATCTTGCTTTCCAGCGACTTTAAATACTCTGTATTCACTCCAGATTCGCGAGTGAGGGCAATCTTGCCCGTACGGGCAATTTCGCGGACCCCGAAGCGGCTTAGCACTTGCACAATCGCCACCAGCTTACCCGGATCACCCACCACCTCAAGCGTGAGGGACTCTTCTGAAACGTCAACCACGCGGGCTCTAAAAATTTGAGCAAAGTTGATGATCTCAGCTCGGGTGGTGCTGTTAGCATTGACCTTTAAAAGCATCAGCTCCCGCTCGACGCAGGGGGTTTCTGTCACGTCGTTGACCTTTAAGACATTGATCAGCTTATATAGCTGCTTAGTCAGCTGCTCAATCGCCTGGTCATCACCGGGCACCACCATCGTGATGCGAGAGATGCCCACTTTTTCAGCAGGCCCAACCGCTAAGCTCTCGATGTTAAAACCGCGACGGGCAAACAAACCAGCAATCCGGGTTAAGACCCCTGCTTCATCTTCGACAAGTACAGACAGCGTATGCTTCATGGCCAATGAGCGCTAGACAAACTAATATTCTAAACTGCCAGGGTTGGATATCTCTAGAGTGGACCTTATTTCTATAGTGAGCCTTATTATCAAAAACTAAATTCGCCTAAAGCGTAAATCAGCGATACACTGACGCCCAATACCGGGCAACCTCGCTTGCAAGGCTGCGTGCTTAGGTATTGAGATACGCCTTTAAAGCTGCCTATTTGCTTATTCACGATCGCTAATGGATTCCGAGTCACTTATTTCATCCCCGCTTTGGGTACGACAGCTGCGTACGGCGTTTAATTTGCGCCCCGGCGAAGGGCAGCGCACGCTGCTGATGTTTAGCTTCTACACCCTGATGTGCATGGGCATCATGTGGTTAGAGGTGAGCTCAGCCGCCCTGTTTTTAGAGCAATAC
>JBCBZL010000437.1:0-2338 GCA_039815385.1 Cyanobacteria bacterium P01_A01_bin.114
ATGTTGGGCGATGCTAGCCATCCCTAAAACATCCCCATAGCCACCATGAACCCAGTAAAGGGGAGGCTTACTGCCTTCAGCTCTGACAGTCACCAGCGGACTCCAGGCATCAGATAGGGTTTGAGCACCCCCTTGATCAGCATGCCGATCAATCACACAGTCAATCACAGCGGCTAGCTTTGCTACAGTCGGGGCCTCGATCAGAGTGGTCATCGGCAACCGTTTGCCAAAAACAGATTCGATGCCAGTAAAGACATTCACCGCTAACAAAGAAGTGCCCCCCAGGTCAAAAAAGCTGTCGTGCAGGCCCACTTGATCAAGCCGAAGAACATCAGCCCAAAGTTCACTGAGCTTTTTCTCTGTAGCTGTTTGCGGTTGCACCCAATCACTCAGACGATAATGCCGCCGAGTTGGGTCAACAACAGCCTTGGAAATCTGAGGGGGCTGTTGTAGCTCACGGGCAATCTGGTTCCAAAGGACAGACGGACTTGTCTTAGAGGGCTTTTTAGCAGCGTCAACGGACGGGGTTGGGTTAGACGCTGACTTAGCCGAGGCTGAACCGGGCGTAAACGTTAGCCTCTGAGCGACCGCTGTAGGGAGCACATATCGACTATCCTCTGAGTCTTCCTGGTTATAGGGGTGAGCAATGTTATTGAAGAAATTGGCAATCGGCAGATTTTTGGGAGTGGGCCGATAATTTAACGTGACTGTACTCAAACCCTGCTCGGCTGCGATCGCACCCAGACAATTCACCATCCGATGTTCGACCCCTCGTCCCAAAACTCGGCAGCTCAGCAAGAAGGTATCCACCTCTAACGTATCGCCATCTAACGTATCGCCCTGTAAAGTATCGCCCTGGGGCTTAAACAACATCACCCCCACTAAGCCATAGTCTCCAAACCGATCTTTGACCGTCACGGCCCGACACCCATAGCCTTGAGTATCACACAGCTGCTGAATCTCAGGCTCGCGACGGCGACGGGTCGTGGCATTAAACTGATTCGTCCGCTGGGTTAGTTGAGAAACTCGGGGCATTTGTTCAAGCGAGGGCGGCAAAATTTGAATATCTAGCTCCAGCCCTTCGATAAAAGCATTAAAGTCGAGCGCATCTCGTTCAAATCGTTGGCGCTCTTGGTTTTGCTGATAAAGCCGAGTCCGCTGCTGGTCAGCCTCGGTCACGTTGAGCGTATCAAAGGGCCAAACATGCTTGAGAAACGCTGGGATTTCCTCAGGGTCGTCAGGAAGCTGTAGCGTCAGCACCTCAGGGCAGCGCGCCTGCACTTCTGAACACTCAACCGGGTTGTCGTCGATGAAAATGAAGCTGTCTAGGCCTAGATTTAGTTCCGCAGCCAGCGATCGCAAATTTTCTGACTTAGGCTCCCAGTTAATCCGCCAGGCGACGATGCGATCGCGGCTCAATCGCATATCATCGCGCTGCTCAAACACTTGCCAGACCGCGTCTTCATTATTCTTACTACACAGGCACAGCAGCAGCCCCGCCTCGCTACAGCGCACCATGAACGACTGCAATGCTTGAAAAGGCGCGTCAACAGACACCCCCAGCGGCCCATCTTCACCGCAGATGCCTCGCCAGAGGGTGCGATCGCAATCAAGCGCAATTACTTTATAAGGCGGTCGCTTTAGCGCATAAATCTTGCGAGCCAGAGCGGTACCCAGCGCTGTAAACGCCACATCCGTGTAGGGAATGTGGCCCATGCGATCGCGCGTTTCGTCATAGTAGTCACTGACCGGATACTGCAAAAACATCTCAGCCGAGCGCATTAAATAAACGCCCTGCATGGGTTGCAATGCCTCAGCCAGGGTTTGCTCTAACTGCCCATAGAGTTCGCGCTGCTCAGCCGCTATGCCTGGATTAACCGGGCAAAATGCAATCAAGTACGGCGTAGAAGAGCGACAGGTAGCGCTGTCTACCGCGTCAACGAAGTCCTTAACGCTGCGCTGTAATGAGGCTTTTAGCTTGTCTGCATCCGCGTCTAGAGATACCTCTGCAGAGGGTTGAAAGCGAGCCCAATCTTCGATTCGAACCAAGAGAAGATTGATGCCCGACTGATTTTGAGCCAGTAAACTGGCCGGATCAAGTAGTTGCTGAAAAACCTGACTATAGCCAGCAAATTTAACCGACAGCTCCAGATCAAGCTGATTTAACCAAAACGCTAGCGTTTCTTGTATGGGCTCTGCCGTAAAGGTTGCTGCGATCGCAAGACTTGCCGTTTCACGAGATATCTTGCTTTCAGAAGAAACTGATTTAAAAGTAGCTTTAATCATACGATCGGTAGATGCGTAAACACACCAGATGAGATAAGGACAGTCGGATCAA
>JBCBZL010000275.1:0-6913 GCA_039815385.1 Cyanobacteria bacterium P01_A01_bin.114
ACCCTTCTGAGACATCTAGCGCTGAGTGCGTTGAACCAGGAAAAAACGGCCAAGGTGGGGGTGAAGAATAAACGGTTGCGAGCCGGATGGGATGACGATTATTTACTTAAGGTCTTGGCTGGTTAAGATGCGATTGCCCTAGGTTATAAGTACTTTCATTTGGTTTATTATGGACCATGAGATATTATGATCGGCGATTCAAGATGTTCAATTTCGATTGACAGGTGATGCTCCGACGCAATAGTTCTCTATGATGTTTCAACTTACATGGAGTATTTCATGTCAATCTACATAGGCAACCTCTCCTATGAGGTTACCGAAGAAGACCTGCAATCTGTTTTTGCAGAATACGGCACCGTCAAGCGAGTTCAGGTGCCGACCGACCGAGAAACAGGCCGCAAGCGCGGTTTTGCCTTTGTTGAGTTGTCTGCTGAGCCAGAAGAAGACTCTGCAATCCAGGCCCTTGATGGGGCTGAGTGGATGGGTCGCGAAATGCGTGTGAATAAAGCCCGCCCTCGGGAGCAGCGGTCTGGCGGTAATCGCCGCGCTTAACTATTGCCGTTAGTTGCCGTTACTCTATCGATTGATTTATAACATTAGTCGATATCATCGCTTGTATGATATCTAGCGAGGTCAAAGCCTGTTTGGCCCGCTAGACTTTTTGAACGTAGTTCTTTACTTAAACCACATGCAGTTTGAAAACTTGAAGTTTTGCCGATAGGCAAACCATTCAATCATCCCCATAGAGCAAACTACAGAGCTGGATGTGGCCAAGGTTTATTACGCTTGTTGTTTATTTAGTTAGGAGACCCCGTCCGTATGGCCCAAGTGATCATTGGCGAAAACGAAGGCATTGAATCCGCCCTTCGTCGATTTAAGCGCCAGGTTTCGAAGGCTGATATTTTTTCAGATCTCAAGAAAAACCGCCATTTCGAAACACCCATCGAGAAGGAAAAGCGCAAAGCTATCGCCCGTCGTAAAAAGCGTCGCTTTCGTTCCACATCTTAAGTACCCGACAGAAAACCTGCCTCAGAGGTTGCAAACAAATATTTTTTCTAATCCGACCGATTTTTAGAAGGTCAGTCGCGGACATCGGTATCGCAGCTGACCTTTTTGCATGTCGGCTCGATGGCAAAAAAAAGGGATGCCGATTAAACACCCCCCATACTGGTTATTTAGGATAGAGTTCGATCGCGCTGTCCGCCCAGCTACATAGCCAGGTTCGCTGAGATAGTCTATCAATCAGTCTATCAATCACTCTACAGAGGGTCACCTACAGGAAACACTTGCTATCTAGACTGCGACCAACCAGAGCTATGCGGAAGCCCGTACATTTAGAGTAAGTCGCAATCGTGAAGAACTCGTGAAGGCCCCTGAAATCTACGCTACCCGTGGCAGCGTGTGCCAGTGGGGCAGGTTTATCCGCTCGGTAATGAGTACTTTCCAGGTAGCACTTTCGACGACACCCACGTCTGGTAAATGGTGGATTGCCTGATAGCGCTTGAGCTGGGTAACCAGGTGCTGTTCAAAAATACCGTTGACCGGAGTATCTATGCCCAGCTGATTGAGCATGTATTGAAGATGCCATACCGTCGCGCCACAGCTACCCATCCCCAGAACGGGCAGCATCTCAGTGCCATTGATCAAAAAGTCCCAGGTCTGCAAACCCACAACGCCATCGACAGACAAAAACGCCACGCACTGAAGGTATTTCACGGCCTGAGTGAGGGTGCTGTCAAAGCGGCCCGTCACGACGACCAGCCGATTTGCGCGTCCAAACTCAGCAAAGCGTCGGTTGAGCTGCCTTTGCAAAGCTTCAACTGCACTCCCCTGGGCTCCCTGCTTGAGATTAGGATAATCAGCCAGCGGCATATCAGCTCGACTCATTAGCTCGATCCATTATCTCGACCTGTTAGCGTATCTGCGCCTACCAGAACATACGCAATTACGTACAGCATTAATTTTAAAGCTTCGTGGGCAAAAGATAAAAAAATATTTGATTAAAAAAAGTTTTGTTTTCGAAGGTTGAATAGCACGGCGCTGAGAAATAGCACGGTGCTGAAAAGCATGTGATAGTCCTGATGTGATAGTTCTGATGTGATAGTCCTGAGAACTCAGGCGTGATAGTTCTGAGAACTGAGGAACCTACCGACGAATAGACATGGCTGAGAGTTGCGTGCCTGCTGTCGCGGAGACGTTGACGGCCACGTCTGGTTGGGTTGAGCTCCAATCGCTGAAGGTCGCAAATGAGGCCAGACCCAGAGCAATTCCTGTAAAGATCACAAGGCTATCTAAGGCAAACTGTCGGCGGAAGTCGTTCATGGCACGTAGGGTTTTGGCTGAGCTTCTCTGAGCACTTCTGTTGTAATTGCTAAAGATATCGGCCAATCGGGAAAAACTCGAGAGCACGCCCGGTAAAGCGCCAAGATGAAAAATTGGGGCCGGTGGAGGGCTGCCCAAAAAATCTGACAAACATTCTGTAACGACTCAGAGCATTCCTTGTTAGACTAATGCAAATTTAGCCAACGCCAATTTAGCTAACCCCAATTTAGCCGATGCCAGCTTATGGCAGTACCATTTAGGGCCTGTTGCAATGCGCATTTTGCTCATTGAAGACGATGAAATTCTCAGTGGTGTATTAGTCAAAACCCTGACCGAGCAACGCTATGTCTTAGATGTGGCAGAAGATGGCCAGCTCGGTCTGGAATATGCGCAGGCGGGGGCCTATGATCTAATTCTGCTGGATGTCGGGCTGCCCCACATAGACGGGATTTCTCTCTGTAAACAGCTGCGGTCTGAGGGGTGTGTCACGCCTCTCTTGCTGATGACTGCTGGCAATGCCCCCGAAGAAAGAATCCGTGGGCTGGATGCGGGGGCAGATGATTATCTCACTAAGCCCCTAGATTTGGCCGAGCTGCAGGCCCGGATTCGCGCCCTGCTGCGGCGAGGCGAGGTCACCCCGACGTCGATTTTAGAAATTGGTCAGCTGCGCTTAGACCCGGTCAGCTGTGTCGTCACCTGCGGCGGCGATATTTTGAAGTTGACACCGAAGGAATATAGTCTGCTAGAGCTGTTTTTGCGTAATCCGGCTCGAGTGTTTAGCCGAGGGCAAATTATCGAGCACCTCTGGAGTTTTGAAGACCCCCCTTTAGAAGACAGTGTTAAAGCCCATATCAAGGGGCTGCGTCGCAAGCTCAAGAAAGCGGGTGCTCAAGACTGGATCGAAAATGTATATGGCTTGGGATATAAGTTAAAACCTCCGGTGTCTGTTTCTGTTTCTGACACTGCCGCTGCTCAGCCAGATGCCAAGCCAGATGCTAAGGTCGCGTCTGACGCTGGGGCTCAAACTTCTACCCCCAAACCGGCGGCTGAGCAGTCATTTAATCAAGCGATGGAGGCGCTTTGGCGGCAGTACAAGGGGCTGATGCAAGCGCGGCTACACTTACTCACTGAAGCGGTCAGCGCGATTGAAAATACGATGCTGGGGGATGAGCTGCGCCAGCAGGCCGGACAGGCCGCTCACAAGCTGGCGGGGGTGCTGGGGATGTTTAACCGCGAAGCGGGCACTGGCCTGGCGCGGCAGTTGGAAACTATTTTGCTGGAGCAGCCCACCATCATTCAGCTGGCGAAGGTGCCAGATCTGGTGCGAGAGCTCGCAGAGAATCTAGATTTGACGGCCCTGCCGCTGCCCGCAACCGAGCCCCCTTTAGAAGAACGACTCCTATTGATCGGTGCCGATCGCTCGCTCGGCGTAGAGCTGCAACAGCTCACCCAAACCAGCAATCTGGGCTGGTTTTTAGCGCCGACCCTGGCAGAGGCCAAAAACTGGCTGCAAACCCATGCGCCAGAGGTAGTTGTTTTTGATCTAGCCGATATTGATCGCGCCAGCACTAGTCAAGCAGGCACTGGTCAAGCAGGCACTGGTCAAGCAGGCACTGGTCAAGCAGGCACTGGTCAAGCAGGTATCGATCGCGCAGGCACTGGTCAAGCAAACATCGAGCAGGCGCTGCCGTTGCTGGCCGATCTGGCAGCCCGGACGCCAGCGATTCCGACCGTGGTGCTTACGGGGGAAGATAATTTGTCGGGGCGGGTGCAGATGGCGGCGGTAGGGGCTCAGGTGTTGACCCAACCAGTCAGTGTGGCGCAGACTTGGGCGGTAGCCAACGGGCTGCGGCTGCGGCGATCTCGCCAAACGATGCACGTTTTGGCGATTGATGACGACCCGATTTTGCTCAAGGCGCTGCGCCCCCTGATAGAGCCTTGGGGGATGCGGCTGACGACCTCAGATCAGCCGCTGCAATTCTGGCAGGTGCTAACTGACAGCCAACCCGATCTGCTGATTTTGGATGTGGAAATGCCTGATTTCAACGGCATTGAGCTGTGTCAGGCGGTACGTAGCGATCCGCGCTGGCAAGATTTGCCGATCGTCTTTTTGACGTCTCACACCGATGCCAAGACGGTACAGCAAATTTTTACGGCGGGGGCCGATGACTATGTGACTAAACCCCTGTTGGGGCCTGAGCTGATGACGCGCATTACCAATCGCCTGGAGCGTAACCGCCTGCTGACGGCGCTGTCTAGCGTAGATTCTAAGACGGGGCTGGCTAACTACCCTCAGTCAAGCCAGCAGCTAGGTCAGCTGATTGCCCAGGCAAAACCGTTTGCGATCGCAGTTCTCCATCTTGAGGGGCTGAGCGATATCAACCTCACCTATGGCCACATCACCGGGCAGCAGATTTTGCAACGGTGGGGGTCGCTGCTACAGGCTCATCTGGGTACAGCGGCACTGCTCGGCTATTGGGAAGAAGGCGACTTTATGATTGTGCTCAGCGATCTGCGCAAAGCTGACGCTAAAGAACAGCTTGAGCCAGTGCTGCAGCTGCTGCGACAGCAGATCTTCACAGCCCCTGACGGGCAGCGCTTGCAGGCCAACTATCGGGTAGGCATCGCGGAGTATCCGGGCGATGCTCAGACGCAGCAGCAGCTATATCAAATTGCGGTCAAGACTAGCAAAGTCTCGTAAGTTGAGCCAGGTAAACCCTCTCCGAAACTGTGAGCTTCACGCAGCCGCCTGCCGAACTCTCTCGGTAAGGGCAGCACCAAACAGTACAAGGTTCTAGCCAGAATCAATACACGTCACGTCGATGCCAAGAATCTCGATAACTGGTGGGAAGGCAAGCCCTTTAGGGATTGGCAACTAAATCAGATCCCAATTACCCATTGACTCATTTCTCCGCACACAACCCTTACCGGGGGCTTTGATTTTGGTGCAGATCCCCATATCTTTAGGTATCTAAACCGATCCCAACCACGCCTTTATGCCCGTTAAGCATATTTCCGCAAAAAAATCTTTAAAGATTTCCTGAGATACCGTAATCCCTCAGTAGACAGAAGTTAGAACGTATCTGCCGTTTTGATCTTCTCTTCAAAATTTTCACCCCCTTCAAGCGGAGACTTCCCATGACCATGCAATCATTCCTAGAAAGTGACCTCCCCACCGAGGTCGCCCCCGTTTCGCTGCCAGCCGAGACTGTGCAACCCGCGACCCGAGTTCACAGCGAACCGATGCGACATATTCTGTTGGGCTCAGCCGATCAAGTGCGTCAGACTATCCATCAGCTACACAATCTACACTATGTTGAAGCCCTCCAGTGGAGCCGCCTGCAGGCGATCCCCAACAACCAGATCATCATCACCCCCAGCGCGGGTGAAGTGATGAGCATTTTGGTACGTCACGGGTCGAGACATTATTAATTTCACTCTGTCAACAAAAATTCATTCTCAACGTTTTCTGTTCTCTCCTTGCCCTGCCCGCTGCCTGGCTGCTGTAGGTCGCTGTTTTTTTGCAGGGTGTCGGCAATTCGTTTGACAAAGCTGGCGGTGGGGACGGCCACAATCAGCCCCAAAAAGCCGCCTACTTTGGCCCCAACCAGCAGGGACACAATCACAATCGCAGGGTTTAGCCCGGTGATGCCACCAATCAGACGAGGGGCGATGATATTTTCATTGAGCTGGCCTAGGATAAGGGCGACGGCAAGCACCTTAAGCCCCAGCCAGACATTTTGAAATGCCAGCAAGAGGCTGACCAGGGCAATGCTCAGGCTGCCGCCAAAGGGAATAATGCTGGTGACCCCGATGCCTAGCCCAAATAAGAGCCCAAAGGGGATTTGCAAGACAGTAAATGCAACGGAGAGTGCGATCGCTAAAATCGAGGCGATGATAGTTTGGCCCGTAAAGTAGCTTTGAAAGCTGGGCTGCAGTGAGGTCTCGATGCGATCGCGCCACTGCGTAGGCAGCCAGCTAATCAGCCCGCGCCACAGGGTGGGGCCGTTGATCACCAGCAGCACCGACAGGACTACGGTTAGCAGCAGGTCAACAGTGCTGCTGATGGTCTCAAAGGTGAGGCCGATTAGCTGACTGGTTAATAGCTTGAGAGTGGTCGATAGCTGGTTAATCAGCTGATCGGTCAGGTTGCTAACATCAAAGGGCAAATTTTGAAAAAAGCCCTGCGCCTCTAAATCTTGAAGCTGCTTGCTACCCTGGTCAAGCCATACGGGTAGGCGGTTGGCAAACTCTAGCAGCTGCTCAAATACCAGCGGCCCCAAAATCAGCGCAATCAGACTAAACAGAGTGATGGCCAAAGACAGCACCAGTGCAATGGCCCAGCCCCGCCGCATGCCACGGGATTCGACAAAATCAATCGGAAACTCTAGTAAAAACGCAATCAGACTCGCGCTAATGACAATGCTAGGAATCGGATTTAGATACTGGCATAGCAGAAAAATCAGCCAGCCGTTCACAAAAATAATGGGGAAAAGAATTCCTAAAGTAATCCATTTCGGGAGTTTTAGGCCAGAAAGCATAAGAGGATGGCTACGAAAATTAAGACAGTTGCGAGGGGCTCGCCTATCAA
>JBCBZL010000198.1:0-9470 GCA_039815385.1 Cyanobacteria bacterium P01_A01_bin.114
CCGCCTCCCCGCCCGGTCCCCCCCCCCCCCCCCCCCCCGGGCCACCGCCGCCCCCCCCCGCCCCCGCTAACAGAGTAGAGGGCCGCAATGATCAAACCAGACCCACATCAATATGTATCAATATGTAAGGTAGCAGATTTACGAAATTTCAGAAGTTCACCCATCACTACCCACCTACCAACCCATGTACAGGCGTTGCCTGCAACGCCTCCGGTTTGCCCACTACCCACTACCCACCACCCTCTACCCCCTACCCCCTACCCATAATCGCCGCCGCCGCCTGCCGACCCGACATCGTGGCCCCCTCCATACTGTCAATATAATCTTGCTGAGTGTAGCTCCCCGCCAAAAAGAAATTCTCAACGGGCGTTTTCTGATTAGGGCGATAGGGATCCATCCCCGGCGCTTCGCGGTAGAGAGATTTAGCCAGCTTGACCACGCTATACCAGGTCATATTCAGATTGCGAGACGACGGAAACAAATCATTCACCTGCTTCAGGACGTGCTGGGCAATCTCTTCATTGCTCTTTTTGATAAACGGATCGCCTGGAGTCAGCACCATCTGCATCAAAGAGCCTTCTCCCTCGCGATAGTAATCTTTGGGGCTCCCCAGCGCCAGATCGGCAAAGCAAGAAAAGTCAGCATCGGCGGTATAAAGCAGGTTATCAATCCCGGCAGCCTGTTTGAGCTGTTTTTGTTGGGCCAGATCGTTGAGCTCAGTTACCCAGCCGTCAAACCGGAGCTGCACCGTCGCCACCGGGACAGCATCAAGCTTATAAATATTGTCGAACTCGGCACACTGTCGCCAGTCCTGGGGCAGCAGCCGCTGAATACCCGGCACGTCACAGGCCGCCAGGTAAGCATCAGCGGTGATCGTCTCTTCACTATCGCCGTTTGCTACCACCAAACCCGTCACCTGGGCCTGGCTGCCGCTGCCTTCAAACAAAATCCGGCGGGTCTGGCGACGGGTGTGGATTTGGGTCCCTCGAGCCGTTAAGTAGTCCACGATGGGCTGGTGCAAATATTCCGCCGGAGACCCCGCCAACAAATTGAGCTTAGAGGCTTCTGTTTTGGCCGCAAACATTTGAAAAATGGTCAGCATGCAGCGAGCCGAGATATTCTCGGTATCGATAAAGCCCAGGGCATAGGCAATCGGGTTCCACATCCGCTTTAGGCTGCCATTAGAGCCCCCGTGGCGGCGAAACCAGTCGGCAAAGCTAAACTTATCGAGGCTGCGAATGTGGCGCATCGCCCCCTCATAGTCAATCAAACCACGTACCACAGGACTGGTGGCCAACGCGACCGAATTTTGCAGCTTATCGCGCAGCGACAGCTGGGAGGTGGTAAAAAACGCCTTTAGCCCATTGAAAGGGGCCCCCAGCGGAAACCGAAAGTCAAGCTGCCCAACCTCGCCGCCGCGATTGATAAAGTTGTGGATGTGCTGCTTGGGGAGCAAATTGTCAAAGGCCCCTACTTTTTTCATCAGGTCAAACAAGTTGGCATAGTTAAAGAAAAAGACATGTAGCCCCATTTCAATATGGTTGCCATCTTTATCGACCCAGCTACCGACTTTGCCCCCCACAAACGGACGGGTTTCAAAAATTTCGACCTCATGACCCGCATCAGCCAGGTCAACCGCAGCAGCCATGCCGGCTAGCCCGGCACCCACAATTGCAACTCGCATGCTTTTTGTTCTTAAAAGGACTCTATCAACGAAACTTTACGCGCTAGCGATACGCGCTAGCTTTACACACTGTAATAATGCACACTCATAATGCATTGTAATAATGCGCGGTGCTTAAATCTACTCATAGCCCAGCGCATAATGTAGCACCAGCGGCTGAAGGCCAAGCTGCTCAGGGCTCGCGGCATCGGCTTCAAAAAAGGCCAGCATGTCTTTTAGACGAGGATTGCCGCGGGCGCTGCCGGATACCCCCGCCGCAACGACAATGCCACAGCGTCCCTGGCTGTTGATCTGGCTGGTCTGCCAGTGATCGAGGGCCTTGACGTGGTTGGGGTTATCCATCTCATATTCGTGAAAGAGATGCAAAGACGTGTCTAAGGTTCTGAGCAGCCCTAGCTGAAAGCGCTGCTGGCTCAAAGGATCGCTGCCTGGGTTAAAGCATAGAGCTTCGATGCCCCCCAGGGAGCGAAACTGCTCAATCAGTCCATTTGCCTTGGGGCGGGTGGTTTGGATAATGAGGACAGGCCAGGGAACGGGCTTATTGAACTTAGGCCCTTTACGCAGCAGGGGCTGTTGATAAACCTTTGTGGCCTGCCGCAGGTCATCTAGCAGCTCCGGCGTAAGCTGGGTCAGCAAAATCAGAGAGCCATCTGGAATCAAATCATCCCGAATCGAGGGTAAATTGGTGGGCTCCGGCAGGCTGACCTCGGTTTCATCCATTAGCTCAGCCGTCACCTCGGGCATGGTTTTTACCTTCACTGACAGAGTCTTGGGCGACCCCACCGGATTCGGAATTCGATATTTACCCTCGATCAGCTGCAAGGTTAGCCCCTCAAGCTGATCGCCATATTTTTTAAAAAAGCGATGCAGTGCTTCCATTGAGACAATCAGGGCCATGGCCTCTTCGTCAGCCAGCTGGGTGCGCAACCCCTCGAGCGGATGAATGCTACCAAACTCACAGCTAGCCAGGGCAAATAGGCCATCCTCGTCGACCTCAAAGTTGATAAACAAACAGTCCTGGCTCAAAAAGGCCTGCTGAATTTCTTTATTAGAAATATCTTGCTTCGACAAAATTGCCTGACGAAACTGGCGTAGCGACTCCAGCTCGCGATAGAGCAACAGCCCATATTCCACATCGGCCATTCCCAAAACCGAGACATAAAGCGTACCGATGTCCCACTGGTTGAGCTCAACTGCCAAAATTTCTTGCTCACTGAGGAGATACCAGGGGGCGTCTTGCCAAATCACTTCTGCTTTTTTTAACAGAGGCTCTGCATAGGCTTCTGGCAAAGAGGGTGGCGCGGGCTCAGACTGCAGCAGGGTGTCAAAAACTTCATCAATTAAGGGTAGCTCTGGGGTGTAATTCACCTCGATATCGAGGTTTTGGAGGGCTCCCCGCAAAAAAAACTGAAGTTCGCGATCCTTCACCACAATTTTGCGAGGTCGGGCTGGGTCGGTTGTCCCTTGGGGATGCTCAATGGCCTGCAACAGTGCTCGCACCACGGCTTCATGGCCAGTATCACTCGGCACCACATTCAGTGCCCGTACGATGCCCTGGGTGCCATCTACCCAAATGATGCAGTCTCCTTGGGTCGCTTCACCCACTAGCTCAATGGGGGTATCTGTGAGCTCTGCCGAGAGATGACGGCGATCGCCCTCCCAAGTGCTAATCAGCTTGGGTAGACGATTGAGGCGACGGCAGGTAAATGGGCTTAGATGTTGCATAGGGGTGGCTATGGCAGGTACTCATCCCCTCGAGGGGGCTTAACGTTCTAACCATTGTGGAGAAGAATAGGGAGCTTGGCTATGGGAGTATAAATTTGTTCAATCGTGATCTGGCGTGATCTGGCCGAATTGGCCTGTGCTGACTGCGGTAAACCCAATAGCTGTGAGCTAGACTATTAGTCAGAAGTGGTCTCGCCCCAAATTGTAGCGAACGACCTGTCATAAAAAGGATTTGTCACCATAAAGACGGAGCGCATATGACTCAAGCGACTCAACCTCAAGCAACTCACTCCCAGAAGGGGATTCTCATGACCGATGCGGCGCTGAAGCACGTCTTGGCTCTTAAGGAAAAGCAGGGTGAAGATTTGTGCCTGCGGGTCGGTGTCCGGCAGGGCGGCTGCTCGGGGATGTCCTATATGATGGACTTCGAAGACATCAACAACGCCACCGAACACGACGAAATCTATGACTATGAAGGCTTTAAGGTGATCTGCGATCGCAAAAGTCTGCTCTACCTATACGGCCTCATGCTCGACTACAGCGACGCTCTGATCGGCGGCGGTTTCCAATTTACGAACCCCAACGCGGCCCAGACCTGCGGCTGTGGCAAATCATTTGGCACCTAGGGGCAAAGCCGCTTGAGCCTAGGGTCATCACCCTCTAGGCATCTGTGAAAAATGCATCTGTGAAAAATGTATCTGTAAAAAATGTATCTGTGAAAAACTTAAATGCGGGGGCAGGGGGTGACCATGCCCCCGTAAAATTATGGGGTTTATCCTTTACCCCGTCTAACCCATGGCCCAGACTGTAGAAACCCTATTTGACGAAGGCATTCAACGCTATAAAGCTGGGGAATCTGCCGCAGACCTGATTCCGTTCTTTAAAGAAATTTGCGATCGCGCCCCCAAAAACAGTGCAGCCTGGACTTGCTTGGCGTGGCTTTATTTGCTCAACGACAAACCCAATGCAGGGTACAAAGCCGCTCAAAAAGCCGTCAAGCTCAACCCCCAAGATCCCCAAGCCCGGATTAACTTATCCATCGCGATTTTAGACAGCGATCGCAGCGGCGTACGCGAGCACGTTGATATGGCCAGCCGGGTGATCACAGCGGTCGATGAGTTAAAAACAGAAATTCAGCAAAATCTTGAAGAAGGATTAAGCCGTAAGCCTGATTGGAAAAATCTCCAAAAAGTTCAGAAATGGATTTTGGGCAGCTGATTTGTACCAAAACTAGCTGTTTTTGCGCAGAAAACTCGTCGCTAGTGCAGCTGAACACTTAATAGTAGTTAATCAAAACTTGTAAAAACGTGAGAGGAAAATAGGCTTGGGGATCAGAACACATTCTGATCCCCATTTTTTGTCTTTGCCTTTTGGCCAGGGTTTCAGCCTTTTTGCTGATTAAAAATTCAAGCCGAAATATTGAGTCAGATAAATTAACAACTGAACTGGGGATCAGCTGATAAGCTTTAGTTAAGGTTTCGATAAGCATTTCTTTTGATTTCGTAAACCACCCTTTCTTTCAGTTTTTTAGGAGCCAAATCATGGATAAGCGTGCTGTAGACGTTAAACCTGAGACTAGAAATCATAAAGGCTTTTTTGTTCAAGAAGGCCCCTACGAATTAGTAGACATTGATAAGTCTGGCTGGGCACTTATCTGCATTGATGAAGCCGTTTGCCACTATGTTGATCCTGATAACTTAATGGCCTCGCATCTAGAGGATCGGGAAGCTGTATAGCACAGCAGCGGTCAAGAAATGCTTCAGACGATTTGCTCGTCGGTAAAACTCAACTTTTACAATATGGCTGTCCTAAATAGGGCAGCCATCTTTATTTGATTTGCAGCTCCTGTATTCTGTATAAACCCGATCAAGAAATATGAACCCGATCGAGAAAGTGAGAGTATCCCTATGAAAGATCGCCTGATCAGCTGGCTCAATATGGCCTTGATGATCAACCTGTTTTTTGTCCTTTTTAGCTTTGCCTGGTTTGCGATCGCGCTAATTGGTAAAACCACTCAGGTCAACCTGGGCTTTGATCTCTGGTACAGCCTATGGGACCCGCTGTTTATGCCCGCTATCGGCCTGCTGATGGCCGGTGCAATCATTGTGGGCACGATGGGGTGGGTTTCCAGGAAGTTTTTTACCCAAGAGTGATTTGAGTTAGAGCTTACCCCCCTTACCTCACCCTTGAATACCAGCGCATCAGCACCTTCGCCAGTCGTATTGAGTCGTGGCGGATAGAGCCCGTTTCGGTTTCATGCATAATATTTGCCAGCACCAAACGGCGACCCGATTCAATTACCGCATCGCGATCGAGGCGAACACAGTCGGCCCCTTCCTGGCGATAGCGGTTGAGCGCCAGGGGAGATGGGGCTTTTTTCTGCACCAGTACGGCGTCAAAGAGTCTCTTGCCGCAGGCCCGATCAATGGCGCGAACGTGGTCAGATACTCGGTAATCATCGGTCTCACCCGGTTCGGTCATGATATTGCACACATAGACGCGGGGCACCTTGGTGTGGGCGATCGCATCAGCAATCTCGGGCACCAGCAAATTTGGAATAATGCTGGTGTAGAGGCTGCCTGGCCCCATGATGATATAGTCAGCGGTCTCAATGGCCTCGATCGCGCGGGGTAGCGCGGGTGGGTCAGGGGGGGTGCAGCCGATGTTCGCAATCCGCCCCCGAGCCTTGGTGATGTTGGACTCCCCTTCAATCAGGCGACCATCGCTGAGCTGAGCCCAGAGTCTGACATCACTGAGGGTAGAGGGCAGCACCGTTCCCCGCACGGCCAGAACCTGGGAGCTGGCTAAGATAGCCTGCTCCCAATCTCCGGTGATTTCGTTCATAGCCGTTAAAAACAGATTGCCAAAGCTGTGGCCGCTGAGGCCGCTCCCGGCCATAAATCGATATTGAAACAGCTCTGTTAAGAGCTTTTCTTCGGCGGCTAAGGCGGTCAAACAGTTGCGAATATCACCGGGGGGCAGGCCCCCAATCTCACGGCGTAGCCGCCCTGACGAGCCGCCATCGTCGGCCACGGTGACCACAGCGGTGATGTTGGCGCTGTAGTTTTTTAGCCCTCGTAGCATGGTCGATAGGCCAGTGCCGCCGCCAATCACAACGATCCGAGGCCCGCGCCGCAGCTTACGGTGGGTTGCGATCGCATCCCACAGCGTATCTTCGCTGCTCGCTGGCATCAGCACTTCGGTAATCGCCCCCAGCGTCCGCGTTTGTCCCCAGATAATCAGCAACAGCCCTGCTAAAATAGCTAGCGGTCCGCTGATAAAGTTAGGAATGAGCTGAGTAATTAAGTTAAGTAAATTGCCGACAAACTCAACCGTATAAAAAACAGGCGTCAGCTTGAGCCAGATCATCAGACCCAAACCCACTGTGAGCACCCCAACCGTGCTCAAAAACAGCCAGCGCTTCACTAATAGACCGGGCGTTAGCCATTTCATCCAACGCTGACGGCGGACGGGGGTCAACACCGTTGTCCCTTGCATAAAAGATTGAAAATAGCGACGCAGGGCTTTTCTAAGCGCGTCGAACTCTATCAACATTGGTTTTTCATTAAAAATATAATCATGGGTTATCTTGTCATAAGCTGAGCGGCTATCATCGACTCTTTAGCTATCCTCGCCAATCTACCCAAGAATGATCGACTTGCCTACACCTTCAGAGTTACCCTGCGAAGATCAGCCCATCATTGAACTTCAGGGTATTTCCAAGCGCTTTGGGTCTACCCAGGTACTCAACCAGCTAGATTTAAGCGTTCTAGCCGGCGAGGCTATCGCCATTATCGGCCCATCCGGAACTGGAAAATCTACCATCCTGCGAATCGCCGCAGGTCTACTCGCACCGGATGAAGGCGATATTTATGTAAAGGGTCAAAAGCGGGTGGGCCTAATCGAAGACGCCGAAGACGCGTCAGGGATTGGTATGGTCTTCCAGCAAGCAGCCTTGTTCGATTCTTTGACAGTGGCGGAAAATGTCGGGTTCCTACTTTACCAGCACTCTAACCTATCGTCCCGCGAAATCCGAACCCTGGTTGAAGACGCGCTAGATATGGTAGGGCTCCCTGGCAGCGGCGATCGCTACCCGGCTGAGCTCTCTGGAGGGATGCGCAAGCGGGTTAGCTTTGCTAGGGCCGTTATTGCAAACCCCCATGATCCTCAAGATCGGCCTAGCTTACTCCTGTATGATGAACCTACAGCCGGTCTCGACCCCATTGCCTCGACGGTGATCGAAGACCTCATCCGAGATATTCATCGCGGTCGGGGCTGCAGCGCCTACGTTATCGTGACCCATCAAGACAGCACCATTCGGCGAACCGCCGATCGGGTTGTATTCCTTCATCAGGGCAGCATTCAGTGGATAGGCTCAGTCCACGAGATTGATACCACTGAAAATCCATTTGTGCGTCAATTCTTCAGCGCTCAGATAGATGGGCCGATCCACGTCAGAAGTTAGTCCAATCATCCCCGTCAATGGGTTAGAGTGGTTGGGTTTATGGTGTTTCTTTCACATAGCTACCCATGCGGGCACGAACTATTCGAGAAGGATCTGTCGGGTTACTAGTATTAGTGGGCATTGGCCTGTTTGGCATTCTGATTTTGTGGCTACGGGGCATCAACCCCAGACAGCGCAGCTATCAGCTGACGGTTCAATTTGATAACACGTCTAACATGCAAATCGGTACCCCAGTTCGCTACCGGGGGGTACCCGTTGGGCGCGTCGTCTCGATTGATCCTAACCCCAATGCAGTTGAGGTTGAGGTCGAAATTAGCCAAGGCGATCTGAGAATTCCAGCAGAGTCAGAAATTAAAACGGCGCAGTCTGGCCTGATTGGCGAGCTTTCCATTGACATCTTCTCCGAGACGCTACTTCCCGAAACGGCCCTCTCGATGACGCCCGTCGGTAGAGACTGTAACAGCGATATCATTTTGTGCGACGGCGACAATTTACGAGGCATCCAGGGAGTTAGCTACGAAGATTTGCTCGAATCTTCAAAGCGAATTGCCGATTTTCTGGCCGACCCAGCCGTCGCCGAAGATGTGAGCAAAATCTTAGATAATACCACCGAGGTGAGTGACAATGTGATCGACCTGACCAGAGAACTCACAGTTTTAGTCGAAGATACCCGCAAACAGCTCAGCCCGCTGGCCGCCTCAGCCCGTCAGGCTACGGGGGCCACCGCACGGGCTGCCCAGCAGCTTGAGCTCAGCGCGGCACAAACCTCCGCCAATCTAGACACCACCCTCACAGAAATCAATCAGCTGCTGGTCAACAATCGCGGCGATATTGTCGCGACCCTTGCCAATGTCCGAGCGGGCAGCGAGCAGCTGCGCGCGATCGCAGATACGCTGGCACCCACGATTCAAGAAGGCGAGCTGGTCAGCAATCTAGAGCTGCTGTCTGCCAACGCAGCCTTGGCCTCTGAAGATTTGAAGGTGATTACCAACTCTCTCAACACCGACGAAAACATTATCCTGCTGCAGCAGACTTTAGAATCAGCGCGCGATGTTTTCCAAAGTGCGCAAAAAATCATGGCAGATGTGGATGAGCTGACGGGTGATCCAGCTGTTCGCAGTAATATTCGCGACCTGATCAACGGTCTTA
The DNA here is from genome assembly GCA_039815385.1 of Cyanobacteria bacterium P01_A01_bin.114. Lineage (GTDB taxonomy): Bacteria > Cyanobacteriota > Cyanobacteriia > Phormidesmidales > Phormidesmidaceae > SIO4C1. The sequence goes on from JBCBZL010000198.1 coordinate 9,024, forward strand.
GCGGCCTGGTATCTACCACCCAACAGCTAGAAACTCAGGCCGAGCTGGCTAGAATGCTAGACAGCGTACACACCCAAGCTTCGGCGCTGCCTCAAATAGCTGAACCCTTAGTGAGTCAGCCCGTCAGCCCGTCGGCTCGTCAGCCCGCCGCCCCTGGTCAAACGCCTGTGCTAGTCTTTGACGGGCAGCGATATACGGTACGCATGGCAGATGGCAGTCGGCCCGAATCGATCGTCCCCGATTTATCCGAGTAGGCGGGCCTGAATAGGCGGGCAAACAAGCGCTAGCACAAATGCTCCTCAAATGCTTCTCAAATGCTTCTTGGCTGCTCGTTCGCTCATTTCTGAGCGGTGTTTGGAATAAGTCAAGTTTGGACCGGCACCTCATAAATGGTTTCAGGGATTTTCATCAGCGCTAAGATGCGACGCTGAAGGTCATTGAGGGGAG
>JBCBZL010000005.1:0-42949 GCA_039815385.1 Cyanobacteria bacterium P01_A01_bin.114
ACTACTCTGATCAAGACATCGCCAAAGACGGTAGCCTAAAAGAAGAATCAATCTCGATTGTTGCTCTCAAAAATTCGCTGTTCGGACGTTGCGCGTGCCTAAGATTGGCATTATTTATAACGATATTAAGCCGGTTGCCTGTCAAATAACCCAGGAAATTAAAGGCAAACTAGAAGACCTGGGTTATCTCGTCAAGACCGCCACAGGCGTTGGTGGCATTTTAGGATACTCAAAACCTGATAAGCCCGTTTGCCACACCCCGATCGAAAGTCTAGTCCCAGATGACTTTGACGAGGATATGGTGTTCGCCATTGTGCTGGGCGGTGATGGCACGGTGCTGTCTGCCTTTCGTCAGGTTGCCCCAGCCGGGATTCCGCTACTAACCGTCAATACAGGGCACATGGGCTTTTTGACTGAGGCCTATCTCAATCAGCTGCCCTACGTGATTGAGCAGGTGCTCGCGGGTCACTATGAAGTTGAAGAACGGGCCATGGTGGTGGTCAAGATTGTCAACCAGGGTGCGCTCACCTGGGAGGCTCTCTGCCTAAACGAGGTCGTACTGCACCGAGAACCCTTGACCAGCATGTGTCATTTTGAGGTCTCGGTGGGCCGCCATGCCCCGGTCGATATTGCGGCCGATGGCATCATTATTTCAACCCCGACAGGGTCAACCGCGTATTCCCTCTCAGCAGGCGGCCCTGTGATTACGCCTGGGGTTCCGGTATTGCAGCTAATTCCAATTTGCCCTCACTCTCTGGCATCGCGGGGGTTAGTCTTTCCCAACTCAGAGCAGGTGATGATTGCTTCGGCCAATCCAGATCCGCTGGTGATTGTGGTTGATGGCAACGCTGGCTGCTACGTGATGCCTGAAGATCGCATTTACTTAGAGCAATCGCCTTACCCCGCTAAGTTTGTACGCTTGGATCCCCCCGAATTTTTCAAAGTCCTGCGTGAAAAATTAGGCTGGGGGCTTCCCCACATTGCTAAACCAACCTCGGTTGAGCTCCCTTAATCGCTCCCTTAATCAAGGTTAAATTTGATTCAACCGGGAAGCGCTAGTATAGGGCGTAAATATAAGGCGTATTGGGTAGGGGAATTCAGACGATGGGGTTGCCTGTAGTAGAAGCGGTACCTTGCGTTTTGCTGGTCGAGGCTAATGAAGACCTGGCAAATCACGTCACCGCTGATTTAAAAGAGTCGGGGTACGCACCGATTTGGGCCGAGGATATTGCTTCGGGTATTCGCCAGGCTCAAGACAATCAGCCCGCCCTGATTGTGATCGATCGCATGCTGGCAGGGGAGTCAGGGTTAGATATGTGTGTGCATTTGCGATCGCAAGGCAACCGCACTCCCATGCTGCTGCTGATGGCCCGTGATTCGCTTGATGATCGGATTGCCTGCCTAGAATCAGGGGCCGATGACTATTGCCTAAAACCCTACCGCAGCGAAGAGTTTCTCAAACTGGTTAACACTTACCTGCAGCCTCACCAGAGCGGCGTTGAGCAGCTGCGTTTTGGAGAACTGACCCTAGACGTTAGCCAACGACAGGCGACGCGCAACAGCCGTGTCATTGAGCTGACTATGAAAGAATTTGAGCTGCTAAAGTACCTGATGGAGCACCCTAGAGAAGTCCTCACCCGTGAGCAAATTTTAGAAAATGTGTGGGGCTATGACTTTATGGGCGAATCTAACGTCATCGAGGTATACATTCGCTATTTACGCTTGAAAATTGACGGCGAAAACGAAAAGCGGCTAATTCAGACAGTTCGAGGAGTGGGCTATGTTTTGCGAGACGCTTAGTGGGGCACTTAACTCAGGAAAAGTCGGTTGGAAATTTCCCATCCTCGGTTTTCTCTCCGGTCTATGCTGTCTGCTGCTCGGGTGTTCGACGCCTCTGTCGGCGAGCGATCCTGGCAGCCTACCCATCAGCCCAGGTCCCTCCCCAGAAATCTCCCCAGAAACATCGCAAGAGACACTTTCTGAAACCTCGGAATCTATGCTGTCTGGCCCTGGTCAGCTACTGCCTGTTACCGCACAGGCCAGTATCGCTGGCGAAACCATTGATTTAGAAGTCGCCGAAACCCCTGAACAGCAGGCGCTAGGCCTGATGTATCGCACAGAGCTGGCCGACAATCGGGGCATGTTGTTTCCGTTTGAGTTTCCGCGCCGCACGGCATTTTGGATGAAAAATGTGCCCATCTCACTAGACATGATTTTCTTGCTGCGGGGCGAGGTGCAGGCGATTTCTGCCGACACGCCCCCCTGTACGACAGAGCCCTGTCCTATCTATGGCCCTGACTCTACGACGCTGGTAGACGAGGTGATCGAGCTGCGCGGGGGACGGGCGGCAGAGCTGGGGCTCCAACCCGGTGACAGAGTTGTCATCACGCCGATTGAAGCGCCCCCAGGTCAGCCTGACCTCGAAAACACCCCGACATCCAGCACCCCGACATCCAGCCCATCTAATCCCTCAGCCCCTTAGGCCAACTCTGAGAAGACCTAGAGGATTACAAAACCATCACATTGACCCAAGCCAATACCTAAAGAAATAATTAATTTTTCAATAATTCGACGCTTTACTTTGAACACTTAAAGTTATTCTATAGAATTCGTATTTTTCGAAGATTGCTTCGATAAGTCGCGGTACCTGAGGGGTATAACCCAATTGCATTTAATCCTAGCCTAGGCTTAATCTCAGCCTAATAGGTGGGGATTATCTTCAAGAGGTAGGGTAAACTCCCATAGACCGACTTGAAAAATAAAAACAAAATCAACTATAAATTAGGGCAAATAATAATGATTCCAGAAAATTACGGCAAGTTAGTGAGGTTCTTAACAGAAGAGCTTTCAATTTCGTCAACTTCCATTGAGACAGCCCTCAGACACTGTGAGCAAGATCCAGGCCCGCTGCCGATGGTGCTATGGCAGTACGGTTTTGTGTCTCTCCAGCAGCTTGAGCAGATCTACGACTGGTTAGAAGCGGCGGCGGCTTAACCTTCCGTTATTTTGTCAGGCCCTTGCTTGTGCTAAGACGATTGAGACCCTAACCTACAAACGCTTAACCTATGCTAAGGACTCAAAAGCGGTGAGATCGCCCTCGATCTCACCGCTTTGTTTTTGGGGGTTTTAGGTCATAGGCTGGTTGACTGACAAAAGTTCTGAAACCATTGAAAACTCGTAGGTTGGTGTTGAGCTTTGCGAAATCCAACAAAGCCCTGATATTGTTGGGTTTCACGAGTTCAACCCAACTACAAGCGAAAGGTTTTGTCAGTCAATCAGGGTCATAGGTTTTAGGTATCTAAGTCTAAGTTTTACCCGCTACCCGCTACCCATTACCCGTTAACCATTACCCCTTTATCCCAGCACTTTGCTCGCGGCTGCCACACCGCTGCCAGGGGTGAATCTCTCATATCCAAGCGTTTGCAGCGTAGTTTCTAGGGCACCGACGGTGGTGAGGATGTCGCGATCGCAAACAAACCCCAACTGGCCGATCCGAAAAATCTTGCCCTTGAGGTGATCTTGCCCCCCCGCCAGCGCAATATCAAACTGCTTGCGCATCACCGAACGCACCTGCTCAGCCTCAACCCCGTCAGGGATCACCGCTGTCACCGCCGGGCTCGCGTGCTCGTCAGGGGCCAGCAGCGGTAGGCTCAATGCCTTCATCGCCGATCGAGTTGCCTGTTTGTGACGCTCATGGCGAGCAAAAATGCCCTCTAGCCCTTCGGCGCGCATCATCTCTAAGGCAGTGTGCAATGCAAAATAGAGATTAATAGGCGGGGTAAAGGGGGTGCTGTCTTTGGCTGCACTCTTGCGGTACTTCCCCAGATCAAAGTAATACCGGGGTAGCTTGGCCGTTTCATAAGCCTCCCAAGCCTTCTCGCTCACCGAGACAAAACCCAGCCCCGGTGGGATCATAAATCCTTTTTGTGACCCTGAGCCCACCACGTCAAGGCCCAGCTCATCGACGGGCAAGTTGTAGGCCCCCAAACTGGTCACTGCATCCACAATCATCAGCGCTTCGCCATGGGCTTTGACATAGCCATTGATCGTTTCTAAATCATTTAAGACCCCGCTTGAGGTTTCACTGTGAGTAATCACCACCGCTTTGACGATCTTGGCAACGTCTGTCTCTAACGCAGTTCGAAAGGCCTCTGGGTCTAGCGGGGCACCCCACTCGGCAGAAATAATTTGCACATTGAGGCCAAAGGCTTTGGCGACATCAGCCCAGCGCTCGCCAAATTTACCATTGCAGCCCACAATCACGTGATCGCCCGGGCTCAAAAAGTTGATCATCGCTGCTTCCATGGCACCCGTGCCGCTAGCCGCCAGCGTCAGCACGTCATTCTGCGTCTGAAACAGCCATTTCAGGTGAGCGTTAATTTCACCCGTAATCTTAGAAAAATCACCGCTGCGGTGCCCAATCGGATGCTTTGCCATCGCCCTGAGCACTTTTTCGGGAACCGGCGTCGGCCCCGGTATCATCAACATTGCCTTATCGTCCATGAGTCTCGCCTGTTGCTGAAGTGCATTTCCAAGGATGGCACAGGTTGAAGACCGCTCTGGATTTTTTTGCAGTCTTATAAGGTAACTCGGTAAAGAGGTACCGCTCACCCAGAGCAGCAATCCAAGCTTTCAATGCTTTTTCTGCGGCTTGCTGACCATGAAAACCAAAAATTTCATCTGCAAAAATCTGCGCATCGGTCATGCCCCGCAAAGCCTTCAAATCTCGCAGAGCCGCTTGCAAAAGAGCCTTAGCCTGGCCCAGATCGCTCATACAAGACCTGCCCTTCTCGAAATGCCTGAGCAATCACATGATTAGGCCACTGTCTGAAACGATCCGTTTCGGCCTGGCTGTACATCAAAATATCTGAAGAGATGCCCAACTCAGCTAAAGCTCGCCATACCTTGGCCGCCTCACGCCGTCGGCTGCGTTGAGGACTAAATGGCTCAGCTTCAATGATCAGCAAATCGTAATCTGAATCAACTCGAGCTAACCCGGTTGCACGGGAACCAAACAAGATCACCTTAACCGGCTGCACCACTTGCAAAATAGTTTGTAAAACTCTACCCAGTGGCTCATCCTTCGCCGCTGTCAAGTCTAAAGGTAACTGCTTTGCCATGTCACCACGCTTACCCGACACCATTTCAGCTTGCATCCAACGATTCTTGCTCACTACCTTGCTCTACTCGGGCTAGACCGGCTTTAACCTTTTGTCGAGTGTCTTTTAACCATAGCTCATAGATCTGGGCACAATTCTACAAAAGCGTTGGTTTTCGCCCCACTTGCCCCCTATCTGCATTACTTTCTAAGGGTGCGGGCTAGCGTGCGATCGCTAGTATCATAGCTATGAGCAAGGTGCATCAGCTAAACCTTGGCCATGTCTAGACATATCGTTTGTCCTACGGGAAAAACTCAAGTTGCCAGACTGGATGTGGTACAAGCCGATCGTAGCAATGTGAGATGGCAGTTCAAACCCTAAAAGCGAAGAGTATTACTGCAGAAACCTTTCAACCATTTGGTCAAGTCATCTTTCCTCAGCGAGATGATAAACCCTTTGGCCCGAATGACGCGCGGCTTGAGCTAGATGGTGGAATTCCTCGGTTTTACATCATGAAGCTCCAACATCGCGGCACGCGATTTTCTACCATCACTCGCCATCAGGCCTGTACTCAATGTTTGGGGTCGCTCGAAGGCAAGCCGTGGCTGATGGGCGTTGCCCCGCCTGGCGATGCTGCTGCTCCGAGCCCAGAAGATATTCAAGTTTTTCAGATCCCTGGTAACTGCTTTATCAAGCTAGAGGTCGGTACTTGGCATGCCGGACCTTATTTTGAGTGCGATCGCATCAGCTTCTATAACCTGGAACTCAGCGACACCAATATTGTGGATCACGACACCTGCGATTTGACCAAAACCTATGGACTAATATTTGAAATAGATTCACACAAGATAGATGCGCTTTAACAAACGATGAGTCAGCCGCTGTACAACGAACTGATGAAACAGGCAAAGCAGTTAACCGCTGCCGAACAGCTACGTCTGGCCGAGCATTTGGAATGGATGGCGACGCGATCGCACCTTCGCGAACTCTCAGCCCTTTTGGGCCGCAAAGTTGATGTTGTCATTGCGGACTCTTTACCGGATGAAATTCGCCAAGGGATTTTGAATGAAGCGATTGCAGTATGAAGGATGACAAGGTTTACCTAAATCACATCTTGGATGGCGTCACTCAAATTGAAATGTATAGCCAGGGGGGTCGCCAAGAATTCGCAGAGACACGAGCCAGTTCCTATGAAAGCCATTGAAACCACCGCAATCATTGATAGTGAAGGTCAACTTGCCCTTGATCTTCCTCTCAAATTTGCCCATCATCGCCGCGTCCGTGTCATTGTTCTCATTTCCGAAGACGATGAACTCGATAGCGGACTTGACAAAGACCCAGATGACGACTCTATAGAAACTGTGATTGAGGGTATTCGAGAAGGCTGGCAACAGGCTCTTTCTGGTGAAGTTCGTCCTGTTTCACAGCTTTAGGACAGCATTGATGTCGAATAATCCCCCAATTCAAGTCAGCTTCACAAATCGCTTTGAAAAAGATATTCGCCGCCTTGCCATACCACATCCAGTTTGAAAACTGGAGTTTTTCCCGTAAGGCAAACGACAAGTCTGGATGTGGCCAAGGTTTAAGCGCTACCGCAAAATTAGGCTTGGATATTCAATCCTTCATCCAAAAACTTGAAGACAGAAGCTCCCAGGCTCAAATCCCCAGCTAACCAGCTATCTAATAACTTTCTGTCAATAAAAACCTTATGACTAGCTTAACCGTCTCACTTCCCGAAGCCCTGACAGCCTATCTACAAGCGCAAATTGCCGCTGGGCACTATCGCACCGCTGACGACTACATCCAAGCTCTAATTCAACAAGATAAAACCCGCAAAGAATATCTCGAACCCCTTCTTCTAGAAGGGTTAGATTCTGGTGATACAACTCCAATGACTGAAAGCGACTGGGACACAATTCGCGCAACTGTTCACCAAAATCAGAGTAAGCGCCCTCAGCATGGCTAATCTGACTAAACGACCAATCGTCATCCAAGACCTGATTGAGCTTTTTTATCAAATCCACCCTGAAGCAGTAGAAATTATCCGAGTACTTCATGGTGCTCAAAATCTTGAATTTATTCTTGAACAGTAATTATCTCTATGAACGGAGCTGGTAAATAATTTAGATTGAGTAGGTCGGGCAAAGAAAGTACCAGATTTTCAAATACTACAAATGCGAAAAGCATTTCTTTACTATTCAGAGTTGCTCAGGGTGTGCAGCAGTCGATCAAACTGAGCGTGCCCAGGATGATGCTTATAGCTGCGCAGCTGCTCAATCAGCGCGGCTTTGGTGATAGACGGGCTGAGGGCTTGGGCGCGTAAGGCAAGGGCAATCTGACTGCCAATAAATAGCCCCTGGATCAGACTGGTTACATTGGCTGGTCGCCTTTGGGTGCTGGCGCTGCTAAAGTCAATGATTGCAGGCCCCTGGGGTGAGATGATTACATGCTCGGTGGCGCAGCCAAGGTTGCCGTGGTCGAGGCCAATTTGGTCTAGCTGATAGGCCTGCTCTAGCAACAATCGCAGCGTGTGGTGCCAAGTTTTGATAGCCAGCCTTGTCTGAACCCAGCTGAAGAGACTTGGCCCCGATAGATAGCCCATACGCAGAAAGTTTTGGCTGTGTCCGAGATAGTGTGGCCCGATGCCAGCCTGGTTTGCGATCGCAAGCATCGCCGCCTCGTGATCAAACGATGAACGGGGCGCGGTCAGCCGACGCACTTTTAAGGCGATCAGAGCCCCCCGCCACTGGGCTAAAAACACCAGCCCGCAGTAGCCCGCCCCCAATAGATGAAATCCTTTTAGTGACTGAGGGCCAAAGTTGTAAATGGCGTCTACAGCCTGGGCCTTTAGTTCTTGGTAGCGCTTGTCGAGACTCTCTAGATCGCCGTGGGGATAGGCCAGCAGTTCTCGAAACGGACTTTGCCAAAACTCAGATAGCGATAAAGGCTGAGCGGTCAGTTTTCCAGACTCCAAAGCTGCTGTAGCGCTGAGACCGATAGATAATCAGCTTGAAGCTTGCCTGCAATCACCGTGCAGGGTTGATCGGGTTCGCCTAAGTGGCTCACCACGGCCCTCGCCTCGCTAAAGTCCTGATCTTGGGTGTACTCATTGACGGTGACGATTGTTTTAAGGTTGGCCTGGGTGGCCGCCATCAGCCCATGGTGGGTATCTTCAAACACGAGACAGTTCTCGGGGGGCAGCTGTAGCTTGGCCAGTACATAGTCATAGATATCGGGGGCAGGCTTTTTATGGGGAACGATATCCCCAGCGGCGATTACCTCAAACCAGCCAGGCCCCTCTGGGCCAAGCCGAGCTTCTAATAGGGGGATGACGCTATGGAGATGACTGGTGGTTGCGATCGCAAGGCGCAGCCCGGCAGCTTTAGCCTCTTTAAGCAGACGATGTACCCCCGGACGCAGCGGAATGGTTGCGATTGCCTGCCTGTAAAATTCAGATTTAGCCCGGTGCAAGGATGCAATAAACTCAGTCAACTCCTGGAATTTTGCGGGTGGCGTAAAATCTGGATGGCTTTGCCTGATGAAATAACCAATTCGCTCTTTTCCTCCAGAAATCATGAGTAGCTGGCTATAGTGATCGGTTGACCAGCACCAATCTAGCCCTGCTGCGGTAAAAGCTTGATTAAACGCTACGCGATGGCCATCCCGCTCAGTTTCGGCCAGGGTGCCGTCGACGTCAAAGATGAGGGCACGTAGGGAAGACATGCTTGAGCAATGGCCCATGACTGTTTATGTCAAAATCATATAGGCCAAGGCCCTCTAAGCCAATGGCTGAGATTAGCCCAAATGGAGGAAAAAGGTTTTTAACCTTCGTAATCGTAATGGGGAGGCGGATTGTAGGGGGTCGCGCGTCTGGGTCTTGTCGGCAAGGGCGGCAAAAACTCTTGCTCATAATAGCGGTACGACGGCGGTGTAGGTACCTGAATGGGATGATACATCATCTGCATTGAACGCTCTTGCCGCTTTTGCGACTGTGCCGTCAAGAGCACCATGCAAAACATGAGACCGCCCCCTCCCAAAATCAGAACCACAAATAGGCCACCCCCTAGCCACAGAAGCGTGCTTTGATTGCCAGACGGTTGATGACTAGATTCTGCCAGTTGAGAATTTTGCAGAGACAGCGTATCGAGTGAGCGCTGGTAATTTTCTAGCTGGGTGAGCACCTGACGCGTTTCTGTCTGCTGCTGCTGGAGCTGATTTTCCAAATTACGAGCAATCATTTCTTGCTGAGCGAGCTGGGTTTCTAGGCGGCTAGTAATCTCTCGCTGGCGTTCTAAATCGTTGCGCAGTTCTTCGTTATTATCTGAATCAGGGACCTGAGGTACGGGGACAACAGGGGCTGCAACTGGCTGCTCAGGGGGAAACTCAACTCGATCAGTCGGTCGCTCGGCAGGGGCATCGCCTACCCGTGCGACCAATAGCACCAAAACCGCGACACCTGTGGTTGCACAGCCTGCAATAAAAGTCGTTGTGTCGCTCATAGCCACCTCATGGTGACGACACAAAAAGTCTGCACTTGGGTACAGGACTTTAGATTGATAAAAGTAAGCGGGGTGGCAAAACCCAACATGGAATTACAGGGCAACGTTGGCGGTATCAGGCATAGCGCAAGTTATCAGTCTTAATCCTACAGGCAATATTAAACTTAGTTCTACCCGAATGTACTAAGTTTAGATCATACAACGTATTGATCGTCGCACGTACTATAACACTGTCGTCGCAGCCAGTTTTAAAGTTAGGACTTCTTGACAGAATCTTCAAAAAATGCTCAGGCTCGCTTGGTACAGCGGCAATATGGCGGCAATAAAAACGCGGCGATCAGCCGATCGCCGCGTTCAATTAAACTGTACTCATCAAAGGTCTCAACCTGATAGGCGGCGCGGCGCGCCTGAGCCAAGATCGAATCAGCCTACTCGACCGTGATCTTCCCAACCATGCCAGCGCCTCGGTGAGGTGCACAGAAGTAAGGATATTCGCCTGAGTCGACATCGAAGGTCGAAGAATACGACTCACCGGGTGCAAACGTTAGCTGATCGTGGGTGAGCTTATCAGCAACAGCCTTACCGCCAGGAACTCCGTTCTCGTCAAAAATGACGTTGTGGGGGGCCATCTTGTTGTTAACCCAGGTAACGGTGTCGCCCTTCTTAACAGTCAGGCTAGACGGTTCAAAAACCAATAGGCCTGCGTCAGAGCCCATTTTAACTTCATGGTTAGCTGCGTTCGCAGGGGCAGCCACCATCAAGCAGGTACCGATGACTAGCACAGCTGCTAAAAATGTCATCCCCATACCGCGAAAAGTCCGAGCAATGAATCTCATAACATCCTCTACAAAAGCTGAAAGTAGCAAAATTCGTTCATTGCTTTATATGATATCGCGCTTTTGAGCGATTTTTTAAAGCGGTTTGGCAAATTGCCCAGGTGCCCCACTGGCTTATCTTTAAGGGGGCTTCATACTGCTCTGGCTACCTTGGAATAGCGCTGCTTCCGGTTGGATCTTACTTTTTAGTCATTTACTGACCTTATATTTGGGTTGGTATTAAGGCCGTCAACTGATTTGATGTCGGGGGTTGATTAAGTAAAGTTTTGAATAGTTTAACACTGCCATTCTGAGCCCCACTAAATAGGAAATGACTGTCATACTTTACCCCCCGATAAGATAGCTTTGCATCCGTTGAATAGAGGGCAAAGGCGATCCCGACAAATGACGATTCAAAAAACAAGAAAATCTTTTCAATCTGTTCAGGTTTGAAAGGCTTCGTTCACTGGCCGTAGATAAATCGAATCAATGGCTGAATCCTTTGTGGAATCAGGTTTGTCTTGGGACAGGTTGAGGCCCTGAGTAAAGGGCCTCAACCCTTGAAAGCAATAGCTTAATGCTGAGTTTATAAGGCAAATATTTGAGGCATATTGAGTCATACATTGAGTCATACATAGTAAAAAACAAGGGCTTAATCTTTTATTCGGTTTTACTAACAAAAAGTTAAATCATTCAGGAATAAGCAGGTTCTTTAAAGAAGTCCTTCCTAGGATGGGGGTGCGTAAATAATTTGGGTTAGACCTATGGATGTTCGTCAAGATAGTGCGCCTCAGCTATCCGATAGGGTAGATGTGCTCTACAGCATGCTGGAGCAAATCAACGAGAAGGTGACAACTTTGCTATCTAAGCAAGATGAAAGTGAAAATATGGGGGGTCAGCCGCTGGGGATTAGCCCCCTAGCGGTTAACCGCGCTCACTTAGTTTCCAATGAGGCGCTTGAGCACAAGGATATTCTCAACGATGAGCCTCGGTTTGATTCTGATCACCTCGGCTATGACCAAGCACTGTCTCCCGAAATTCAAATTCAGCGGCTAACGGCCCAATTAACAGCTGCGTACAATCGTATCGCTGCACTAGAAGAGCAGCTGTTAGCATCCCGTGCATATTGATTTACTAAGCGAGTTTACTAAGCGAGTCATCTATTCAGAGCCGCTTATACGCCTCAAAACGTGATGCTTCAAAACGTGATGCCTTAAAGCAAAACGTGATGTCTCAAGACGTGATGTCTCAAGACGTGGTTGAGTCGCATCTGTCTAACAGGTCTTCTACCGCTGCTAGCAGGGTTGTTTGGGACCAGTGTTCATATAGAGACGCTGCGATCGCGCAGCCGCCTGCTCCCACCCCTTCTTTGACGAATCCTTGCTCGTACATCTGTAGCGATGCATAGCGTGCCGTTTGGAAAGAAAGCTGACTGATTAATAGGGGTATAGGGCCGACCGTGCTGGCTAAACCCAATAAGTCACTATTGCTATCTTCAGCGACCCATCGGGTGGTGCCAATGACGATATTCTCACGCACCCGATCAGGTAGCCATTGAAAAGTTTCAAGCACTGCAGTCGGTATTAAGCGCTGGTTGACTGTTGCGATCGCAGCTCTGGTGCCTGTCTGAGTCAGGGCCTGGATGAGTGCATAGACCGCCACCATCTGAGTGCCGCCTGCGAGCAAAACCCCGCTATATTGGCTGGCCGCTAGGGCAAGGCCACAGAGAGCCGCTTGCATAGGATCTCCAACGGCAGCGATGGCAGCTAAGGGATGCGTGAATGGTTGGGCCGCATCAGGATGAGAGTGGGCCTGCCAGCTATTGAGGCCGGCTGCAATCAGCGCTGCCTTCTGGGCATGGTTGTTTTGGGGGTGGCTGCTGCTGACCTTGCCGCCCGCCGCAATCTTTAAGGCTGTGAGTACCGCTTGGGCCGTTGTCGTGCCACCGACAACACACTCGCCCATAATCAAATAGCTGCCTTGAAATTTTTGGCCCAGCTGCTCGCCCCACTGCCAGCCAGCCTGAAACAGCTGTTGAACCACGCTTACAGATAGTGCTTGACCGGTGCTTACGCAGCGGCCCGGGCTCCCGCCGAGCGAAATATGGGGAATGTCAGGCGCTTGAGCAAGTCCCGCGTCAAATAGATAAATGGGGATCTTCAAGGCAGCTAGGACGGCGCGACTGATATAGACGGGGGAGACCCCAACTGCCAGAGGGGGGAGGGCGTATTGGGGCCGTCGTGTGGGGCCATCGTACAAAAACTCGGCATCCGCCAAAGCGGTATATCGTCGGGCCTCCGGGGTTGCTCCTGCGGCTGAAATTCCAGGAATCAGTGCTGTTTCAGTAAATCCTAAGACGCAGAGGAAGCCCGGCTTTTGACCCGCGTAGCGGGCTAGCCACGCCCGTGCGGTCGAGGTTTCACCCGCACAGCGAATCAGTTGGAAGGGGGGGTTACTCATCCAGGAGCGTCTGTACCCAGCTAGGGGGCGGTGACATCGGCGCACCCAACCGATCGAGCACTAGCCAGGCGGCAAGATGCACTGTAAACAAGTAGACCAAGCTGCTCACAAACACCATCACCACGGCCCCAATTTGGATAATACCCATGCTGGGCTCTCCCAAAAAGCCCAGCTCGACCAGCCCCCAGTCGAGGAGTCGATTGGTGATCCAATCAAGTATTTGGGTGATTTGGGCGACAAGATAGCCCCAGAGGTCTTCTCCGGCCATCCAAGAGAGCAGCCAGATTCTGAAAAAGAGACCAAAGGTGACTAGCAGCGCCCCAATCAAGATTGAGATGCCCCACCCCCCCCGCCGTCGCCACAAAAAGCCCAATTTAACCCCTAAAACGCCCTAGGGGATGACAAAAAGCAGGCTACGAGGTGGCCCAATTAAGATGCCGAGCAGCAGACCTGAAACCAGGGTTGCCATCCAGGCTGCCCGTGCATTCCAGCGCAGATAGACCAGTGCAATCGGAACCGGAAACAAAATCCGCAACAGCGGCCCAGGCGGAAAGTAAAGATTAATCAGCCACATTAAGCTGGCGGCGCTGGCCAGAAAGGCTGTTTCTACCATCACCAGGGGGCCTTTTGCAGGCTTAGGCATGCCAGCAGGGGGCGATGAGCGGGGTGGGTCGGTGACCCAGTCTGGCGCTGGCTCTGACTCTGGGGCTATTGGGGCCGGGCCTTGAGCGGGGGGGCTATCTGAAGGACTATCTGGTAGCCTATCGGCGGGTCTATCGGTCATGCCCAGTTAAACTAGCAAACGCTCTAACGCATCGATGTCTGGAATGCCAACAATGTCGCGTTCTCGAACAATCAGCCCCTTTTTTTCGAGTTTGCTCAAGACCCGGGTAACGGTTTCTCGAGCCAGACCGCTAAGGCTGCTGAGTTCTCGATGGGGCAGGTTGGGGATTTCTACGCCCGTTTCCCCAATCTGGCCTTGGCCATCGGCTAAAAACAAAAGAATATCAGCGACTCGAGACTGGCTGTCTGATTCTCTCAGGCGTAGCCGACGGTTGACTTGCCGCAGTCGACGCGCCATCAGCTTGGCCAGACGAATGCCTGCCAAAGGCTCACTTTTGAGTAAAGTAACAAAGTCTTGGGCTGGCATGCTGCCAATCACCGTGGGGACCAGGGTGATCACATCAGTAGACCGGGGCACTTCATCCAGGGGGGCCATTTCACCAAACAGTTCACCTTTGCCCAAAATATTGAGGGTGACTTCTTTGCCGTCCAGATTGTAGGTGCGGATCTTGACCCAGCCTTCCAAGATGAAATAGACAGAATTGCCCCAGTCATTTTCTAGCAAAATCACCTGGCCAGCTGGATGTCGGCGGGTAACTACCTGGGCCGTCGCTTGTTTGATGGTGTTTTCGGGTAGTTCCTCAAAAAACTGAGCTGCTTCGATTGGTTCGCTGGCACCTGAGCCATCTCGAGCGTTGTGTCGAACATCCATAGAAATCAAAAATTAGGCCGGTTGGGGTGATTCAAATTACGAGCACGGGGGTATAAAGTCAGTCAACTTTTCTAGCAGCCGAAGGGGACAATGTCAGGGGCTTAGGCTTGACTTTCATAGGCTACAGCAGACTCGGATGGTTTACACACGATTTTGTAGCTTCAAGGCAAAATTGGATGGGGGCATCAAGTTAGAAAAGCGTAGACTCACTAGATTTGATCGCGCTAGGTTTATCGGTAGGCTTAGCTAGCTCGGCAGCGGCGGCCTCCAATCAGGGGGTATTTCTCTAAGCGCGATACGAACGCTCTATTTCAGGGTTAGTAAAAGCGTCAGGGTCAGTAAAAAGGTAGTTAAGCATATCATTATCGATCATCGTGTGTTGGGTTTGGTTAACCTCTGTAATATTTAAGACATCTACCGCGCTGTTTTTCTCTACCGCGCTACTTTTGCTTTGAAGGGCTACACTCCACCCGCGCTTTCTAGGTGAGTATACAAATACACCCGGCATACGGACGTATTCAGCCCTTCTGAGGATTTCGTAATTTCGTGGGTGGAGGGCGCTGTAAGCATGGTAAAGTCCTGCAAAATTCTCACCCTAAATGTGTGTGGTTGCCCTTAAGTAAATGCCTGAATTCTCGAGAAAACTTGAATTCAATGGTGACTTTTGTGACTTTTAGGTCAGCCTGTCTTAAACTTTGGGCATCTGACGATGCTTGTCGATATGGCAGTATTGTCGGGTACGCGTCTGCACACGCTTCGATTACTAGTTATCAAGGGCATCGTCGTGGCTTCTCAGAAGGATAAAATTGAATCCCTGATTGCAGAGATTGAATCAGCATTGGGCAAATCGTCTTCTCGTTTGCCCTGGTCGCGCTCTGGCGAAGATACGCAACAGCGGCAGGCTTTAGAGAAGGTTCAGGCGTACTTGGGAACCCTCAAAGATCTGTTTGATGCTCCAGAGGGTTGGGGCCCTGTTGACCCACAAACCGGTCGAATGCCGTCGGCGTCATCTGCGATCGCATCCCCTGAGGAATCTGCCTCCAGCGTTTTGCAGGCGCTGCTGTTAGAGATGCGGTACCTCAAGGATAATTCCATTCGACCTTTGCGATTAGAGCTTGATACCCTCAAGCAGCAGCGAGATGCGCTTCAGTCTGAGATTAAAGCCCTGGAAACGGCTCGGATGCAGCCCCAGGGAGCCACAAACCTGGATGAAAATCAGCTTAATAGCTTTCTAGAGCAGCTAATGGAGCGGCTTCAGGCCAACCTCACCAATCAGCTCAGTCAAACCATTACTCAAATCGAAGCCGATCAGTCCGATGATTTGTTGCTAGAAGGCGATGCTACCTTTCTTGCGGCTGAGCAGCCGCGACTGCATCCTACCCAGCGGCTAGAGCAAATGCGGCTGGTACAGGCGCAGTCTGATCAGCTTTTGCTCAAGTTAGATTCAACCCTGGCCTTGGTCTTTGAAGCGCTGCAAAAAAGTATTGGCAGCTACAAAGAGTCCTTGGCTGAAGGGCTTGAAGAGATGCATGGTTTAGGACGTCAGGGGGAGGCTATCATGCAGACCCTGATCAACCATTTAGCTCAGCGGCTGGGTCAAGACGCTGGCTACTACATCGGTTCTGGCCTAGGCCCAGAGCTAACCCCAGGCACTTCACGGCCGTCGATAATGCCGTCAGAGTTGCAGGCTCCCTCCTCTGCTGAGACCCCCAGTCAGCTCCGGCTGGCGAGTTTGCCGTTAGAGTCTGGTTCTGCATCCGCTTCTGAATTCTCTGAATTCATAGAGGCCGTTAGCCCTGCTGATGACTTTGAGTCAGCCATTGACAATCTGGATCTTGACATTGAGCTGGCCTTGGATGACCCAGCGACACTGCCATTAGACAGCGATGAATTTGCCCTGCTGTCTTTGTCGGATGACGACTCGGATGACGACGATGTGACCGCGTTTCAAGATGATGATATAACCGCGTTTCAAGATGACGATAGCTTTCAAGGTGAAGAGGCCGCTGTGTCTGGCGGAGAGACTGCTGCATCTGACGGTGCTGAAGCGGGGCAGTTTGCCCCCAGCTTGACAGAAGAAGGGGCAGAAACAGACGTGCTGATGCTGCTAGATCAGCCCTCCGAAGACGACTCATTAGAGCAGGGCGATTTAGAGCGCGGTGAAGACGGTGAACTCTATGAAAGTTTCTTTGGAGAGACTGCTGTAGCCGCTGTCTCATCGGCACCTTCTTCTGACGAGCTGGCTCAAGCGTCAGATCTCGAAGACCTGAGTGAAGCGGCGGCTTCTCTAGAGTCAGATCTGCTGGATTTAGATGCGGCGGTGCTGGCTAATTTGCCGACAGCTGACTGGGTTGATGACACCGATGATGACACCGCCGCCCTTGCCGATGCTGATGCGGCTTCTACAAACTGGTTCTTTGCGGGTGCAGGTCGAGAGTTCTCTGAGCCTGGGGGGGCTTCCTCCCGGGTTAGCGACTCAGGCGAGCCTACAGGTCCATTTACAGACGAAGCCCCGACAGATACCTTAGATACGCTCTTTGGCGAAGGCCTGACGGCCTCTCTTGATTTGCAACTGGGGGCTGAGCCAGTGGCTGATACCGTTGAGTCTCTGGCCGATATCTTGCCGGATGCCTCATCTGCGGACGTTGCTCCGGATACGCTGGACGGTATAGATTTAGGCGATTTAGAGGCCGGCAACTTTGAAGATGGTGAGCTGTTTGGCGACCGCTATGTTCCGGCGGCCGCAGACGAAGATCTCCTCAATGTTGAGGAGCCTGCTGCAGAGCAGCGTTTGTCTCTGGACCTAGACGATAGCCTGATGGGGCAGTTAGACGAAGATTTGCAGGGTCTTTCTGAGCAGCCTTTGGCCTACCCTGAGGGTCTGCCTGAGTTTTTGGCAGAAGAAGAAGATCCCACAGCGGGCTGGCCGGAGGAGAGTGCCGCCGATGCGCTGAGTGGGATGGAAGCGTTCCCTGTTGAAGACCCTTCTACCCGTGATCTATCGCAGCAGCCTGGGGGTGGGTTTCAGTCTGAAGTACCAGAAGAACTTTTGAACCCATCTCTGGTGGGCGATTTTGGGTTTGGTGAGCAGCCAGATGATGACTTTGGTGCGCTTGAGGGGGACGGGCTACCTGAGGGGCTGAATGATGCAGCTGCGGCTTCAGCAGAGCCCTTGACAGACGATCCTTTTGAGGAATTTTCATTAGAGCTCGGAGGAGACGAATTAGATCCGAACGATCTGGATGCAAATTTAGCGCCGATTGAGGATTTGGATCTGGACTTAGATTTAGATTTAGATTTAGATCCCATATCAAATGAGTTAGATCCGATATCGGAAACCAGCCCCGAATCATCAGGGGGCGGCATGGCGGATGCAGAGTGGGACGAGATGGAGCAAGCGCTGGCCTTAGACGATGAGCTTGCAGAAGAGCTCGCCCCGGTTGAGCTGTCTGGTTTTGATAATTTGCCTTCCCTAGAAGAGTTAGAGTCGTATGACTCAGATGAAGACACCGCCGTTTTAGAGGGGCCTGTTTCAGCCCGGCCCGTCGAAAATTTTGAGCTAGGGGACGAGTTTAAACTAACCCCGGATAGGGAGCTCGAGCCCGATTTACTATTGTCTACAGAAGCGGAAGAGTTGGGAGAGGAAGATTTTGGGGATCTAGATGATTTGGGCGAGCTAAACGATGGCTCAAAGACCTCTGCAACTGACTTAAACATTTCCTCAGAAGATCTAGAGACGATGTCTCTCATGGAGCTCATGCCCGACGACTCTGAGGCCCCTGCCTCCGAATCGGTTCTACCAGGGGGGAGTGACGCTCAGATTGCTGAGGTAGATGCCTTTGATTTGGCAGAGCCGTTTGAGTCAGCCGGGCTAGATTCCGAGATGCTGGATGCGGAGGCGCTGGATGCGGAGGCGCTGGATGCGGAGGCGCTGGATGCGGAGCGGCTAGACGTTGACGATGAGGTCTCTGATGATTTAGATCGCTCGCTGTCAGAGCTAAGCCAAGAGGCCGATCAGCTCGCCGCCCAGGAGGCTGACTGGTCGGGCCGTTTACACCCTGACCTCGAAGAGCCGCTGCTGTTTGAATCGGCGATGCCAGAAATTCCGACGCTGCTTGAGTCCGAGTCACCTTTGGAGTCGGCTATCATTCCTGACCTACCCGCAAGCCCATCCTCTGACCTTGAGGAGGTCAATCTTGAGGAGGTCGATCTCGACCTCAGCGAGCCTGAGGGCGGACCTGACCTGCTAGCGCCCGATCTGCTGGTTCCAGAGCCGGATCCAGAGCCGGATATAGACTTTCCCGACGCGGCTTCTGCCGATACCGCTGCTGCTGATTTGCCAGGTGCCTCCTTACTCGAGATGCCCTCTGCTGCGGAGAGGGCCGTTGACCTTGAATCTGCGGGGGGCATCGCCGGAGTTGATGCCCCGGATGAATCTGTCCCGACTGACTGGTTTCTAGGCATTGATATTGGGACAACCGGTCTCTCAGTGGTGCTTCTCGATCGCCAGTCGGGGCAGGTCTACCCGCTATATTGGTTGGAAAACGACACCGAAGGTGAAAAGCGATTTCGCTTACCGGCCGTGGCTTGGATGAGCCCAAATGGGGATATTCAATCGGTGGGGTTGGCGGCGTGGCAGGCTGACCATCAGTCGAGGGCGACAGAGACGCCGGGGGGGCTACTGCTTAAGCAGCTGAAACCCTTTATGAAAGTGGCTATTCCCTATGCAGTGGCTGATGGTAAGGCTGAGCCTATTTTGCAGTGGTCAGAGACTCAGGCATTTCCGCTCCGGCAGATTCAGCTTGGGCTGGAGGCCATGCTGAATCATATTGCTGACTGCGGTGCAATTGGGTTAGACGATGCTGCGCTGCAACAGGCCTTGGGGCAGCTGCAGGGGGTTGTCATGGGGTACCCCACTAACTGGCCGGATACCTATAGCCTTAATCTGCGGGAAGTGGTGCTGGCGACGGGGCTGGTGTCTCAGGCCGATCGAGTGTTCTTCATCGAAGATGCGATCGCAACCGTCTTATCGGGTCTGCCTGAACCCCGCGCCCAAACCCCAGAAGCGGTGGCCCTCTCACGACAGCCCAGTCTCTATAACTGTAGCTGGGAGGGCGGTACGGTCGTTATTAGTGGTGGAGCCACTCTGACAGAGCTGGCCCTGGCTGAGCTGCCAAGCGATGCGACCACCCTCAGCTATGGTGACTTTGCCCTGCGCAGCTTTCCGTATGCAGGCGATAGTCTTGATCAAGACATTGTCTGCCAGCTGCTGCATCCCCGCGAAAATCGTCAGACCCTGAGCGTTCCAGAGGAGGTCTCTGCGGCTGATCAAGACTGGCAGTGGCAGGCCGAGTTGCCCCGGTGGGCCAACGCCGACTGGGACAGTCTTAATCTCGACGAGTTGACCCTGCCCCAGGTGGGCGAGTCTGATCTAGCCAATCGCCATCGCCTGAGGCAGCGGCTCGAGAGCTCACCTCTAGGCCAGGGTGCCCTAGAAGCTGCCCGTCATCTGAAGCTGATCTTGCAGCATCAAAATCAGTTTCAGCTAGACTTGGGCAATCAGCGCTGGCTGCTCAAACGGCGCGATCTAGAAAGCCGGACTTTTTTGCCATACATCCAACGGATGAATCGGCATCTTAATGTGCTCCTCAGTCAGAAGGGGCTCTCAACCCAGGCGATCAAGCAGGTGATTTGCACGGGTGGGTCGGCCTCCCTCCCGGCAATTGCCCGCTGGCTGCGCCAGAAGTTTCCAAATGCCACGATCATTCAAGACACCTATACGGGCGATCGGCCCAATAGCTGTAGTCGGGTTGCCTACGGATTGGTCAATTTAGCTCGCTATCCTCAGGTGCTAGATGTCACTCGGCAGCAGTACAGCGATTATTTTTTGCTGATGGAGCTGCTGCGGGTGTTTCCCGATCAGCCCCTACCGGTGAGTGGGATTATGCACCTGCTAGAGCAGCGGGGCATCAATACCCAGGCCTGTCAGCTGCATATTTTGGCGCTGTTAGAGGGGCATTTGCCGCCGGGGCTGGTGCCGACAGACGCCGATCGCCCGCTGATCAGCAATCGGTCTGAAGATATTGCCACCTATCAGGCCCTCACAGACGCGCCTTTATTTACTAAGCAAAGTGGGCAAATCTATGTTCCAAATGAAGTCCAGGGGCGGCGACTGCGGGCTTACCTCGAAAAGGTGATCGCCTCAAAGTCACAAACCTTAGACGAACCGCTGTTTGCCCAGCTAGCACTAGAGACGGTGGTGTAACGGGCCGGTCATTTTCAAACGGTCTTAAGGAGGTCTTTGCTAAAGCCGCATGCCAACCTTTGAAGAGCACCCCATTGTTGATCAGAGCTTTGCCGTGATCGATCGAGAAATCGGAAGCCATTCTTTTTCTCCCGAGATTTATGCTGTGGTTAGACGGGTCATCCATGCCACCGCTGATTTTGACTTTAAAGACTTACTGCATGTGAGTGACGGTGCGATCGCGGCAGCCATTCCAGCTCTACAATCTGGCTGCCCCATCGTCACCGATGTCGGGATGGTCGCCCAGGGCATTCGGCGAGTGGCGGGGCGTACCTTTAACAATCCAGTGATAGTGGCGATTGATCAGGCTCCCCCCGTGACACCGTCTGCGCAAACCCGGACTGAGAGCGGTTTGCTACACTGCGCCCAACAGTACCCCCAGGCGCTTTTTGTGATTGGTAATGCCCCCACCGCCCTGCTTGCCCTGTGCCGACAGACCACTCAAAAGACCGTCTTTCCGCGTCTGATTGTAGGTGTGCCTGTGGGGTTTATTAACGTGATTGAAGCTAAGCAAGCCCTGGCTGTTTTGAGCGGGCCACGCATTTGGGTTGCCGGGCGTAAAGGGGGGTCTGGGGTCGCTGCGGCGATTGTGAATGCGTTAATGATTTTGGCGTGGGAGGGGAGCAGATATTAGCCCCCCTATTGACGCCCGCGATGTAGGAGAAGTTACCCCCGTGCCCCCTGCCCCCATCCAGGTCATCGGTCTGGGTTTGGCCGGAGCCGCCGACCTCACAGAGGCCGCTCGCCAATCTATTCAAACGGCCGAAGTTTTGGTAGGTAGCCCCCGCCATCTAGCTCTGTTTCCCAATCACCCAGCCCAGCGCTGGGTAATTGGGGACTTGTCAGCAATATTGACCCGCCTAAAGACCGTTTTAGCCGAGACGCCCTGTCCCCAAATTGTTGTCTTAGCTTCTGGCGACCCGCTATTTTTTGGCCTGGGCCGTTTACTCCTAGCCGCTTTACCGGCCGATCGGCTCACCTTTCATCCTCATCTGAGTTCTATCCAACTGGCGTTTAGTCGGCTCAAACTCCCGTGGCAAGATGCCTGTGTTATCAGCGTCCACGGGCGCTCATGGCAGCCTTTAATCGCGGCGCTGACGCGAAGCGAGCCCAAGATCGCTGTGCTCAGCGACCCCAGCTATCCGATCGGTGCGATCGCAACGCTCATCCGTGATTTAGCACTGCCCAGCACGTACCAAATTTGGGTGTGTGAAAATCTTGGCGGGCAAGACGAGCAAGTGCGTTGTTTTAGCCCTGGCGTATGGGATGACACCATCACTGTTTCTCCCCTGCATGTGGTGGTTTTACTACGCCAGCCCTCCGGTATGCTGCCAGACTCTTGTTTAGCGGCCCCTCTGCTCGGCATTCCTGATAGCAGTTTCCACAGCTTTCCAGATCGGCCAGGGCTGATGACTAAGCGAGAAGTTCGGGTGTTGGCGCTGAGTGAGCTCGCGCTAGCCCCCCAGCAGACAGTGTGGGATATTGGCGCGGGAACCGGGTCTGTCAGCGTTGAAATAGCGCGATTATCACCCTCTGCTCAAATCTACGCGATTGAGAAAACAGCGGCTGGGGTACAGCTGATCGCCCAGAACTGCCGTCGTTTTGGGGTAGAGATTCAAGTGATTCAAGGGGCGGCACCGGTCGCGACGGCACAGCTCCCCTCCCCTGACCGGGTTTTTATTGGTGGTAGCAGCGGCCAGCTTCAAGCAATTTTGACCCAGATAGCTCAGCGTCTGTCCGATGGGGGGCGTGTTGTGGCAGCCTTAACCACCCTAGAAAGCCTGGCACAGCTGAAGGTCTGGCTAGCTGAGACAGATGGCTGGCAGGCTCGTTTTCTTCAAATTAACCTGGCCCGGTCAGCAGCCGTAGGGTCACACACTCGCTTGGCACCACTCAACCCACTGACCTTGGCAACCCTCAAGCGTCAGGTGACACCCGCGTGAGGTTGGTTTTCAAATAGCTGAAGTGTCTCATTAAGAAGTAACCCCGATTCAAAATTGGAGCCTGTCAGGGGCGTAAAACTTGATGCCCTTTGGTATTGGGCATAGCTAGATAGGATTTCGTATTAGCTAAAGCAAAAGCAACTTGTGAAAAATAGGGAATCAAGCCGGAAACCACCGATTATATTTTCACCTAATTATTCGTACTTAAGAACATTAGTCTGGATCAGATCTAGACCAAAACAAACTCCAGCTCTAACAAGGTTAGGCCGGAGTAAACAAGCAGGCATTAAGCAGATAGCATCGGTCAATAAATCGAGCTTTAATCACCATCTTTAGACGCATCTAGCTGAATTAGATGAATGTGCTTATAGCCCAGCTTTATTTCAAATTCATCACCCGGTTTTAAGCCCATTTCCTGGGTGTAGGTAGAGCCAATCACAATTTGACCATTTTTGTGAACACTAACGCGATAAGTCGGTTCGCGTCCCCTACCATCTTTTGTCCCTTCTGGGCTTAAGGTGATGCCCCGAGCCGCCAAAAGTGCATCGTAGAAATCAGTTAAATTGACCCGGATTTGATCATCTTTCGTCACACTGTAATAGCCGCATTCGCGAGCGGTTTCCCGCTTTGGCAGGTGACTTAACTCTTTTACTTTCTGGAGTAAAGCTTTTCCCGTAAGAGGAACCATCTTAGTATTAGCCATCGGATTTAAGGTTCTTCGACGTTCAGTTTGGGGTAAAAGACCGAAAACGAACTACGCTCAATCTACTTTAGACAATCTACTCTAGATAATCTACTTTAGAAATATCTCCTTTGCCAATTAGAAATTGCAAAACTAGCTTCTTAATAGAAAGCTTGATTATAACAGACAAAAATCTCACCTATTCAAGAAAGTATTTTTTTTACTGAGACTGCTTCACAAACTCAGGGCCAAAACATTGATTGATAGATATTCAAGCTTACTGTACCTAATATGTCCTGATAGGCTTGAAATCAAAGCTGAATAATAGCATAGATAAAATCGGTATTGTCAAGCAGGGAATAATGCCTATATTTAACGAGCTTGGAGGTAATGTATGAGGGGGCGATTGGGTGAAGTATTGATTAACGTTCGCTTGTAGAATTGAATTAAGGAGTACGGATTACCGATACTGTCTTCAGGTATTTAAATCGATGTAAACTACAGGCAATTTTTTGACTATCAGCAGCTAGAAAGGCGAGTGGGCTCTCCTGAACCTAAAAATAGAGCGTTGGCTACTCGCTTAGGACGCAGAGAAAGTTGTCCCGCCTATTCTTTCATGGCGCTTCACTATTCTTAGCGCTTGACTACTCTCAGCGCTTCTTGGCTTGCAAGCGCGCCGATAGGGCGCTGGTGGTGACTGTCTCTAGCCGTATGCGTCTCTAGCTGTGTATTGAATGTGTTAGCCTCTCTTACCTGCTGCGATCGCGTCTACAATCGCACCCACAGTAATCTTGGACAGAGTAATCTTAGACAGATAGATATCTAGGAAGTCATAAGCATGTCAGGATCTAAAGAAACCGCCCCAAGTGGCGAACCCGCCCCTCAACCCACACAAGAGCCCCCCGCGTTTGGTTGGAATGCCTACGCAGAGCGGCTCAATGGAAGATTTGCGATGATTGGCTTTATCGCCTTGCTGCTGTTAGAACTGGGGACTCGCCAAGATTTCTTTACCTGGTTGGGGTTGCCGCGCTAGCGGATGCTCAAGCGATAGCTACCCTGGCCTTGGCTATCGTAGGCATTCGCAACTACGCGGTAAAGGCCTTGGCGGGGCAAGGTCACCACAATCTCAGAGTTTGTGCTGCTGTCTGACACATCATCATTCTCAGCGATTTGATTACCAGCTTCATCGGCTAGAAATAAATAGGTATCAAAGTCGCTACTGGTTAGGCTAATCACGATCTGCTGACCCGCGACCCCTTCGAATGAAAATTCGTCGTAAAAGCTGCCGTCGCGCAGCTGAGGATCGCCCGGCCCCAGACGGCCTGCTTCTTGAAGCAAATAGCGATTTTGATTTGCTGAGCTAGTTTGTCCACCGCCTAGGCTGCTCAGATGAAGCTCGTAGCGGCCCTCTTCATTAGCCGCATAAGAATTGGCCATAATCAGATAAGTGCCACTGGCGGGTAGGGTCGCAATAATTCGAGCATTGACGCCGCCAGCGCTGTCATCATCTTGGCCTAAGTCTTCTTGATTGGGCCCGACCAAAATTAGGTAGGGGTCAATTTGCTGACTCAACATTTCAATCTCTACCTGCTGACCCGCCTGCCCTTCAAAGCGATAGATATTGAAATAGCTACGGTCTGCCAAGAGATGGCTGCTGCTATCCAGCTGTCCGGCAACCTGAGCATTTAATGCAATTGATTCAGCGGGGCGTCCCCCCGAACGAGGTCGGTTAGTGGCGGTGGTGGTGGCAGTGCCATTTTGAATCGCAGCCATAAAAGGACGGATCTGATCGGTTGAGATCGCAAACCCAATCCCAATGTTGCCGCCGCTAGCTTCGGTCGTGTAAATAGACGTGTTGACACCGATCAGCTCACCTCGGCTATTGAGTAATGGCCCCCCAGAGTTACCAGGGTTAATGGCGGCATCGGTCTGAATCAACCCCCGCGCCGGATCAAGGCGACTGACAATGCCCACCGTAAACGTGCCTTGCAAAACCCCAAACGGATTGCCAATTGCGAATGCCTGCTGTCCTACCTGGGCAACGTCTGAAGAGAGCGAAATAGCGGGAAAATTGCCACCCCCTCGAATTTTGACCGCTGCTAAATCAAGACCATCCTCGGCGTAGCCTACGACATCCGCTTGAAATTGACGACCATCTGCCAGTTGGACAGTGACCGTTGCCGCACGACCCACCACGTGTGCATTGGTGAGAATAAGCCCGTCTCGGGTAATAATACTGCCGCTGCCGCTGCTCTCGCCCGCATTAATAGCCACAACGGTGGGGCTAGCCTGCTGGTAAACGCGAATACTGGTCGCCTCGTCCTGGTTTTGCGCTTGAGCGATCGCACTGACGGGGCCAGGTAGGTACGGGGCGCTGAGAGCGCTACCGACCAGGGTCATCAGGGTCAAGAGACTCACTTTTGTAAGCCGCGGTATCCAACAATTCATAGGCTTCGGAAACGATTGGACTCTTTCCTAATTACCTGACGAGGTCGGTTCAGTCCGGTGGTTTTTCCTATTTAGGGGAGCTTAGAAGAGCGCGTTTAGAGAGGCGCGCAACAGAGGGGCACGTCAAGGGGTATAAAAAATGATAGGGAGGCAGATAGCAACGCTTCTGCCTCCCGAATTCAAGGAAAATGAGTTTGCTCAGCGAATCTCTAGCCTAAACCTGCATTCATGCCAGGTTTTCCTGTAGCCAGTTCAACTTTGACAATCTTACCGCCCATCTTTTGAATTCTTTGCTGCTCGGTAAACCAGTTATCGTAGGGGACGAGCTTAGTGAAAAAGGTATTTTGAAGCTCACGCTGGGTGCGAATCCGAGTTTGACTGGGTACGCAGGCAGTAATCTTGAACATGCGCATGATAGAAGGGTCTCCTAATTAATACGAGCTTACTAACACAAACCAACGCTTTTCCTTGAATAAAAAGCTTTGAAAACGCGGCCACATAGAGGCTTGCAATTTGTCCTCAGGCAAAAACTCAAGGTTTCAAATTGGATGCAATTTGGCAAAACAAAGTCGGAAGTCTATAGGCCAATGCTAAACTGCCATAACTCTCAAGAAGTCTCAACAGCTTTGGACGCTTAACACTCATCTCAGACTTCCGACCCATTGCTTTAGGATGACAAAGAAATGCCTATCCTGGTGTCTTCATTCTTGGCTATATCAGCGCTTGCCTAGCTCAGGCCAGAGCAAATATAGTCAAAGTAAACACCCATTTCTTTACCAGCATCGCCACCGACTAGGCCAGTGGTGACTTCCTTCATCGCCTGGATGGCTTGAACAGTTGCCCCTACGGGTACGCCTAGAGAGTTATAAGTTTCCTTCAGACCGTTGAGCACGCGCTCATCTAGGATGGAAGGATCTCCAGCTAACATTGCGTAGGTTGCATAGCGCAGATAGTAATCCAGGTCGCGAATGCAGGCTGCATAGCGACGAGTGGTGTACATGTTGCCACCGGGGCGAGTGATGTCAGAGTACAGCAGCGCCTTAGCAACCGCATCCTTGACAATCTCAGAGGCGTTAGCGCTGATGGAGGTTGCCGCACGAACTCGCAGCTCTCCAGTTTGAAAATAAGCCTTGAGCTTATCCATGGATGACTGATCAAGGTACTTACCTTGAACGTCAGAAGAGTTGATGACAGAAGTAATTGCGTCTTGCATAATTTGCCTTCCTTAACTTGGATGTGACAGCCTAAAACTAATCGAATAAAAACAGATGCAAAAACAATGTTGCTCGACAGAGGTCAGCCCGTACTGACCCTGAGCATTAGTTGCCCATTGCACCCACGACGTAGTCGAAATAGGTGGCTGCTTCAGCGGCATCTTCGCCAGATAGCAAGGAGGACGCAACGCTCTTCATGCAGCGAATAGACTCAGCGACTGCTGGAACAGAGGTTCCCAGAGAGTTGTACATCTCTTTAGCACCGACCAAACCAATCTCCTCGATTGGGGTGACGTCACCAGCAACTACACCGTAGGTAATTAAACGCAGGTAGTAGTCCATATCTCGCAGGCAAGTAGCCGTCATTTCGTCGCCGTAAGCGTTTCCACCAGGGGAGACAACATCAGGGCGCTTTTGAAAAAGCTGGTCACCGGCTTGCTTAACGATCCGCTCGCGAGACTCGGTCAGAACCTGGGCAATGCGCAGACGGCGCTCGCCCGAGGTGACAAAGCCTTTAATCCGATCTAATTCGCCGGGGCTGAGGTAACGTGCCTCAGCATCAGCATTCACGATTGATTTCGTGACAATACTCATTGTATGGATTCCTCCGAAAGAATATAACCAGATGAAACTTTACTGGCGTTCACCTTCCAAGAGCTGAGCCCCGGCAGACCATGCACTGGAGCAACGCCTAAATCCAATCACCTTTGAAAGCCACCCTAGGGAAATTAATACCAAAGGGGGACTCGCTACAAAGGGATTAAACATCAATCGGATTCCTTGAATCTCGACAGGCTCAGCAACCTTCCGAAAACATTTTCCGGCATCTCGCTAACCTTCTTAGAAGAGGCGCAACATTTTGTAATATTTTCCCTCAGATTTCAGAAGCAGATCTCAGAGGCCGCAGGTTCTTGAAGGCAGAACGCTCAGCTTTCATGGCGGCCTACTCTACCACCGTTACGGTGGTAGAGTAGGCCGCTATCACAGTTGCTGAATACCGCGTGCTTAAAGAACAATCTTTGTAAACTGCCCCAACTGATTTCAGGCAGAGCAGCCAAGCGTCACCTTGTTTAGAAGGGCTTTGCCCCAAAGTTTAGAAGGGCTTTGCCCCAAAGTTTAGAAGGGCTTTGCCCCAAAGTGCGATAGACGCGCTGTCAATAAACAAACGATCAACAAGTGAACTGTAGAAAGTGAACTGTGAAAAGGAACTATGCGCTATGACCCGATCGATGCGGTTGTTGAAACCGCTGGCTCAAAACTCGGCACAACAATATCATCGCTTTGCCTTGTGAGCTGATTATACAGCCGTTCGGTATTCGGGAAATTAGCGGCGGGCAAAGTGGGGAAGCGTCGGTAGGGAACCGTATCTTCTCCAAAGAACTCAGTGTACTCAGGGCTGTTGATCATGGCTCTAATGAAGCCACGAATACCCTGGGTGGCCAAGATCTGATTGTACTTGCGAATTTCTGCCTGGTTGAGCGGTGCCCGTCCCAAAAAGTGTTTGGTGCCTAGCTCAATCACCTTGGTATTGGGATAGGGTGCGTAAAACTCTTTGAGGTACAGATTGGTGTAACCCAGGTTCTCGATAAACTCTTTAAGCGTAATTTCACCGTTGCCTAGTTTGCTCTCTAGCGCCGTGAATTCGTCTTTGACGACGTAGGGAGCGACGTCGCGTTCAAAGATTTGGCGATAAGCTGCCTGGGTAACCAGTTTGAGATTGGGTTTGTCTGCCAGGCTGGTGAGCTTAAAGACCTTGCTCTGCTGCCGCTGGGTATTAACGCCCTGACGAATGCGCTGCTGAACTTCGATATCACCTCGAGCACTAGAAACGGCCCCTAGTTCGACAAAACGAGGGGTTGTTGGCAGGGCGATAGGCTTGAGGCCAACCCCTTTAACGCTGCCAGCTCTAAAGTTGCGCATAGACTGCCCGGCAGGGGTCAAGTAGCGCTCATAGGGAACGGTATCTTCCCCAAAGGCTTCGACGTATTCTTGGCTATCGATGAGGGCATCGACTAGCGCATAAAAGCCTTGCTTGGCGCAAATATCGAAGTATTTATTAGTCTCTTGGCGACCATAGGTGGGGCGACCTAGCAGACGGCGGTGGATGTACTCAACCGCTTTCATCACATAGAGCGGAGCCCAGTAGGTCTTCCGGAAAGATTCTGACTTGGCCAGCAGCCGAATGAAATCACGCAGGGTGATCTCACCGTTTTCCAATTTGGTTTCTGCCGCCTGAATCCGCTGCCCTGAGTAGACTTCGCGTCCAAAGACTTGCCGATAGGCCGCGTTGATAACTGCCAGAGTCGAGCTTTCAGAGTAGCTGATACTCAGCTTGTTCCCGGCGTCGGGAACTTGATTGAGGCGAAAAACTTTGGGACCTAGGCTGCCTGGAAACTCACCCCTGGCTCCAGGATTACTCATCTGGCTTTTGGTCGCGGCCCCCTGGTGAATCAAAATTCGGCGGGTGTCTTTATTAAAGGGCGCTGGGCTGCTGTTAGGGTTGCGGGTTTCTTTCGGAAAAATTGCCCCAAACTGGATCTCGAGCGGATCGTTGCCTGCCCCATAAGGATGCTGATCTGGCAGCGGCTGGTTGTAGGCCGCAAACGTGGTAATAAATTGCGGAACCTTGCGAAACGGGGCGCTGTACTTAAACAAGTCTTGCTGCGGCCCCCAGTTTCGACACTCCTGGGCCTCCTGACCCAGCCCGCGGAGGTAGGGAACGGTTTCTTCTCCAAAATAATCAGCATACTCGTTAGAATCGACCAGAGCATCAACTAGGGCTGATAACCCTCCGGTAGAGACAATAGAGAAATACTTTTGAACTTCTTCTCGAGAGCTGGGGCCACGCCCTAGAATGTGCCGAAAGGCTAGCTCCAGTGCCCGACTGTTGATAAACGGTTCGAAGAACTGCTTGCGGTAGAGGGGGGACTTGGCCAAGCGACGGATAAATTCCTTCATCGAGATCTGGCCATTCTTGACCTTAGACTCGAGGTCAGAAATATTCAAAGAGTAAGCCCGCGTAATGTCGCGCTCAAAAATTTGACGGTAGGCGGCCTTGACAATCTCGGACTTCTCACTGGTGGAGAGGCCTGGCTTCATGGCGTACTTGGGTCGTCGCTCAGACGCATTGAAGTAGATTTGGGGGAGCTGCAGGCCCTGCTGGTCAGACGAGGGGCGCTGCCGCAGCTTGTCTGACGGAGAAGGGGCTTTGAATTCCCCAATCAGGAGCTCAAAATACTGCTGCACAATCGACTGGGCCTCTGCATCCTGGCGGAAGTAGGTCAAACTGGCGGCCCGCATGGTTTGCAGGGCTACGATGGTCGCAGCGCTAGAGCAGGCATTTTCGATGATCTCCCGCAGCCCGCGCACGTTGACTTCAATGATGCTGGGGTCACCGGCCACAATGGCGTAGGTCAAGTATCGCAAAAACCAGCTCATGTCTCGCAGAGACTTTTGCATGTTGCTGGGGCCATAGCGCGATACGTTGATCGGTCGGAATCCTGCAGGAATGGCCCCTCCGCTTGAGCTGAGCAGCGATCGCAACCCGCTAAACAGGCCGGTGCCGCCACTTTCAACATAGGTATTAGTGCCGAGCGTAGACGCGGTGCGCTCGTCGAGCACCTCCCCACCCTGGGTCACTTCGATAACGGCCTCTACTTCGGGTTTCTCTAGGTAGGCCAGGGGAGAGCCCCCGGTAAAAATCCGGTTGGCGGCTTGGGACACGATCAACTCAGAGTATCGAGTGATGGCCTCTGCGATCGCGATTCGCTTAGCCCCCGACTTAAAAAAGCTCGATAGCTCGCTGAGTTCGCCGCGCTCCATGTAGCGATCTTGCTGCTCGGCCTGGGAAATCGCGGCAGCTGGCAACGTTTGATAGAGTTGTGGCTGCACTAAAGAGCTTCCACCACTAGCTGTAACAGTCATTCGTTTTCAAAGGCTCCCTTACCAATAATGATTGCAAGTGATTGCATCAGCCCCGTTCCTTGGCATTTGACACATGACTGAAAGTTAGACCGATGGGCCGGTTGGTCTAACCTCGTAGGCTCAGTTTTGCCAACGGATTTCAATCCCTCTAGATCTCAATCCTTCCAGATCTCACCCCCTCTAAGATTTCAATCTTCTATAAGACCAACCCTAAGAGAGTTCAATCTTCAGATTAAAACGATTGAGGAACGTAACCTGTGATTGTTAAAAACTGTGTAACATCTTGCAAAAATTCGCGGGGCTCAATTGCGAGCGATTCGCGAATCGTTACTGAGCCATCATAGAACGATGACCTCCATTCCCTGAGAAGAGAGATAAGTTTTGTAACGTAGGTTTGCTAAATTTTTCTGTCAAGATGGCAGTCTGGAAAAACGCTTTAGGTCGTTTTTGCGATCGCTCATCAATCAAGACTCTTTAACCTCAAGCCTGAGTAATTTTAGATTTTGTGACGTGGAATGGTTATTGGGGACTGCGATGGGGGACTGCGATCTGAGACTATGGCCTTTAAAGACCTGGTGGTCTTTAAAGATCGGGTGACCTTAAAACCTTGTGACCTTAAATCGAACGATGCTAGAAAGCCAATCCACCGTGAGTGATGCGGTTGCCAACCTTTACAATACCTATCCATTTCCCCCAGAGCCGCTGTTAGATGAAGTGCCACCCGGCTATAACTGGCGCTGGTATTGGCCCACCGCCTACAGCTTTTGCACGGGTCGAAAGCCCGATAGCAATCAGGTTCGAATTTTAGATGCAGGGTGTGGCACCGGGGTCAGCACCGAATACCTCGTCCATCTCAACCCTCAGGCCCAGGTTGAGGCTATTGATCTGAGCGCAGGCGCGCTTGAGGTAGCCCAAGAGCGCTGTCAGCGATCCGGAGCCGACCGCGTCACCTTTCGTCACCTGAGTTTGTACGATGTTGACCAGCTGCCAGGGCAATTTGATCTGATTAACTGTGTGGGCGTGCTGCACCACCTGCCCGATCCCATTCGGGGTATTCAAGCCCTTGCCCCTAAACTTGCCGCGGGTGGGCTGATGCATATTTTTGTCTATGCGGCCTTGGGGCGATTTGAGATTTCTCTGATGCAGCAAGCGATTGCGCTTCTTCAGGGCGAGCGCAAAGGTGACTACCGCGACGGGGTGCAGGTGGGGCGACAGCTGTTTGCGAGTCTGCCTGAAACCAATCGTTTGGTCCAGTACGAAAAAACACGGTGGGCCTTAGAAAATCAGCGAGACGAATGCTTTGCAGATATGTATGTTCACCCTCAAGAGGTTGACTACACCGTTGACACACTTTTTGACTTGATTGAGGCGTCTGGGTTGGCCTTTTTGGGGTTTTCTAACCCCCAGTATTGGGATCTCAATCGCCTAATCGATAAAGCCCCCGACCTGCTAGAGCGGGCCGCTCATTTGAGCGAGCGACAGCGATATCGGCTGATTGAGCTCCTCGATCCGAGCTTGACCCACTATGAATTTTTCTTGACCCGCCCCCCGCTCGAGCAAACTGACTGGGCTGACGAATCAGCGCTACTGGCGGCTCGACCAGAGCTAACTCCCTGTCTCACTGGGTGGCCTAGCCAATCACTGTTTAACGCCGACTATCAGCTAGTGAAATTGAGCGACCTTGAGTATGCTTTTCTCAAAGCTTGTGATGCAGCCAAAGGCTCGCGTTCGATCAGACAGCTGCTAGAGCAGTCCGCCATAGATCTGGCCGGGGTGCGATCGCTACAGCGTCAGCAGCTGATCCTATTAAGCCCCGCGTCTTAAAATTCAGTGTCCCTCTGGCTAGGGTATGCCTTTAGCGTAAGGTACCAGCCAGCAGGCCAGGCGATAGCCTGTATGGCGACGTCGTTAAGTATTGTTACCCTTCCGTGGTATGATCAATGCCAGCCTGTGACGGGGGTTTCTGCCCCTCTATCAGGTTTGAACCAAGGCTAGTTTTTAAGTAATTTTTGTGGACTCGCCAGACGAATCTTCCGATCTCACATCTGCCAAGGGGGAAAGCGAAAGAGTTGGTCAGGCTTCTGAAGGTCTCCCTTTAGAACCCAATTCTTCTATAGAAGAATATTTTCAGCTTCAGAGAGAGCTGTTTGCGATAGCCCTCATTGCGACTGGAGTTGTGTTTTTTTCTGTATGGGTTTTTTATACCCTCAACATTGCCCTCAATTATTTTTTGGGAGCGTGCATTGGTGTGGTTTACTTAAAAATGTTGGCTAAAGGCGTTGAGAAACTGGGTCGTGAGAAATCTAAAATAGGCAAAAATCAGCTTGCTCTCTTTATTGGATTGATTGTAGTTGCTTCTCAATTATATCAGTTGCAAATCATCCCAATTTTTTTAGGTTTCCTGACTTATAAGGTTGCTCTTATCGTCTATATGTTTAGGACTTTATTAACGCCCTAAATTTTTTTGGCTAATTATTGAGTCTTCTGGCCTTCGGTCTCATTTGGTTAACTTAACCTGAATTAAGATGCTAAGTTTGCTGCGCTTAGATGTTTTGCCGCTGGCTGCGCTAGAGGTGGGGCATCACTTTTATTGGCATTTGGGAGGTTTGAGTCTCCATGGTCAAGTCTTTCTGACCTCGTGGTTCGTAATTGCTCTTTTGCTGGTGGCTTCGGTCTTGGCAACTCGGAATATCCAGAGGGTGCCTCAAGGGACACAAAACCTGATGGAATATGTCTTTGAGTTTGTCAGAGACATTGCCAAAAATCAGCTGGGTGAAAAAGAATATCGTCCCTGGCTGCCGTTTATAGGCACGCTGTTTCTCTTTATCTTTGTGTCTAACTGGTCGGGGGCTTTGTTTCCTTGGCATGTGATTGAGATTCCAGAAGGGGAATTGGCTGCTCCGACCGGAGATATCAATACGACGGTAGCACTAGCGCTGCTGACCTCTCTGGCATACTTTTATGCTGGGTTTAAAAAGCGAGGTTTGGGCTACTTTCGCAAGTATATTGAGCCCACGCCTATCCTGCTGCCGATTGCCATCTTGGAAGATTTCACCAAGCCTTTATCCCTGAGCTTCCGTTTGTTTGGGAATATTTTGGCAGATGAGCTCGTTGTTGCGGTTTTGGTCTTGCTGGTGCCTTTGTTTGTGCCTCTACCCGTTATGATGTTGGGGCTTTTCACAAGTGCGATTCAGGCTTTGGTGTTTGCTACCCTGGCGGCAGCTTACATTCATGAAGCTCTGGAAGGGCACGGTGAAGAAGGCCATGAGGAGCATGCTTAACGTCCTGAGTTTTGAGGACTTGGGTTCAGGATGCGTCTTTTTCATGGCTTTTTGTTTGTAGACCTGCTGTTTTTTGTTCTGTATTTACCGAGAGGAAAGGAATTATGGATCCGTTAGTTGCTTCTGCTTCTGTTATCGCCGCTTCTTTGGCAGTCGGCTTGGCTGCGATTGGCCCTGGTATCGGTCAGGGTAATGCTTCTGGTAAGGCGGTTGAAGGGATTGCTCGTCAGCCTGAGGCAGAAGGTAAGATCCGGGGTACTTTGCTGCTGACTCTGGCTTTTATGGAGTCTCTCACGATTTATGGCCTTGTAATTTCTCTTGTGCTTCTGTTCGCCAACCCCCTTGCTTAGGCGGCGGACCTGTTGCGGTGGCGCTATCTGGCTGCTGTCTGATTGTCCAGACAGGCCTAATATTTTTAGGCGTTTTGCAGATAGTGCCCCCCTGATTAGCGCAGGTGAGTCAATAAGATCCTGGAACCTGAGCACTGTGACAATAGCCTGGTTGGCGAGTGCATGGTGCTGGCAATCGTTAGGGTTAAGGAAATCGAAACATGTTTGATTTTGATGCAACGCTTCCGTTGATGGCAATTCAGTTTGTGCTGTTAACGTTCATCTTAAATGCTGTTTTTTTCAAGCCTATTTCAAGGGCTTTAGACGAGCGAGACAGCTATATTCGTCAAAATAAGGCTGGGGCTCAGGAACGCTTGACCGCAGCAGAAAAATTGGCAAAACAGTACGAGCAGTCCCTGGCTGATAGTCGTCGGCAGTCGCAAGAGATAATTGCCCAGGCTCAGGCAGAAGCTAAAGAAACTGTATCTAAGCAGCTGGCAGAGGCTCAGTCCGAAGCACAGCAGCAGCGCGAACAGGCTCAGAAGGAGCTTGATCAGCAAAAGCAAGAGGCCTTTAGATCTTTAGAGCAGCAGGTAGATTCTCTGAGCGATGAGATTCTAGGCAAGCTGCTTGGCTCTCAAGCAGCCTGACTTTTGGCGGCGCTCACCACTTCTAGGGAAGACGCTGCAACTTTTTAAGCATTATCGGCGCAGTTATGAGTATGGTTGACACTTTTCCGCTACTGGCTACAGAGGAAGGAGGGTTTGGTCTTAATTTCAATATCCTTGAGACCAATCTGATTAACCTCTCGATTCTGATTTCTCTGATAGTCTACTTTGGTCGAAATTTTTTAGGCAAGATTTTGGGCGAGCGTCGAGCTGCTATTCAGTCGGCAATTCAAGATGCTGAGCGTCGTCAGCAAGAGGCTATGGCGGCCCTATCTGAGCAAGAAGAGAAGCTTGCTCAAGCGCAG
This sequence comes from Cyanobacteria bacterium P01_A01_bin.114, assembly GCA_039815385.1. Lineage (GTDB taxonomy): Bacteria > Cyanobacteriota > Cyanobacteriia > Phormidesmidales > Phormidesmidaceae > SIO4C1. The sequence goes on from JBCBZL010000005.1 coordinate 35,467, forward strand.
GAAATGGCTGCCAAGATCAAGGCTGATGCTGAGGCGGCCGCCAAGTCTAGTCGAGATGAGATTTTGGCTCAGGCTAATAGAGACGTTCAGCGAATGAGAGATGAGGCGGCTCGAGACGTGGGCTCTCAGCGAGATCGAATCGCGCTCGAGCTGCGTCAGCGGATCGCAGCTCTGGCGGTCGACAAGGTTGAATCAACCCTCCAATCGCGGATGGATGAGTCTTTGCAGCAAAGGCTGATTGACCAAAGTATCGGAATGCTGGGAGGTTAACCTGTGAAGGATAGCGTAGTTAGTGAATCAATTATTTCTCCATATTCTCAGGCGCTGCTGTCTTTGGGGGAGTCAGCCCAGGTGGCAGATCAGTTTGGCGAAGATGCGGCTTATATCATTGAGCTGTTGTCAACCTCCGAAGAGCTTAGTCAGTTTTTAGCCAGCCCAATTGGTAGCCTAGAGGCTAAGAAGGGGGTCTTGCGTCAGCTCCTGACGGACAAGGTGCATCCGTCGATGCTTAATTTTGCGCTGCTCTTGGTTGACCGAGGCCGCATTCCCTTTTTGGGCGGGGTCTGTCGACAGTATCAAACGCTCCTGCGCCAGAAGAATCAGTCAGTTCTAGCTGAGGTGACGTCAGTGGTTCCGCTGTCGGAGGCTCAGCAAGATGAGATTCGTCAGAAGGTGTTGGCGATGACGGATGCTCGTCAAGTTGAGTTGTCTACCAGCCTCGATCCGTCGTTGATTGGCGGTGTCATTATTCAGGTGGGCTCTCAGGTGATTGATGCCAGTCTCCGAGGTCAGCTTCGGCGCATCAGTCTTTTGTTGAGCAGTGCTGCCTAAGACGGCTCTGGCATTCGCCACCCCGTCAGCTTTTTTTCGCATTCCGTGCATTCGCTTTTTGCATCATTCATCCTAACTCGTGTAGTAATCCAAGCAACTCCCATGGTAAGCATTAGACCGGACGAAATTAGTAGCATTATCCGCCAGCAAATTGAGCAGTACGATCAGGATGTCAAGGTCTCTAACGTAGGGACTGTCCTTCAGGTCGGAGATGGCATTGCTCGGATTTATGGCCTCGAGCAGGCAATGGCTAATGAGCTGCTTGAGTTTGAAGATGGCACCGTTGGTATCGCTTTAAACCTAGAAGAAGACAATGTGGGTGCGGTGCTGATGGGAACTGGCCGAGATATCCAAGAGGGTAGCTCGGTTAAATCAACGGGGCAGATCGCGTCTATCCCGGTGGGTGAGGCTATGCTCGGTCGAGTGGTTGACTCTCTAGCTCGCCCTATCGATGGTAAAGGCGATGTCAATACGTCCGAAACTCGCCTAATTGAGTCGATGGCTCCTGGCATCATTGCTCGTAAGTCTGTCTACGAGCCGCTACAAACTGGGATTACGGCGATTGATGCGATGATTCCGGTGGGGAGAGGGCAGCGTGAGCTGATTATTGGTGACCGACAGACGGGTAAAACCGCGATCGCAATTGACACCATCATCAACCAGAAAAGCGAAGACGTGGTTTGCGTCTACGTTGCCGTGGGGCAAAAGGCTTCTTCGGTGGCGCAGGTCGTCGGCGTCTTGGAAGAGAAAGGCGCGATGGAATATACCATTGTGGTGGCTGCTAACGCCAACGATCCGGCTCCGCTACAGTTTTTGGCACCCTACACCGGGGCAGCTCTGGCTGAGTATTTCATGTATAAAGGCAAGGCTACGCTGATCATTTACGACGATTTGACCAAGCAAGCCCAGGCTTACCGTCAAATGTCGCTGCTGCTGCGGCGTCCGCCCGGTCGTGAAGCTTATCCTGGTGACGTGTTTTATCTCCACTCGCGTTTGCTAGAGCGGGCAGCGAAGCTGAGCCCTGAGCTGGGTGAGGGCAGCATGACGGCCCTGCCGATTATTGAGACCCAGGCGGGTGACGTGTCGGCTTACATCCCGACCAACGTGATTTCGATTACAGACGGTCAGATTTTCTTGTCTTCTGATTTGTTTAACTCAGGTCTGCGCCCGGCGATCAATGCAGGTATCTCGGTATCCCGAGTCGGCTCAGCGGCTCAAACAAAGGCTATTAAAAAGGTGGCCGGTACGCTCAAACTAGAGCTCGCTCAGTTTGACGAGCTTCAGGCATTTGCTCAGTTTGCGTCTGATCTCGACCCCGCTACACAGCAGCAGTTAGCTCGGGGTGAGCGCCTGCGCGAAATTCTGAAGCAGCCTCAGTATTCACCGCGTTCTTTACCTGAGCAGGTTGCGGTGGTTTATGCCGGGGTTAAAGGTCTGCTAGACGAAATTCCGGTTAACAAAGTAGCGCCTTTTGCGACTGAGCTTTGTAGCTACATCAACACCAGTAAGAAAGAGTTCGTCAACATCATTACTGAGAAAAAAGTATTGACTGACGAAGCGATTTCCTTGCTGGAAACAGCTATTAGTGAGTGTAAGCAAGGCTTTTTAGCCGCAGCGTAGGGAGGCTATGGCTGAGCTCTCGGCTATGTCGTCGACAGCTCAGCTGCTAGGAGAAACACAATATGCCTAACTTAAAAGCAATTCGCGATCGCATCAAGACGGTCAAAAACACGCGAAAGATTACCGAAGCCATGCGCCTTGTGGCAGCCGCTAAGGTTCGCCGAGCCCAGGCTCAGGTGACCGCAACTCGTCCCTTTGCCGATCAGCTGGCCAAGGTCTTTTATGGCCTACAGACTCGGCTCAAGTTTGAGGATGTGACGCTGCCCCTGTTGCAGCAGCGTGAGGTTGAGAATGTCGCAATTCTGGTGGTCTCAGCCGATCGAGGGCTATGCGGTGGCTATAATGCCAACGTCATCCGTCGGGCTGAAGATCGGGCCAAAGAGCTCACCGCCGAGGGGGTGGGTTATAAATACGTGCTGGTGGGCCGCAAGGCAACTCAATATTTTGAGCGTCGCGATCAGCCCATTGATGCCAAATATACCGGGCTTGAGCAAATCCCGACGTCAGAGGAAGCCTCCGAGATTGCCGAGGAGATTTTGTCACTATTTTTGTCAGAATCGGTCGATCGTGTTGAGCTGGTCTACACAAAGTTCATTTCTTTGGTGAGTTCACGGCCTGTGGTTCAAACGCTGTTACCCTTTGATCGTCAAGGGCTAGAGGCCCAAGATGATGAGATTTTTCGACTCACGACCCGAGGCGGACAGTTTCAGGTTGAGCGTGAGAAGGTTAAGACCGAGGTGGCAACCCTACCCCAGGACATGATTTTCGAGCAAGATCCGGTGCAAATCTTAGACGCACTGCTGCCGCTGTACCTGAATAACCAAATTTTGCGAGCCCTGCAAGAAGCAGCCGCAAGTGAGCTAGCTGCCCGAATGACAGCGATGAACAACGCCAGCGATAACGCCAAAGAGCTGTCTAAGTCGCTGACGCTGGTTTATAACAAGGCGCGTCAGGCGGCCATTACCCAAGAGATTCTTGAGGTGGTTGGGGGTGCTGAGGCACTTGGCTAACCCACTGGCTTGACTGGTTTACTTTACTTACATGAGCGGAGCTTTGGCTCCGCTTTTTTCATTTTTTACCCCAGCAGGGTTTTGAGCTTTCTAAGCACTTCATCAATCAGCTGAGGGGTTGCTTTCTCGATAAAGTGAGCCTTTCGTGCTCTGCAATCAACGGTTTTGAGCTGATCAACTAAAACCACACCATACGTTTGCAACTCAGAGGGCAGGGGAACTTCAAAGGGCCACCCTTTCTGCCGACTGGTAATTGGGCAGATCAAAATAACGTTTGAAATTTGATTGTAGGCAAACGGCGAAATGACGATAGCAGGTCGATAACCGGCCTGCTCACTGCCGATTCTTGGATTTAATTCCAGCTGAATAATATCCCCTCGATCGGGAGTACGGCCATCAACTTTTACCAAATTTCTTCTCCTACAGGTTCACCCCAGTCGAGCTCATCATGCTGCATCTCTGGAGTAACCCCTTCGAGCAGCTCCTCAAGCGTATATTCTGGGTGCATCGGAGATAGCACTAGCCTGTTTTCTTCAATTGATATAGAGACTAATCCTCCCTCAGTGAGCCCGACTTGCTGAGCAACTGCTTGAGGGAGCCGTATACCCAGGGAATTACCCCATAAGCTAACTTTTTGGGTAATCATAACTTTAGAAAAGCCAATGTCTATACATTGAGTATACCTCGTGTGGCTATCTTCGATTTGGGTGCGGGGAATGCGACAGAAAATTCGATCTACAGCAGGATATATTCTTTGCCCACCCTGTGATAACTTTGAGCGCAAATCGTAGGAGATCAGTATAGTGGGTCGTCTGCTCATCAGGCTTTGTATCGGGCTGGTGTTTGCCGCCTTCGGGCTGCTGAACTACTTCACCAGCGTTTCTGAAAACCCCATTACAGGCGAAAAGCAGCGGATTGCGCTGTCACCAGAGCAAGAAATCGTGCTGGGTCAGCAGGGCAAGCAAGAAGTTCTGGCAGAATACGGCGGCCTTTACCGCAGCCCAGCCCTACAGGCCTATGTTGATCAGGTAGGTCAAGCCGTTGTACAGCAGTCCGTCGCTGCTCAGCTGCCCTATGTTTATGAGTTCCATGTCGTAGACGATGCCGAGACGGTCAATGCGTTTGCCCTGCCCGGCGGTCAAATTTTCATTACCACCGGGCTGCTAGGTGACCTAGAAACCGAGGCCCAGCTAGCCGGTGTTTTGGGCCACGAGGTCGCCCACGTCGTTGCCCGTCACGGCTCAGAGCACTTAGCGCGACAGCAGTTGGGAGCCGCGTTGGTCAATGCAGTCGGCGTCGCCGTCAGCGACGACGCGCGCAGTGCAAGACAGGCCGCAATGATCGCCCAGGCCGTTAATCAGGTGATTAACCTCCGCTATGGTCGAGAGGCCGAGCTCGAAAGCGATCGCCTCGGATTTGAGTTTATGACCGCAGCGGACTACAACCCAGAAGGCATTGTCGAACTCATGGAAATTCTCGATCAGGCCCAGTCGGGCGGACGTCCCCCCGAATTTTTAAACACACACCCTGATCCGGGGAATCGGATCGAACGGTTAGAAATTGCTGATTGCAGAAACCTACCCCGGCGGTGTCCCAGCCGATTTAGAAGAGGGTGAGCAAGATTTTGCCCAAACTGTACAACCTGAGCTGAGGTAGACCGGTGGATCTAACCATACTGTATTGGATACTGGTAGCGGTGATGGCGCTAGGGGCTTTAGGAGAACTGATTCCGGGCATGCCTGGGGCCAGCCTGATTTTAGGTTCAATTTTGGTCTGGTCACTAGCCACGGGCTTTGCGGGCATGGGCTGGCCGATCGTGGTTGTGTTTGTCATTTTGGTTCTGAGTGCCGGAGTTGAATTTTTGGCTGCCTACTGGGGGGCCAAACGCTTTGGCGCGACTCGCTGGGGTCAGTTTGGGGCACTGATCGGCCTGGTAGTGGGTATCCTCGGTCTGCTGCCAGCGCTACCCATCGGTGGCCCGATTGCGGGCGCACTGATCGGGCCGTTTGTCGGGGCGTTTGTGGGCGAATATGTGTCTCGCAAAGAGGTAGAGGGAGAATCCAAAGTGCAAACAGCGCTGCGGGCTAGCGTGGGTACAGTGGTTGGGTCTTTTTTAGGAAATTTACTGGACGGGCTTCTGGCTATCATTGCTGTAATAGTCTTTGTGATATCAACCTGGCCCTTTGTCGCAACGCTTTAGCAAATAAGCCAAAAGGCAGCATTTCAAGAGCGCTCTCGACATTTTTATTGAAGTTATTTGCAGAATTAAATTTTCTTAGGAGCTTGATTTCTAAGATTGAGAAGCCGTCGAAGGTTCAAATGAATGTCTTCTCAACACCATCCTTTACTCAAAGCCAGTGAAATTGAGGCCGAGCCAGCCTTTGAGTTCCACCATCCGCTTAATCCCAATTCTGAAGTTCACATCCGGCGATTAGGCAACCCGGTCGGTTTAACCCGGTTAGGCATCAGCTTAGCCCGTGTGCCCGCAGGTAAAGAATCGTTTATTTACCACGCCCATACCAATGAAGAAGAATGGATTTATATTCTCTCTGGGAAAGGTATTGCCGAAATTGGAGATGAGGAATTTGAGGTGCAGCCAGGAGACTTTATGGGGTTTGCCCTGCCGCAGGTGGCCCATCATCTGCGCAATCCGTTTGATGAAGATCTGGTGTATTTGATGGGGGGCGAAAATCTGCAATTTGATGTGGGGATTTTTCCCAGGCTGGGCAAGCGAGTTTTTCGCGAAGGCAATGAAAAAGCCTACATCATTGATGACGCAGCCCTTCAAGAATTTTGGAAAGCAGACAGTCAGGGTTAAGTTCACAAACAGATCCATAACAGATCTATTCCTCTCAATACGGTTCACGACTTCTCATTTGGGCATTCGAGCTTCTCCGCTCCGCCTTATCATCAGCACTGTCTATTCTTGATGATGTGATTTTCTAATCATCTGAATCATGACACAGTGCCAGGCTGAGCTGATAAATATCGCGTTTGGGTAGTCCTGTTGTTTGGGCGAGCTGTCGGCTTGCTTGGGAGGGGGAAAGCCCATCAGCAATGAGGGTTTTGAGTTGGTCAAGCAGGTCATCTTCGGATAGGTTGACAGGTTGGGTAGAGAGACCCGCGATCGCAACCGTAAACTCCCCCCTCGGTTCAGTTTTTTGATACTGCTCAATCGCCCCAGCCAGGGTACCGCGCCAAAACTCCTCATAGCGTTTGGTCAGCTCGCGGGCCAGGGTGACCGACCGATTGCCGCCGAGGACGGTGCTTAAATCAGTCAGGGTTTTGAGCAGGCGATGGGGGCTTTCATACAGCACAATAGTGCGAGATTCTGACTGAAGCTGAGCCAGGCGATCTTTTCGCGCTTTGCCCTTAGCGGGTAAAAACCCGTCAAACACGAAACGGTCAGTGGAGAGGGCCGAGGCTGCGATCGCGCTAACCACCGCAGATGGGCCAGGAATAGGACTCACGACAATACCCGCCGCCGCACAGGCGCACACTAGCTCATAGCCCGGATCAGAAATCCCTGGCATCCCAGCATCGCTGACTAAAGCGATCGTTTTGCCCGCTTGGAGCTGGGCCATCAGCTCAGGAATCCGCCGCTGGGTATTGTGGGTGTGGTAGCTAATTTGGGGCGTCTCAATTTGAAAATGATGCAGTAACTTACCCGTGTGCCGCGTATCTTCAGCCGCGATCAGGTCTGCTTCTTTGAGAATGCGTACTGCCCGAAAGGTCATATCCTCAAGGTTACCGATGGGGGTGCCCACTAGATATAAGACACCCGCAGGCTTGGGCAATTCAGAGGTAGATGGCGTATCGAGGGTCACAGTCAAATCTCAGTCGGTCTCAGGTTAAGGGGGCTCATTCGGATCTTACGTTCAAATTGGAGTAGCGAGCTGGCGATGAAACGAGGCCTATTTGTTGGACTGGTCACCCTAGACTATATTTATCAGGCTGATCATCCCCCCGCAGCAAATGAGAAAGTGGTTGCAACTCAAGCCATGATGGCCGCAGGGGGGCCT
>JBCBZL010000034.1:0-23385 GCA_039815385.1 Cyanobacteria bacterium P01_A01_bin.114
CTTTAACCCTGAGGTCATCAGCGCCACAAGAACACCTGCTGACAACTCATGAAGACAGGTAACCCTTGCAGAGGACCTACCCTGTGAAACAAACTTAAAGCTGCGAGTTGGATGCACCTTCTTCGAGTCAAAGCAGAGGCTCTTTATCCCCAATACTCAAATCCCTGGCAAAGTTAAGCCCATCAATCTATGAGAGAACAACATTCCCAAATTGTTTCTCAAGTCATTCAACCAATGCGAACTCTCTAGCAATGCGAACTCTCTAGGATATAGATTGTCTAAAGAAATGGAGATAACGCGATGCAAGCTCATCTCGCTATCTATCAACCTTACTCACTAAACCCACGCACCAAAACTTACACGCTAAACAATTCAGGCATGTGCACCTTGCTTCTGTATGATATTAGCCGCATTAACCGTAGGATGCCGCAGTTTTACAAGGATTTTACAGGCACTTTAAAGTCTATACGTAAGTGTAAAGGCCTTGGTGGCTGGTCGGTTTCAAAGCCTGTCCGGAAGCTTTTACCCAAATTCACGCTTTAAAGACAAGACCAGGCTAAGTAATAAAAAACTATAAAGCTTGCAGCATGGGTGCCTCTCAAATTCAATGAGCTTCTCTTGCGGTTTTATGACTGTGGCACGGCTTAGGAACATGCGGGCAAATAATATACCCGGTCGCAGGGCGCAAAATTTTGCTGCCCTACCATTGGGATTAGCCATTTTGGGATGTTATTTATTTGCTAATCCCTTACTGTGGCACAACTCACTGTGGCACAACGGTATTTTGGGATGCACTGTGGCAGCTACGTAAACACAAAATTAAAAGTTATTCATAGGGTTTAGAGTCTGTCCGGAAGCTTTTGTATGATTTTATGTCTTAAAAACAAGTTTGGACTAAATAATAAAAATTAGTAAAGCCTTGATCATCAAATCGTGCCCAAATCATGTCCAAAAAACAATATTTTTAGATAGATTTTCTCGATAATGGCTGCCTGAATCCAGTGCTGTAAAGTCCTGGTATTTGGACTTATAAGGCTTTTTAGGGAGATTCTAAAGTATTCTCCTATCTAAGCAGGCCCGTAACTTTCGCAGGGGTTTACTAGAAATATGTAAAGTAGACACTATTAGTCCGGTGATTTTCATTAAGGATTGCACAAGATCCGTTTTTTTACTGGCAGGCAATAGAATCTGAGGGCTAAATTCAGATTCTAAGAGGGAGAGTTGTTCAGGCATTGCGAAAGCACCCTTAAGGGTAATAAGGGATTCTACCGAGTGTGATCTGCCTAATGGTTAAGTAAATTTGCGTATGCCGGATTGTCGCAAAACCCAGGCGGAAGAAAAGATAAGTAAACCTGTTTTTGGGTTTTGTCTTAATCATGGATGGTTAGTCTATTAACGACCTGAAGCCAGCGGGCAGGCAAATACCTGCACTGAGGCTGTACCGTTATTCCGCATTATTGCTCTTGACAAGCAATAGGGAAGCATTTGAGTCCACTCTGAGCGATCAAAATCCAAGTCTGTCACGCTGCTCTAAACGCTTGGCAGTAGTGATGGAATGAAGCTCAGAGAGAGTTAGTCACTCGGAAATTAGAATTCTCAACGTCTTTGAACATTTTCTTAATATACGAAACGTAGGGCACAGTTTATGTACATTTCAAAAGTGAATGTTGTTTCTTCCCCGGTAACTGCATTGGTTTTTGAGCAACAAATAGAAGTGATGCTGGATTGGGCTAAGCAAAGACTTAGTAAAGTTGTTTGCGTAGCTAACGTCCATATGCTGATGGAAGCGCACTGGCACCATGATCTGAAGTCAGTATTAGAAACGGCTGATATAGTTACGCCAGACGGTATGCCGCTCGTCTGGATGATGCGACTACTCGGTGCAAGGGCTCAGGATCGGGTCGCAGGTTTAGATATTTTTCATGCAGTCTGCCATAAAGCGGCCCTCGAAGGCGTCAGTATCTATTTGGTGGGTTCCACAAGCGAAGTGCTGAACACTATGAAAGCAAAGCTTCAAGATGATTTTCCTAGCCTTAAAGTTGCAGGCTTAGCGCCTCTTCCGTTTCGTCCGCTGACTGAAGCTGAAGACGAGGAGTTAGTGAACGCTATTAACGAAAGCGGTGCAGGGATTGCAATGGTGTCGCTGGGCTGCCCTAAGCAAGAACGCTGGATGGGCGATCACAGAGGCCCCCTCAATGCTGTCATGATCGGGCTAGGGGGCGCTTTTCCCGTTTACGCTGGTTTGAATAAGCGGGCTCCTAAATGGATTAGAGACGCTGGATTAGAGTGGTTGTATCGCCTAGCGCAAGAGCCTCGTCGTCTTTGGAAACGGTATGGGACAACAATTCCTCCCTTTATCGTATTGGCGATTCAGCAACTGATGATGCGCAGCAGGCTTCAGCGCTCACTGCGGGCCTAGGCATCGTTCCAGCTGCAAAAAAATCCCCTGGGTGGGTACCCTAAGGTTTCCTGCCGATCGCTTAAATTTGAATATTAAATCTGCCTGCTCTATTGATTAAACTCATGACATAGAGCAGGTTATGGCTATCTGGCTTTAAATAGAAAACAAATCCTGATGAAGTCATCGTATTCCCCTGATGATCGACAAGATGATCTACAGTTTGCAGACCTATATTTGAAATATCACAGCCCCTGGTTGTGTCAACGCATTGCAACGCCAATGCATCGCGATGCCAACACCTACGTGAGCCAGATCAATTACCCCCAACAAGGTCAGTAAAAGTACCTGATTGAATATAGAAACCCGCGTATTAGGGATTTAATAACTTATTCAGGGATGTCAGCTTACCTACTATAACTATGGAAAAACCTAAACCTATCTATCTAAAGTCAATATTCTGGGCTATCCCAGCCGCGTTCGCGCTAGCCAGTGCCCCACTATCCGCTGAGGCCGCTAATGCTGCTAGAGCAGCTGGTGCCGAGGAGCTACGACACCACGGTGTTAGCTCGGAAAATCACCGTCAAGCAGGTACCTCGCAGCTAGCGGCAGCGCCTTCTGTACAGCTAGCGGCAGCGCCTTCTGTACAGCTAGCGGCAGCGCCTTCTGTATATGAGGCTGCTTACACACTGGATGCAGGCGATCTCATTCAAATTGATATCCTGCGGGTTCCTCAATACAGTGGTGAGCAGGAAGTCTTGATCGATGGCTCTCTTAACCTTCCCGTAGTTGGCCAACTGTCAGTCAGAGGCCTCACTTTAGAGCAAGCTAAAATTGCGATCGCAAACGCCTACAGCGAAATTTTGCGCCGACCTCACGTCACAGTTAGTCTGCTCTCCCCACGTCCTCTCAGAGTTGGTATTGCAGGCGAGATTGATAGCCCTGGCTCATACACAATCGAGCGTAACGGCTCCCAGTTTCCTACTTTGGTGAGTCTTTTGCAAACCGCAGGAGGTATTAACCAAACCGCCGATTTACGGCGGGTACAAGTGCGCCGCATCGAAGCCTCAGGTCGAAATATTGTCATCAATGTAGACCTGTGGCAGTTTTTACAGACAGGTGACCTGCGCTACGACCTGACTCTGCGGGACGGAGACACTGTCTTTGTGCCGACCTCAGACACCTTTGATGCTACCGAAAATTTCCAGCTACTGGCCTCTAACTTTGCTGCTGATGGAAGTCAACCTCTTAATGTGGTAGTTGTCGGCGAGGTCTTTCGCCCAGGGCCACATACCGTCGCTGGTGTTGCCGATGTTGCCCAGGCCGGTGTCGAAGGTAGCAGCAGTTCAGCCGCAACCGTGCCACCGACGATAACGCGAGCTGTCCAAGTCGCTGGTGGCATCAAGCCCTTAGCCAATGTGCGAGAGATTGAAGTTCGTAGACAAACCCGCTTAGGCACTGAGCAGACGATTCAGGTCGACCTCTGGGCACTCTTGCAGGAGGGCGATCTTTCCCAGGATTTAGTTTTACAAGAGGGCGATCGGGTTTTTGTCCCTACTGCTGAGGCCATCGACACCAGCGAAATCACAGAAATTGCATCGGCTAGCTTTTCGCCAGACATCATTTCTGTCAACGTCGTTGGAGAGGTAGAGCGTCCCGGCAGTGTTCAAGTTCCACCTAATACCCCGTTAAATCAAGCACTGCTAGCTGCGGGGGGGTTTAATAATCGTGCCCGCCGCGGCTCTGTAGAGCTGATTCGCCTTAATCAAAATGGAACGGTTGATCGTCAAGCTATTCCCGTAGACTTTGCCGAAAATCTAAACGAACAGAACAACCCAGCGCTGCGAAACAATGATGTCTTGATTGTGCGTCGCTCGACAACGGCCAATATATCAGATGTTTTGCAAGGATTAGTGCAGCCATTTTCTAGCTTTTTCACCTTGTTCAGGCTGTTTGAAATCTTCTAAGTCAGCACAGCTCGCGAAAGCTAATTCGAGCTGCATTTGTGAATTTCAGCCAATTGCTAAGTCAATGAAGTTTTTTTAGGTAAGGGCCAATGATGAGGGTTGCACAAAATTTACCAATCGTGAATATCGCTCAAGAATCCGAGGAATCAGAGGGGGGAATCGAGCTTGGGCGCATTTGGTCGGCACTGCGGCGGCAGGCCTTGCTGATCGCCGGAATCACGACTGTCACAGCCAGTGCCGCTGTTTTCAAAGCACTAACAGACAAGCCTATTTACCAATCAACTTTTGAGGTTTTAGCGCCGCAGGTTACGTTAGAAACCCAAATTATCTCATCAGCTAACCCCAATGCAGTTGATAGCGGGGAAGCGATTTCGGGCGGATTAGATGAAACTAAGCTCAAGCTGCTCAAGAGCCCCCGAGTGATTGATCCGGTGGTTGAGAAGCTCAGAATTGCTTATCCACAGGTTACCCACGAGCAAATTGTCAAAGGGTTATCTTTAGGGCTCACGGGTGAAAACATCCTGCTGGTGAGCTACAAGCACCCCAATCCTGAATTTGTAAAAGACGTTTTAGACGTCTTAGCCGCCGCTTATCTCCAGTTCAGTCTAGAGGATCGCCAAAGTGATATCCTCAGAGGAATCAATTTTGTTGATGAGCAGCTGCCGTCGCTGAGAGCCCGAGTCGAGTATTTGCAGGGAGAACTACAGACTTTGCGGCAGCAGTTCAACCTGATTGATCCTATTGCCCAAGGGGAACGTCTAACGGGTCAAGTCCAAGCGTTTACACAAGAGGAACTAACCTTACAGGTTCAGCTGAATGAGGCAGAAGCCCTATATCAAGATTTGCAGCGAGAGCTAACCGTACAAAGTGAAACATCGGCTGCCTCATCGGCCTTAGCCGTAGATGACCGCTACCAAAAGCTAATCGACAAACTGATCGAGATTGATAGCCAAATCGCCCAGGAGTCAGCTATTTTTCTGGAATCTAGCCCAGAAATGGAAATTATCCTGGAGCAGCGTGAGAATTTGGTGCCCTTGTTGCAGCGTGAAGGCGATCGGGTTCTCAGGGAGCTCGATCGTCAAATTCAAGCTCTGAACGTACGCCAGCAGTCTTTGTCAAATAACACCGACCAGCTCAATCAAGAAATCAAGCAGATTTCATCCGTTGCTCGCCAATACAGCGATATTGAACGAGAACTAGAGATTGCGACCAGTAATCTTAATCAGTTTTTGTCTAAACGAGAAGCCCTGAGGATTGACGCCGCTCAGCGTCAGTCACCCTGGGAGTTGCTGTCTCAAGCTCCGGTACCAGAGGCTGCTGTTGCCAGTGCCAAACGCAATCTGGTATTTGGTGCAGCCCTGGGCTTGCTCTTAGGGGTCGGTACCGCCCTCATTATCGATCGCCTGCGCGATGTGATTTACAGTGTAAAAGAGATTAAAGAAATCACTCAGCTACCTATCTTGGGCGTTGTCCCCCTCAATTTAGACTTCGAAGAGTTTGGCCCATCTGCAATTATGGCCAATCAGCTGAGAACGGCTGATCCCACCCTGGAAGACTTTGCGATGGGTAAAGAAAAGACCGGTTCCTATCGCTCATCTGCATTTGTTGAGTCTTTTCGCGGCCTGAACATGGGCATACGGTTGCTGTCTCCCGATCAACCTGTGCGATCGCTGGCGATTAGTTCTGCCACGCCCAATGCCGGAAAAACAACCATTAGCGTCCATCTGGGGCAGGCCGCAGCCTCAATGGGCCAGCGTGTCCTGATTGTAGATACTGATTTACGTCGTCCCAGCATTCACCGTCGCATCGGCGTTACCAATGATTACGGATTAAGCAACTTTGTTTCGGGCGATCTCTCTTTTGATATGGTAGTGCGCCAAATTGACTGGGAGCCTAACCTGCATGTTGTTACAGCTGGCGCGATCCCCCCTGATCCCACTAAAACTTTAGCCTCTCAGCGGATGCAGAATTTTATGGAGCGGGCTGAAGAGCTGTTTGATTTGGTCATCTATGATACCCCCCCTATTTTAGGATTTGCAGACTCTCAGGTGATTGCGAATCGCACGGCAGGTATGTTGATGACCGTGGGGTTGGGTAAACTTAAGCGTAGTCTGCTAGAGCAAGCTATTGAAACTATCAAGCAAGTTAATATTCCGACGTTAGGTTTGGTCGCCAATGGGGCAAAAGAGCAGGTCGCTTCGACCTATAAGTATTACAACAAGTATTACGAGTACTACAACTATACTCGTGATTTTGAGACCTTTGATCGCAACGCTTGGCTGGTTGATAGCTGAGACTAAACCTGAAAGACCGCACGGCGGACGTGAGGTTCCAACCCCTGATAGGCTGTCTATCTCAGCTTGGCATCCTTTTCAGAGTTGATATCATACGCAATTCTGCTGATTATCGCGATACCGCGGGGCGGGCACAAGGCACCGCCCCTACAGGTTATCCATTTTGAACCGGGGTTACTCCATTTGGATTTCGTCTCATACGAAATCCTGTCTAGCTATACCCGATACCTCTAATCCGAAATCCTGTTTAGCTATACCCGATACGGAGGGCATAAAATTTTACGCCCCTAACAGGCTCCTGTTTCGAATCGGGGGTACTTCATTTGAATTTGGTATAGGCAAACGGACAAGGCGGTCACCTAATCTGCAAACTAAAAAGACCCGCGTTAGGATAGCCGCGGGTCTTTTTGGTTTGCAGAGATGCAACAGTAGGTCAACGATTGTTACTGAGCACCCTGCTTAGTCTGTTTATCAAGCTGTTGAGAAAGGTGTTGGTGGGCGAGGGCCGTGACGACTGGTGTATCTGCTGACAGGTGGGTCACCGATAGCAGGACAGGCTCTCCTTGAATCTGCGCTGCGATTAGCTGCCCAGAGCGCATCGTCAGCATTTGCTGACGGGGCAGTGCTTCTCCCTCAGAATGCTCTGTTTCAGAAAAAACCTCGTCAACGGTGAGCGCTTCGATCAGAACGTTTCCAGTTTCTGTGGGCACCACCAGTTCTCCTCGGTCAGCAATGGCCGTCGAAACTAACTCCGGATTATTGAAGACCAGCTCTTCAACTGACATCAAAGTGTCTGCTGAGACGAAGGCGGATGACGGATCTGCGGAGATCGCCCTTTCAGTGTCGAGTGTTGCGGCAAACCAATCAGCCGTCGAAATCAGACCTGCTGACTCGGGTACGTTTATATCAGGGACTCTTGCCTCCAAGTTAGGGTCTGACGCAGCAGTCGTTGACGCATCGACTCCCTCTGGAAGAAGCACGACAGAAACGGGGGCCGCTCCATCAAAGTTGGTCTCTGTAACTTGATCAGGCGCGATCGCAACTGTCTCTTCGGAGTGCCATTCGGAGTACCATGCTGTTTCATCCAGCTCTTCTACAGTAGAGGGCACTAGATTAGAGGGCACCCGCAGGGTGGCGTCTACAGCCGACGCTTGTAAAGAGGTCTCCTCAATAATGCTCTCCTCGATAGCGGGCTCCTCAACAGCTTCAATCGTTCTAGGCATTTGCTTATCAATCTCTGAGGCGTTTGCGGTGGCTACCCTCTCGTGGGGCAATGCCGCAACGCGCGCGGGCTCAAAGGACGGTAAGGTCGGCAATTTGCCGTGCTGATGGCGGGCCTGCACCGTGACTGGACGTCCCTGCCGGGCCGGAACTGCGTCGATATCAGGTACTGACAAAACCGGGGCTTCAGATACGGGGGCAGATACTGCCGGGGCAGTCACTGGTAGCAACCCTACCTCGATGGGCTTTGAGGGGGTGCTATTCGCTGCAAGAGATTGAAGATCAGATGAAAACGCCTGAAAATCAAACGGTGGACGACTCGATACACTGGCAGAAAAGGTCGGTGTCGCGGCTATTTCTGCCTGAGGTGCAGGAGACGGGGGCGCTAAGCGGGCTTGACCCGATAGCGTTGGCCCCTTTGAACGCGTGACAAAACTCGGCAGCGAGGTCTCAGCTAGCGCGACTTGGGGCTCAGATTCGGTCGGCGGCGCTACCCAGTCAATGCCGTCATCTACGTCTGATGCACTCTCTGAGTCGCCTGCTCCCAAGGTGGGCAGCAGCTTAGCCGTTTGCCAACCCATAATCGGCGTGACTAAACTCAGCGCAGCCCCCGACAGGGCAGAAAACCCCAGTACTTTAAGTAGAGGGCTAGACAGACGAGACTCAGCCGGAATTTCTTCGTACATGGCTTGCACAACGACGGCGTCTAAAACCGCATCGGTTTGCGCATCATCGGATATGGGCTGCTCTAACGTATTGAGTTCTAAGTTGATAATGCTGGCATCGGCACCAGCTGAGTTCGCAGATGAGGTCATAGTCTTAACTCGATAGCGTCGTATTTACATCAGTTTCGATAGACGGCTCGATGATCACACCGTAAAGCAACCGGGTAGACGGGCAACGCGCCAAAGCAGACACATCGCCACTAGACACTGCCTGAAAGGAGAGGCTCAGCTAAATTGACACCCTTTATCGCAGCTCAAATACATGAGACTGCTCAGCCAAACTTTAAGAATTTGCCTAAATAAGGCACCTTAATATAAATACTTGCTTGAAGTTGTTGGTACTTTCCGCACAAAAACGCGACAAAATAACGGTAATGTTCGTAAATCCAAACACTTTATCTGGGGCTGACGCGAATGTAGATAAAGCCATTTTGATTGCGCTCGATTGAACCTTTAAACTGATTAGTCTCAAAAGGATAGCTATCGATCTCGCCCTGGCGCACGGACTCTAAGCCCTGCTCAATGTCTTTAGAAGATTTGTGGTCAAGCATGCCCACTAGGGTGGTTCGCATCATCAAACGGTCAAAGGAGGGGGCAAAGGCGGCTTCGACCTGGGCGACTTGCTCGCTGGCCTGGTCATAAACGTAGGCAACGCTGGCCTGGTTGGGGACGAGATCATAAACAGCGGTTTCAAAATTATCGCGAATGGCTTGGCGGGTGGGTGCCCCCAGTCGCTGAGAAATCTGGCTAGCGGCCGTGCCTGGTGAAAACCCTGGCACTGAGGTGATCGAACCGTTGCCGCCTGGGCTAGCAGTATTAGGATTGCCGCTATTGCGCAGGATCTGGGGTAGACGAGTAATTAGGTTACCTTCGTCAGGTTCAGGCTCGGGCTCACCCCCTTCGCTCTCAGGCGCTTCTTCGGGCACCTCAGCCGTTTCGACCGGCTGTTTGGCCCACTCTGATAGGTCGGGCACCTCTACTGACGGCAGCTCAATCGAGAAAATCGGCTGCTGGCGGATTTCGGCAATTTTTTGGGTGACTTGCTGATAAACACGATAGCCCCCCAGCCCCAGGCCCCCCAACAAACCGATCACCAGGAGCGATCGCACCGTCGAAAAAAAACTGGGCCCCCGCTGACGACGCGGTGCAGGTGGATAGGCTTCGGGGATGGCTGATGCAGGGGATGCAGGGGGGGCTGGGGAGACAGCTGTGCGATCGCCCGCCGCCGTAGCCGACTGTCGATTAAACCAGCTGCGGGAGCGAGGACGCTCGGGAGGCGCTGCCTGGGTGGGGGCATAGCCCGGCGCAACCACCTGGGTGGCGGCCGTAGATCGGGGTAAACGCTTGCCCTCAAGTAGAGTTTGCCAGGTCGCAATGGACTGGGGGCGCTCAGCCAGATTGACTGCCATCCCCTGGAGAATCGCCTGTTCTACGGCGGGGTTCAGGGTTGGGCAAAGCTGACGCGGCGGAATCAGGGGCTGGTGAGATCGCAGCACAGACGCCACGGGCACCTCACCCGTCACTAAGGAATATAGCGTCGCCGCCAGCCCATACACATCGGTGGCAGCAGAGCGGTGGGCCTTAGGCAGGTATTGCTCAATCGGAGCATACCCCTCTGACACTAAGCTGGTGTGGGTTTGAGTACTCCGAGCTGTCAGCTCACGGGCAATGCCAAAGTCGATCAAAATTGCCTCACCCGTGAGGTCATGGATCATAATATTTTGCGGCTTGACATCGCGATGGAGCAGCCCCTGACGGTGTACGACCTGTAGCGCCTCTCCGATCTGACGAATGTAATACAGCGCATCGGCCTCGGGCAGCGGGCTGTGGGGAAACACAATCTCAGAGAGCGGATGCCCCGGAATGTAGTCCATCACCAGGTAGGGCAGCCCGTTTTCAATAAAGAAGTCTGTCACATTGACGATATTAGGATGCTTGCACTGGGCCAGCCGCCGCGCCTCTTCTTGAAATTTTTGCTGTTGCTCAGCCAGATTGATGCTTTGCTGCGTGTGTAGCGTCTTGATCACCACAATCTGATTGAGGGGCATCCGGGCTGCTCGATAGGTCACCCCAAAGCCACCTCGCCCTAGCTCCTGTTCGATATGATACTGACCCTGCTGAAGGACTTGACCGACTAAGTTTGCCATCAAACGACTATTCAACACTTAAACACAGATGGACTGATTCCTAAGCCTATCTTTAGCACAGAAATCGAGTCTTCTGTGCGGTTGGGGGGCACCCTTAGCAAATGGTTAATCTGTGTAGATTTACAGAATACCTGGGCGCAGGAGGCCTTTTTGATGACACCAGAGCAGCGGCAGCGACTGAATAACGCCATGGACAACATTCAGGCGGCGCGGCTGCTCGCAGAGAGCGGTTTTTTTGACATTGCCGTGAGCCGAGCCTACTATGCCATGCTCTACAGCGCGGAAGCCTTGCTGCTAATCCACGGGCTCAGACTAACGCAGCATGAGGCTGTCTCAGCCAGTTTTGAGGCAGAATTTGCAACTGTCCCCTCCCTGGTTTGCTATCATCCCTATTTGGCAGACGGCTACCGGGCTCGCATTGTTGCAGATTATAGCCCTCTAGTGAAATCAACCCTACCGGAAGCAGCTTGCCAGATTAACCACGCTCAAACGTTTTTCGAAACGGCAGAAAGTTATTTGCAGCAACTGGCTCAACCTTGATCACTGGCTTTTCGCTCTGCCAGCTTTAGCATAATCTCAGCGTGGACTTCTTTCGTAATCGGGTAAAAGAAGGTTAATATCATGCCGCAGATCAGCAACACTAACGGCACTGGCCCCATAAAAAAGCGGATCGCCCACAGGGCAGCATCGGGCTGCTGAGCGGCATCTTCGGCAAACCCAGACGTTTTTAACGCCAGGCTCACCAGGAAAATGCCCACCGCCAGCCCGCCTTTTTGTAAGAGGGTCATAAACGCATAAAAAGCCCCCTCTCGGCGACAGCCCGTATTCAGCTCATCTAGCTCGATCACATCGGGCAAGATTGACCACGGCACAACATAGGCCGTGGCCACCCCAAAGCTAGCCAAAACACAAAGCCCGTACATTAAATTGACATCGCCCGGCTGTAAGAAAAATAGGGCAATCTGCACCAAGACCCACACCCCTGAGCCGAGAAAATAGAGGCCTTTCTTACCGATACGTTTGCTCAGCAGGCTACAGAAAAACATCATGATGATGGCCGTGCCCTGCACCAGCAGCGCCGCTAAAAAGTAATTGTCTTGCCCCATCCAAAACGTGACGTAGTAGGGAATGATGGTTGCCGTAATTTGCAACGCCAGCCAGGAAAACATATAGATGCCCACCACAAATAAAAAAGGCCGGTTGCTGAAAACGATTTTGAGCTGCTGCCAGAAGGGAGTGTCGTCAATATCAGCCTGATCGTTTAGACTGCGCCCCCGATATTCGGCCTGGCGCTTAGTATGGCCAAAGGTACCCAGCACACACCAGGCCATTGCCCCAATCGACACCAGCCCCCCAAAGGCACCCAGGGCCGCATACTGCTGGGCTTCGTCGGCAATCAGCTGGCTGGCTACTAGACCAATGGCCAAAATCAACACCGCCCCTGCTAACGAAAACGACAGCCGAAACGAAGTCAGCTCGGTGCGGTCGTCATAGTCTTGGGTCATTTCAGCGGTGAGTACGCTGTAGGGCAGGTTGGTTGTGGTAAAGAAGACTTGAAACGCGACTGAGATGAAGACGTAGTACCAGAACTTGGCCACCTGGGTGGTGGCAAACCCTGGCACAATCCAGTTAAAGAAGAAGGCAATCCCAAAGGGGAGGGCCGTGAGGACAATCCAGGGGTAGCGGCGACCCCATTGAGTGCGGGTGCGATCGCTCAGCATCCCCACGATGGGGTCGTTAACGGCATCCCAAATTTTGCCAATCAGCAGCACCGTGCCCGCCGCCAGGGGGTCTAGCCCGGCTACGTTGGTCAAAAAAATTAAAAACGAAAATGCTAACAGATTGGAGGTAAGACCTGCGCCCAAATCACCGGCCCCATAGGCCAATTTGGTTGCCAAGGTGAGTTTTGGCTTAGGAACGGGTGACGTTAAACGGGCGTCAGAATTTTCCATAAATCGCCTGTAAAATAACTAACTCTAGCGCGTCAGCATGACCCCACTCAGCCTGCAACCTAATCCCTTGCAACCTAATCATGGGTCTTAACGCAGGGCTGGAGGTGACCAAAGCTTATTATTGCCCTATTCGTGTTCTTACTCAGCACCGCTATGTCAGATTTATACGTGACTTGGACTGATTACCACCGCAGCATTGAACAGCTGGCACTGCAGGTTTACAGATCAGGTTGGGAATTTAACCAAATTGTGTGCCTGGCTAAGGGCGGCCTGCGCATTGGTGATTTGCTTTGCCGCCTGTACGATCAGCCCTTGGCCATCCTTTCGACAGCCTCCTATGGCGGCGACGGCAATCGCGTCCGCGGTTCGATTACGTTCTCAAAAGATTTGAGCATGACCACGGCCAACTTGGGCAGCCAGATACTGCTGGTGGATGATCTAGTGGATTCTGGTGTCAGTCTCAAGCGCAGTATTTCGTGGCTACAGCATCGGTACGGGTTTTATATCGATGAGATTCGCACGGCGGTGCTCTGGTATAAAGACTGCTCGGTGATCAAACCCGACTATTATGTTCACTACCTGTCAGATAATCCTTGGATTCATCAGCCGTTTGAGAAGTATGAGGAGATGAGCATAGCGGAGTTAGCTGAGGCGTCTCGGGAGCCGGTGGGGGAGTCGGTTGGGTAGCGTCCTCACCACTCACTATCTCACCACCCCAGCTCGCCTAACCAAAATTTTGAGCTTGACGCAGTACTAAGACAAAGGCTTTTTTAAGAATTTGCCGAGCTGGCTGTGGTACTTTGTCCCTTTGCGATCTATAATCTCTACGATTTTAAAGATAGGTATGGTCAACGGGCTGGTACAGTAGACCGTTGATGAGTCAAAAGCTAACCCTCACAGCTCTTTTCCGCCTTTGGAGCGCGCCTGTGGATTCCGCTAAGCCAGATCCCACCGAAATAGCCCCTGTTAATCTATCCGCCATTGCCCAGGATGTGCCGGTGGCTAAGCGTGCACAGCCAAGCCCCCCAACCCATCAGCGCAAACGCGATCGCAAGTGGGTATGGCTGAGTCTCTTGGCCACCCTCGTGTTTGGGGCAGGCGGCACCACCGCCTGGTATGTCAGTCGGCCCATCGCCACGGCCACCGCCGATCAGGGCCCTGCTACCGGTGAGGCTACGGTGGCCGAGATCTCGACTCCCCTGCTGACAGACGGCTTGAGCGAAAGCTTAGGGGCATCTGCCGAAGAGATTCCGTCTTTGCTGGGGCATCGTAAGTATGAGATCGCAAACCCGGCAGAGCTGCTTCCCTTTTCGCAAAACCCGCAAGTTAAGCTGAAGCCCGCCGCCCTCAACAAGCTCGAAGCGATGGTCAAACAGGCCCGCGCCGACGGCATTCAACTCAAGGCGCTATCCGGGTTTCGCACCCTGGCAGATCAAGAATATTTATTTTTTGAGGTGCAGGCAGAGCGCGGCCAAACTCCGACGGTTCGGGCTGAAGTCAGTGCCCCCCCCGGCTATAGCGAACACCACAGCGGCTATGCCGTAGACCTGCTCGACGGCACTCGGCCCCAAACCGATCTGAGCGTCAGTTTTGAAACCACCCCAGCCTTTGCCTGGTTGCAAAAAAACGCGGCTCGCTACGGCTTTGAGCTGTCTTTCCCAAAAGATAATGCCCAGGGGGTGACCTATGAACCTTGGCACTGGCGGTTTATTGGTGATTCGGACAGTTTAGAGACGTTTTATAAGGAGTAGGGCGGCAGAGGGCCTCAGGTTGAGGTAGGTTGAAAAAGAGTAGAGGGTAGTGAGAATTGAGTAGAAGTCATCAGAAATCAGTCTCACACAAGCCTATTACCTTTTGCCCTTCCCCTTTCGCCTTTCGCCACATGAATCAAGTCACCCTAAACCTAATCGCCATCTCCGTTTTCTCTGTGACGATGCTGGCTCTGGTAGGGCCATTGATTCATATTTCGCCGGAGGTGCTTGCGATCGCAACCGCAGGCGGTGTTGGTCTGGTCACCGTTGATCGCTTTGGCTGGGAGGGACGGGGCGGTAACTTGCTCATTGATTGGCTCTCACAAGGCTCTGCTGAGTATCGGCAGCGTATTTTGCACCACGAGGCGGGGCATTTCTTGGTGGCCTATCTGCTAGATATGCCGATCAAAGCCTACACGCTGAGTGCTTGGGAAGCTTGGCGGGCCGGGTTGCCAGGCAGTGGCGGCGTTGTCTTTGATGCAGAGGCTATCGAAGCCGAAATCGAGCAGGGACAGATCTCAGCCCAGCAGATCGATCGCTATTGCAAAGTTTGGATGGCAGGCATTGCCGCAGAACAAGTCATTTATGGCAGCGCCCAAGGTGGCAGTGACGATCGCAGCATGCTGAATACCCTTTTGCGTCAGCTGGATCGTCCCCCAGCCGAGGCCTCCCTCAAGCAGCGCTGGGCCACTTTACAAGCCAAAAATCTGATTGAAAAAGAGACCAAAGCCTATCAAGCCTTGTTGAACGCGATGGAAACCCGCGAACCTGTCGAAATCTGCCAGCAGCACATCGAGCAGCATCGTTTCAAGGATTTGTGATAACAACCTGATTTCGCCCATATGTTTTCGCCCGCAGCAGGTTTTGATCAGCCCGTTCCAGCAAACCTCGCCCTGATAGATCATCCCCGTCGCTGAGACAGGCAATGCCGATACTGACGCTAATAGATAGGTTTAGCCCCTTGTTGACCTTAAACGAGGTAGCCGCAATTGTTTCACATAGACGCTGCCCGACCACCTCAGCTTCATCCCTGCCAGTATCGCTGAGAATGACGGTAAACTCTTCGCCCCCATAGCGAAACGGGGTGTCATAAAAGCGCATATTATGGTGCAGTTGCTCAGCTAATAGCCTTAATACTTCGTCTCCGATCATATGTCCGTGGGTATCGTTAATGACTTTGAAGTAGTCAATGTCTAAAATCATCAGACATAGATCAAGAGAGCGTTGTCGAGAATTTTGAATCTGACGAGGGAGCTCTAGATCAAACGCCCGGCGATTGCTCAGCTGAGTGAGCGAGTCTACCAGGGCAATGGCAGACAGCCAATCGTTAGTCCGCGTTAATTCGCGATAGGCTTGAGCGCGCCGTAGCCCAATTTTGACTTGAGCCTGCAAAAGGCGATCGGAGAGCAGTGCTAAATCTAGATCGGCATCATCGGCCAGCTCTAGATAGGCGTCTGCTCCGGCCTCCAAAAATTCAATCATTTTTCGAATGGGTGGCAGGTGTCTATCTGACATTTGGTCAATCTGGTCGGCCACGAGTATCCGGTCAATCTGGTCGGCCACCAATATAAAGTAAATTCCTGATAGATGGCGGTGTTGCTTGATCTGATGAAAAATAGACAGCGTCTCAAGGGACTTGACCTGCACAATTGCCACATCAGGTGGGGGCGAAAACATCGCTGTCTCCAGCTGAGGCAGCGTCACCAGGGTTTGCACCGTCAGGGCCGCTAACCCCCGCACGCGGCTACGGATGTTTCTGGAGAAATCAGGATCACCTATAAGGAGGACCAGCGCGTTCATCAGACGTATCTAAACCCAGTAAGCAGCACCGATGTTTGAGTCTTCAAACGAGAAACCATGGCTCAATTACAACCGTTTGCACGTTCGCAGTACTGACGTTTGTCGCACTGACGTTTTCCCAAAGACTCAAGCTGAATGATAAATCTATCCTCATCGCTGAACGGGGCTGATTGCTTAGACCGATTGCTCAAAACCTACCCAGGCCTAACGCCTTAGTCTTTCACTAAACAATATAGGAATGTTTTCTACTCAGTAACTCATACGAAATCCTGTCTAGCTATATCCGATACTAAAGGGCTTAATATTTTATGCCCCCGAAAGACTTCTATTGTGAATCGGCGGTGCTGTATTCAGATTGGGTATCGATTACTCGCTTAATCATTAAACCCATTACGACCTGTACCCTATGGAATAGAGGACTCAAGGCAGAGTTGTACGTAAAAACGTTCGTTTCCATGCGGGGATCCACTCGGTTATCAGGGTAAGTTTCACCAAGATCGGCTGAAGATCGGTCAGAATATTAAAGTTGGTAACTGCCCTGTAAATCTATAAACTTGCGCCAGTTAGAAAATTATTTAACCTAATAGTCTTGGTATGTCCATTTCAAAGCCCATGTCCGCAAAATCAGTCACTGGCGAACACATTCGGGAAACCTTTCTGCGCTTTTACGAAACGCGGGGGCATCGCATTATGCCCAGCGCCTCTCTAGTCCCCGAAGATCCGACGGTTTTGCTGACGATTGCCGGGATGCTGCCCTTTAAGCCTATCTTCCTAGGACAGCGGACAGCGGAGGTGCCTCGGGCAACTACGTCACAGAAGTGTATTCGCACCAACGACATTGAGAATGTAGGGCGCACAGCACGGCACCATACGTTCTTTGAAATGCTGGGTAATTTTAGCTTTGGAGACTACTTCAAAGAACAGGCTATTGCCTGGGCCTGGGAGCTCTCGACGGAGGTATTTAAGCTCCCGGCTGAGCGACTGGTGGTTAGTGTCTTTCGCGAAGATGACGAAGCCTTTGCCATCTGGCGCGACCAGGTCAAGGTACCTCCCCAGCGGATAATCCGCATGGACGAGGAAGATAATTTTTGGACGTCAGGCCCTACGGGGCCTTGTGGCCCTTGCTCTGAAATCTACTACGATTTTCACCCTGAGCTGGGTGACGACAAGATTGATCTAGAAGACGACACTCGGTTTATCGAGTTTTATAACCTGGTGTTTATGCAGTACAACCAGGATGCTGAGGGTACGCTGACGCCGCTGGCCGCGCAGAACATTGATACAGGCCTGGGTCTGGAGCGGATGGCGCAAATCCTTCAGCAGGTGCCGAATAATTATGAAACCGATCTAATTTTTCCGATCATTGCGGCGGCTGGCAAAATTGCCGGGTTAGATTATCACCAGGCTGATGAGAAAACGCAGGTCTCGCTCAAGGTGATTGGGGACCATGTGCGGGCCGTGGTTCACATGATCGCCGATGGTATTACGGCGTCGAACGTGGGGCGCGGCTATATTCTGCGGCGGCTAATTCGGCGGGTGGTGCGTCACGGTCGGCTGCTGGGGATTGAGGGCGCATTTATCAATCAAGTGGCTGATATTGCGATCTCACTCATGGCCTCGGCCTACCCTAACCTGCGCCAGCGCGAACCGGTGATCAAAGCTGACCTAGAGCGAGAAGAAGCCCAGTTTCTCAAAACCCTGGAGCGGGGTGAAAAGCTATTGGCCGATCTCTTGGCGCGTGAGAAAACGCAGATTTCTGGCCCAGAGGCCTTTGAGCTATACGACACCTACGGCTTTCCCTTGGAGCTAACCCAAGAAATTGCCGAAGAGAGCGGCCTCGAGGTCGATGTGAAGGGCTTTGAGGCCGCTATGGCAGAACAGCGCCAGCGTTCGAAAGATGCCCACGAGACCATTGACCTGACCGTGCAGGGCAGCCTTGATAAGCTAGCGGAGCAGATTCACGGCACCGCGTTTCTCGGCTATGCCGACCTGAGCAGCCAGAGCCAGGTAGAGGCGCTGCTGGTCGAGGGCGAATCGGTAGAATCAGCGGAGGTGGGCACTGAGGTGCAGGTTGTGCTCAACCAAACTCCTTTCTATGCCGAGTCTGGGGGCCAAATTGGCGATCGCGGTTACCTATCGGGTGAATCGGCCGTAGTGCGGGTCGAAGATGTGAAAAAAGAGGGCGACTTTTTTGTTCACTTTGGTCGGATTGAGCGAGGCACCTTGAAGGTTGGCGAGCCGGTCAGCGCTCAAATTGATCGGGCCTGCCGTCGTCGCGCCCAGGCTAACCACACGGCCACCCACCTGCTCCAAGCGGCGCTGAAAAAATTAGTGGATGATAGTATCTCCCAGGCGGGTTCCCTTGTAGATTTTGACCGTCTACGGTTCGACTTTAACTGCCCTAAGGCCCTCACCCCCGAGGAGGTGCAGCAGGTCGAAGATCAGGTCAATACCTGGATTGCTGAAGCCCACGCGGCAGATGTGGCCGTGATGCCCATTGCCGAGGCGAAAGAAAAAGGTGCGATCGCAATGTTTGGCGAAAAATACGGCGACGAGGTGCGGGTGATCGACTTCCCTGGCGTCTCGATGGAGCTGTGCGGTGGCACCCACGTCCATAACACCGCTGAGATTGGCCTGTTTAAGATTATCTCTGAATCAGGCGTGGCTGCTGGGGTGCGCCGAATTGAGGCGGTGGCGGGGCCGGCAGTGCTGGCGTATTTGAATGTGCGCGATCGCGTCGTGCGCGACCTCAGCGATCGGTTCAAAGCTAAACCCGAAGAACTCACCGAGCGCGTCACTAACCTACAGACCGAACTCAAGACCACTCAGAAAGAGCTAGCCGCGCTGAAGTCAGAACTGGCCCTGGCCAAATCTGACCAGCTGCTGAATCAGGCCGAACCTGTGGGCACCGTCAAAGTGCTCGTTGCCAACCTGGAAGCCGTAGACGCCGACGCCCTTAAGACTGTGGCCGAACGCCTGCTGCAGAAAATTGGCGAAGGGGCGGTTGTGCTAGGCTCGGTGCCCGCAGAAGGCAAAGTCAGCCTGGTCGCTGCCTTTAGCAAAGAGGTCATCGATCAGGGGCTCAAAGCCGGAAAATTTATCGGCGGTATCGCTAAGTTAACTGGCGGTGGCGGCGGCGGTCGCCCCAACTTTGCCCAGGCTGGCGGTCGCGATGCCTCCAAATTACCAGACGCCTTATCAGCGGCAAAAGAGCAGTTACATAGCCAGCTAGGATAGCTAGCAAGGGTCAGCTTTTGGCCCGGTGCGTACGTCGTCAATCATCTCGGATGAGCCGTTTACCGAAACTCACTGCTGCATCCTGACTAAACCCCAGGCGTTCGTAAAACTGGATAGCCTCCAAATTATCTTGACGGATCTGAAGGCTGATCTTGGGGCAGCCTAGCTCAAGCAGACCGCGTTCTGCCGCGGCCATCATCATTTGGCCATAGCCCCGCCGACGATGATGGGGATCCACCGCCAGATAATTGATCCAGCCACGGTGCCCCTCAAACCCAGCCATCACCGTGGCTACAATCTGGTCGTCGATGAGCCCGATTAGGAATAACTCTGGCTGTATCAGCAGCTTACGGGCAATGTCCTTATGCGGATCGTTCCACGGTCGCAGCAGCCCACAGCGCCGCCAAAGATTTACCACAGTATCTTCATCCGATTGCTCGAAAGCCCGAATTTTCATGTTTATTATGGAACTATAGACATTTTGAATACTAAACCACGGCCATATCCAGACCTGTAGTTTGCTCTACGGGAGAAACTCAAATAACCGGAT
This sequence comes from Cyanobacteria bacterium P01_A01_bin.114, assembly GCA_039815385.1. Taxonomy (GTDB): domain Bacteria; phylum Cyanobacteriota; class Cyanobacteriia; order Phormidesmidales; family Phormidesmidaceae; genus SIO4C1. The sequence goes on from JBCBZL010000034.1 coordinate 20,043, forward strand.
GTGGTTTAGCAACAGAGTCGTCATCAACGGGTAATCAAAACTTGTCATTAGAACGGGATGCCAGGAAACATCGCCTATGCCTTCTAAGAACGAACTGCAAACCATCCTCAAAGAATCGCAAGTTCGAATACTGGCGCTACGTCAATGGGGATAGCGAGTGTGGTACAACTGCTAAGAGTAAGCAATGGGCCAAAGACAACTCTGAATGGCATTGCCCCATCTGCGGAGACAGATTTGCCGACAAAGGTGGCAGAACCATCGATCATAAGCTGCCCCGCGCTCAATATCCCTGGCTTTCGCTAGATTTTCGAAACCTCTGGGTAATTTGCTATCCGTGTAATCAGGAAAAAGGCGAAATGCATTGGTACGAATATGAGCACTATATGTTTACCCATCATCCCGATCGCTATCAAGATATCGCCTTTGCCCGACCCAGGCAGTTACTCAAAACCCTTAAAGATTAATTCCTTGGGTTATTCCTAAAGATTGTGTGACACATCCGAGAGTCTATAAAACGCCGACGCCCCTGGTTAGAGCATTAGAGTTTGTTGAGAGCGTTAGATGCCAGCCTAACGCATTGGGGATTATGCCCGGTGCACGACATTGGCCAATATTTGAGCAGCTGTGTTTGAAAAATAATGTGGTTGGTAATTTAATGCCTGACGCAGATCTCGCAGCATTGGCAATAGAGGCAAATGCTCTTTGGGTAAGTGCTGACGAAGATTACAAAATATTTGAGCCAACCTTGACCTGGCAGCTGCTGCTCCCCTGAGTGAAGCTATCGTTCAGATTAGTCTGTTCAGTCTGTATCAAAATCTGCAACGGACCTTTCACAAAGCGGCTTGGTTTTTATGCTTTAGAGTAGCCCATATCTTCAAAGCCAGGAGTTCTCAATCGAATGATTTGTAGGATCACCGCCGCCCTCGCAGCTACGCTGTTCATGGCCTGCACTCATCCCTCTGCGGTTAATTCAACCGTGCCAGACCCAACCGTATCAGGCTCACCTGTCTCAGATCCTGCAGCTTCTCAAAATTTACCTGAAGTTGTCGCAGAGCCTCTGCCTGAAATCTTACAAGAGCGAGTACGTGCCGCCCATGCTGACTATCGGGGAATCCCTTTAGAGCAGACGAGAATTGTGCGCTACAGTCGTGAAACCTGGCAGGATGGCTGTCTGGGCTTGGGTGGCCCAGCCGAATCTTGCCTGGCTGCGCTGACAGAGGGCTGGCAAATCAGCGTTGCTGATACTGCCGCAGACAATGAAGATACGTTTTATCGCACCGATCTGACCGGTGATAGCATTCGTCGCTCCACCCTTGAGAATAATTTGCCGCCGTCTGTCGGCGATCGCATCCTCCACACCCTCCGCACCAGCGGCGTTGTGGAAGGGGATACCCTCTCTATTGTCGCGGCTGAGCCCCAGCTGTGGGACGGCTGCTATGGCTTACCCACAGGCGACGGGGTCTGCACTGAAGTCGGGATTTTGGGCTGGCGTGCGATCGCAACAGACGGTCAGCGCTATTGGATTTATCATACCGATGGGCCAGGCAACACGATTTTGCTGAACGAAACCGCCAGCGGCACCACCGCAATTCCCAGTTTTATCGAGCGGTTTAGCTTTCAGAATATGGGAGAAGAAACGCTCTTTCAAGAGACCATTGTAGATGAGAGTCAGGCCACCCGAGAAATTCGGATGTTAGAGGGAGATCGTCAGTTGTTTCACCATCTGCCCACCACGACATTAGAACAAACTGAAGCTGAACAAAATACAGAAAGATATCAGATCTCTGCTCGGAAACTAGAGGTTTTTTCTGAACAGCTTGGCGCGATCAACTTTGAACACCTTGATGGCCTGCACTATCGAGCCGCAGACCCAGACCTAACAGGCACAGACAATCGCCTGATCGAGCTGCAGAGCTGGCAGGGCGTGGTTCAATACACCGAGGAGGTCAGCCAGCCCGAGGCGCTGCAAACCATCCGCCAAGACTGGGCACAGCTCTGACAAGCAAAACAGTGATCTTCCAAAGCTCCAAAAGAATAACCGTCATCAAAAGCTTCTATAGATGGCATTCTCTACCTGGTGCAAGAGCGTTTCGCATCGAGATCCTTTCTTAAGCAGTTGGTCAACATTGGGTTGTTCAGCTGTTGCCAGCTGAGCGAGTTCAATACTGGCACGCACCAAGCTAAAAATGGGGCTATAGGTAGCCGGTTGCCCCCCGCCACCTCTTAGCCTTTTCGCATTTTCAGCCAGGTCATCCAGAAGGGGCGTCCAATCCTGGGTGGGCTTCTTAGAGGGTTTCGCAGCGGCTTGACTAATTTTCTCCTCGGGGGCAAGGGTTTCAATAATGGCGTTATTGTCTTTAGCAATTAAGTATGTCTGCTTGAGAGATGATTTGATGCCCCCACCAAAGTAAATGTTGTACCAGCGAAAAAAGCCATCGTGGACAATAGCCCCTTTGAAGGGCAACAAAATCGCCTGGACTCGAAGCGGTAGATTCCGCTTATCAATGGTTTCATTCAGCGCCTCTGTGAGGCCTAATACACCATAGACACGATCTTTCTCACCGATAAAGACGCTATATTTTTTAAGCAATCGCTCAATAAAAAAGTCTCCGTGGATGAAGTTTTTCCAGCCAGCCACGATGGCGAGATCTCCTGGCTCAAAATCTGCTGGGTTATCTTGGACAAATTGGTCAATTAGCTCGGGATGGGCAAAGAGGTAGTCTCGGACCTCGAGTTTGTTCTCTAATGGAGTATTTTTGTAGGCTTTGAAGGTTTTGATTTTGGGCAATAGCTCTGCTTGCTGACTGACATACCATTGCAGCGGTAACATCAGCTCAAAAAACAATTTTGCGTCAGGGGGCGTTAGCTTCATTACACATTTTACGAATTGGCCAGCAAAATATTAGCCCCATGGGCAGATATGAGTCTGTCAGCTTGTAAATGTTTACATCCAATTTGGATAGCTGTGCTATGCATGGTGCTGGCGATTGTGGCAATCATCACACCCCTGGGGCAAGGCATCGCCCTCAGGTTCTTGGGTTTGCTGGCCATGACGAAGGGAGGGCAAGCCGGTGATGCGATCGCAAATAACTCTGAGGTTAAGCGGTCTCCAGCCAAAACGGCTAAATCCAAATCAAAACAAGCCACCAAAAAATCTAAGAGGCTGTATGAAAAGTGGCTGACGGTATCAAATTAGGCCATTCGCCTGACCATCAGCCGAATCATAGCAATGTATATCATGGCCTCTGATGAAGCTGGTAAGCGCTCATAATCCTTGCTCAATCGTCGATACCAGTTCCACCAGCCAAAGGTACGTTCCACCACCCATCTCTTTTTGAGCAAA
>JBCBZL010000393.1:0-3589 GCA_039815385.1 Cyanobacteria bacterium P01_A01_bin.114
CAAGCTGAGCTTTGTGCTGTCGGGCATCCTGTTTACCATTGTCCTAATTGCCAGCCAGTCCTTCATCATCTACAAAATGCAGGTAGAAGAGGCCGCTGCTGAGCAAGAGTTACGGCAGCAGCTAGAGGGGGTCACCGAAGATGAAGACGAAGACAATCCGGGCGTTCTGTAGCACTCGCTGAAGCGCTAGCTAGCTTAATTGGATAACCACCTGATCATTCATGAGTGTGTTGGCGGTCAGCAGATCTTCAACAGTCACCCTGAGCAAGCGATTGTCATCGATCCGAAAGCTGACTCGGATGCGATCGCTGCCAGGAAACCCAGGCGGGACGAGTTTGGCAATCGAGCGAGCCCCGTCGCGATCGTTCAGCGGCTGTACGTTGGCTCCCCTGCGACCGTCCGCGCCCCCACTGGGTCCCAGCGAAGAGCCGCTCTGCTTGGTCACCAATCGGTTGCCTTCAAAGAAAACCTCTGTGCGGCTTGTGTCTTCACCCAGTTCGCCCAGAATGAGTTCGATACTGGGCTGATTTTCACTAGATGCCCCCAAGACAATCTCGACCGGATTTACCATCGGGTAAGGTTGCCCTTGTTGAATAATGGAATGCCAGCCGTGGCAGTGATTGCGCCGATCCCAAAAGCGGATGCCGTAGCCATGGTGTAAAAAGTCTTTTAAGGCGATAGTTTGCAGCTGTAGTGCCCCTTCAGCAATGGCTGAGAATGGACGATTGCAGCGAATTTTGTCAGGGCTAAAGAAGGCTTCAACCCATTGCTGCACAGATGGGATTTGAGCGGTGCCGCCCACCAAGAGCACAGCGCTGATATCCTCTTTTTCAATGCCCTGGCGGCGGGCTTGCTGCAACACCTGGGTGAGCCGATTCTCTAACCGCGCAAAGAAACCTCGCTGCGCTAAAATTTGCTGAAACTGCGACCGATCTAACTCTAGTTCGTAGCTTTCTAGGGTTTCATCGTCAAAGTAGGCTTCACTCGCCACGGGTTGGCTCGACAGCTGAATTTTGATTTGCTCGGCCAGCCGCAGCGTCAGGGGAGAAATATCCAGGCCCAAGGTTTGTTCAAAATGCTCGGCTAGCCAGGCATCAATGTCGGCCCCACCCAGGTTTTCACCTGACTTGGCCAGCACCCGCGCCGTTTTAACCGCCTGGTTTGACTGCTGGGCCATTGACGTCGGCCCCCATTTCAAAATAAAGCCCAGAGGCTGGCGATTGGCAGCCCCAGTCAGCTGCACCAGCGATAGGTCTAAGGTGCCACCGCCCAGATCTAGCACTAAAAGCGTTTCTCCGCCTGCAAGGCCGTACCCCAGGGCCGCAGCAGTGGGCTCATCGAGCAGGCGCACCTGCTCGATTGACAAAGACTGGCACAGCTGCCCAAGCCAGCTGCGGTAGGCCTCAAAACTATCGACGGGCACCGTAAACGTTAGCGACGTTAGCTCAGGCTGCTGCTGCTGAACCTGTTGGATCAGCTGGGTCAAAAACCACGAACCGATCTGCTCAAAGGACAGCAGGCGACCGTCAACCTCGGGCATAAATCCTTGAATGTCGGTGCCGATGCCGCGCTTAAAATGTTTAAAGAAACGATTACCTGCCCGGTCTAAGCCGCGATCGCGAACAGCCTGACCGATGATCACCCGATCTTCGATGGCGTTGTCGACATAGACCAGGCTAGGCACCAAAGCAGGGTTTGCCCCCACCTGCCACGCAATCTCTTCAAGCGACAGGAGCTCCGACTGCTGCGTGGCGGCGTTCCACCGCGCAATCACCGTGTTACTGGTTCCAAAGTCTATGGCCAAGTTCATAATCTACAGCGTGGCCACCGACAGCCCGATCAACCCGCCCAAAAACAAGCCTAAAAAGCACACCCCCGCCAACATCAGACTGCTGCGTGCACGCCCAAACAAAGTGACCAGCCGATCGCCGGTTTTCATGGCAACCCCTGTGCAGAGCACCGTCAGTAGAATCGCGATTAGACTGGCACCGATCACAGTTAACGCCGTTGATCCGAGCTTGATCGAGTCAAAGTCGTCGGTGTTAGCAAAGTTAGCTGCGATCGCCAGCGCTACCACTAAAAGGACACTACCTAACCTGGCCAACAAGCCGACTCGCACAATCTGCGGCCAGGTCAACCCTGACAGCGACTGAGGACCTGTTAGCGAAAGGGCCTGCATCAGCGTCCCCCCCATGGCCAGCGGCCAAACCCAGTAGGGAGGTGAGACGGATCCTAGCAACAACCCCGCTAACCCATAAAACAAGACCGACCCCCCAATAGCTGGCCAGGGCACGACCGATGAACTGTCGCTGTAGCGACGCCTGCGGCGGGGGAAAGGTGATTTAGGTGGGGGCTCCCTCATAAGCAGCGCAATAGAAACATCGTCAAAGCAACACAGTCAAAGCAGTATCGACAAATCCGCATAAAAGTCGAATGCTTAAAAGTATAGCTGGGAAGAGGAGGTGGCCCGATCCCCATGACCGATTCCTATCATTTCTATGGATAGAGACCAAATTCTTTCATAGCAGGCAAAAAATTGCGATTTTCGTGGCCAGGCTGACTTAACTTAACCAGGGCAAATCGCTTTAAGGGAGACAGAGTAGCCCACTGAGCTGGGGTTAGGGTGAGCTGATGATGGGCTGCCTGGGCCTGCACCGGCTCCGGCACTTGGGTCGAATTTTGCCAGACCGGGATGGGCGCAATCGTCAACGTTGAGGCGGGCGCACCCGCATACTGCACAACCAGGTTTTGCAAGTGTGCTCGATAGTCAACGGTGGCCTGCCCTGACTCACAGGGCATAACCAGCAAGGCCTGACGCTCGTCATAGCTAAACTGATTCCAATGGCTGAGTTTAAGCTTTACGCCGCAGGTATCGAGCTTAAACCTCACCCGTATAGGGATGCAGCGCAATCCTTCTACAAAATCTTGCTCAAATCAAAAGCAGCCTGGGTCAGCCGTCTGATCAGCCATGGGTGTTCCTTAAAATGTTGCTATAGAGAAACATTTGTTTCAAAATATTACTAATTAATCGGCATAAGCTGGTTACACCCTGGGCTGACCTTGACTGCTTTATTAAGTTGCGCGACACTGATTCAAAGCTGCATCTGAGTTGATGCCCTCACTCACCATTTCAATGCTCTCTATTAAGTTTTTGAATGAAAGTGTTGAAGGATATCTCAGAATACTAAGTAAGATGAGACTTATTCTCAGTAGGGTAAGAATTATCTCAGTTGAGGTAGAGCAGTTGGCTTAGTTTGTTGGGTTAGTTTTCAGAGGTTTTGCCTGATTTTATGGAAACGCTTGAGTTTGTCATCTATCCCGATGGCCGGGTTAAAGAGCTTGTAACTGGCATTGTTGGCAAGTCTTGTGCCGAGGTTACGGCTGCAATCGAAGCCCAGCTCGGTCAGGTTTTAGCTCACGAGAAAACGGCTGAGTACTATGCGAAAGTAGCCCAGCAGCGCACCGCCGCCTCAGTTGAGTCCCAGGTTTCTTACAGCGATTGGTAACTGTCCTTAAAACAGCTTCGAGGCGTAATATTTTCGAAGCAATTTTGTCTTTGACGATTTACTAGCAGGATTTAAAATGTCTC
>JBCBZL010000313.1:0-5786 GCA_039815385.1 Cyanobacteria bacterium P01_A01_bin.114
CTGCCGTCATCAGAGTCTCGATGCTCAAACCGGGCACTGGCCTGAAAGTTAGGGTTATCGGTATATTCAGCCCCTACCGTGTAGGTCGTGCCGTCAACCAGCCCCAAAGAAGAAGCGGTTTGCCCCACTGCAAAGGGCTGCAAAAACTGTTCGCCCGTGCTGAGCAAGGAAAGACTATCTCCAAAGACCCGCTCGATCCCCAGATCAACGTGTAGCCCTGAAGCCACAACCCAGCGATGGTTTAACCCCAGCGCCCCCTGGCCAGTCATGCCGTTTAGCCCTCCCAAAACAGAATAGCGCCCGGTCAGGTTGGTATTGTCGGCAATATCGTAGTTGAGCAGCGCGTCGAGCGTCGTCAGCGCATCAGGAGCAACTTCGTCACTGTGGAAAAATCGCTGGGCTAATCGCAGCGTGAGCAGATCTGGCATCACATCCCAGTCAATCCCAAACACGGTTTGACCTGGGTAAACCGGATCTTCGTCACCGCCCAGGGTAATGTCAGTCTCTGCTCGGAAGGTAAGGTTGTCGGCCAAGGGCCAGGTTAGCCCGGCCACTAGCTGGTTAGAGGTGGTGTCAATATCGCGAATGCGATCGCGACGGTCGCGATACACCCAGCCAAAATTGGTAGTAATAACCCCAATCTGCTGCTGTATGCCCGCCCGCAGGGTGGTCAGCGTGTTATCCACCTCAGGTCCATCAATTACCCCTAGCCCCGGATTCAGCAAAATTTCTGGGTCAGTAATCACATCACTGGTGTCGCCTCGGTTAATCTCTTGATCAACCTGAAACTGTAGCTGAGTTGTGTCGCTCACGCTGGCAGAAACCAGCCCACCCCAGCGCGTCTGTCCGGGCCGAAAGCTGCTGGTTGCATCGTTTCTAAAGCCGCTCTCCGCCGTCCGAAAGTAGGCCGTCCCGGCGATATCAGGCGTAATCAAGCCAGTCGCCTCAACTCTAAAGGCACTGCCATCGCTCTCGCCAAACCCATTATCCAAAGAAGAGAACGCCGCCTCAGCAACCAGCTGTGCAGCTTCTCCAAGGGACACCAGGGCATCTACCCCAACTAAATTAAAATCCTGAGCGCCCTGATCCTCAAATAGCACCGTCGCCCCAATCCAGCTGGGCGCGGCCAAATCGTAGGAAAAATTATACTGGGCACGGCCCGCAAATAAATTGCCACCGTCATCATCGCCATCGACCTGATAGGTCGCCACAATCCGGCGCACAAGTGCTGGCCCAAATGGGTTAGCGTCTACCTGGGTGATCGGCTGATTAAACAACAGCGAACCCCGGTCGTAGTCGATCTCATAATCTACCCCTCGATTAAGCTGCACCCGCTCAATCACAATGCCCGGTCGATTGAGCTCTTCGACTTCGATAAAAATATCTTCACTGCCGGGCAGCACTAACCGGCGAGACAAAAAGTAAAAACCACTGGTGCCATCAGGGGCAATGGTGTCTCGTTGAAAGGGTCGCACATTGTTGGCATAAAGTGCCGTCAGCTGAAGCCCGTTGCCTAAAGTGTAATTTCCCTTGAATCCATGAAGCTGACGGGTTACCGCCGAAAACTCCTGGGAAAACCGCGCAAACTCGTCAGTATCGTAATCCCCCCACATAAAGTAGTCAGGATCGGCCTCAAAAATCTGAGCATCTCGCTCAAAACGAACAAAGAAGCTGTCAATCGACGGGGTTAGAAAATCAGTGGTTGAGCTGTCACCATAAACGGGATAGGCCTGCTCACAAGCCTGCACATCACGGTAAAGACGATTGCCATCACAGCGTTCATTCAACGCCCTTTCGCTATTAAAGGCAGCAGTCAGCAGCCAGTCACCCAGCGTCCCAGTCGCAAATAGCGATGCATCGAGATCAAACTCAGTTTCGTCCATCAGGTCAGGGTTGAGAAACTCTCGATAGCTGCCCCACAGGTTAGTGCTGGCAGGGCCTAATCGAAAGTCAATTACCCCGGTCACCAAAGAGGGTCGCACTGGCGTGACAAAGCTCACCTGGGTATACGCCTCAAGCGCCGCCGTCGGCAGCTGAGCCGTCGCCTCGTCATGCACCAACCCCAAAGCTTCTCGGGGGTCGGCACTGGCCCGCACAACAACGCGCTGCGCCTCTAGAGACGACTTGAGCTCGACCTCAAACTGCCCTCCACGGGCAAAGACCTGAAACCCCCCTCGGTCAATATCATAGTCGGCCCCAACAAACTCTCCGGCACTGCTGGTGAGGGTCACCACCACATCTTGATCGATGGGGCTGCCGTCGCTATAGGAGATTGCACCGGTCAGACTCAAGAGCGAACGATTGTCCGCTGCAACTGTGGGCTCAACCAAAGGTGAAATAGTCAATACCAGATCATCACCGATGGCCTCCTCTGGCGGCGGCAACAAACTGGGCACATCGCGAATCACGGTCTCATCCACAACACTGTCGCTGGTACCTGGCTCTGTCTGCAAGACAGGCATCCGATCGTCTGCTTCAACCAAACCATCAACTGCCGAGGGCAGTTCGATATCAACCGGGTCGATCTGGCTTATCCAGAGGGCGTCGGGCAGCAAACCCTCTGGAGACAGACCCTCTGGCAACAGACCCTCTGGCAACAGACTCTCTGGCAGCGGGTCCTCGGCAAATACGGGCACACCTGAGTCGTCTTCTAAGCCGTCCACAGGCGATGCCAGCGGATCTAGGCCGTCTAGCTGCTGTACCGCAGCCTTTGCTGCCGCTGGCTGAAGCAAGGCCAATGCCCCTATCAGAGAGCCCAAAAACTGTAGAGATATGTTCGAGAACAGGCGCATACTAATTCTCCCCCTCCCCAAACGTTGGTGTCACTGCAAAATTCATTCGACCTAGCCCGCCCGGCTCCAACCGCACCAGCCGAGACTGGCTATTTTCTGACAGTCGGTAAAGATTGGGGGCCAGGGTGTATCCTGGCAAGCTACTCAAGTCCAAAGCCCCAACCCGATTACCGGCAACCACATTGGCAATCGAGAACAACCCATCCGGATCGGTAATAATCCGATTGCCGTCATCTAGATAGAGCACCGCATTAGGTACGCCAGGCTCGCCTGATTGTTGTTCACCATCAAAGTTCTTATCGACAAATACTCGACCAATGATGGTGCCACAATCAGCCAAAATACCTGGGCGAATGGTCAGTTCAAAGGCAGCCTCCACCGCTGGCAGACCCGGCGCTCGAGCTTGGGCGACATTTCGACCTGACCCCCGAATGGAGTCTGGTGTCAGCGTGGCTGCGTAGATAATTTCTACGGATTCTCCCCCAGGGAGTGAGGCAATCTCAAAGGTCAGGTTAGGGCCGCTTGCAACCACCGAGGTGAGCGGGAAGGGAGCCGCCTGAGCCGAGTTTTCAACAAACTGAATCCCGAGGGGTAGAAGGTCTGTCACCGTCAGTGGCGTGGCGGGCACATCACTCTCATTTGTGACTAACAACCGATAGAGCACCACATCACCCGGCTCAGCCGCAGCCTTATCAGCGGTCTTGGTGATCCGCAAGCTTGAAACCCCCAAGACAACACCAGAGTCGGTTGAATACTCTACTGTATTTGAGGTCGCTCCGGTCAGCCGAGTGTCGCCAGTGTCAAACTGGACTGACGCATCGTTGGGAACCACAACCGTTTGCGCCCCCAAAGGCTGCATTGGCATCAGCTGATAGCTCAGCAACAGACTCAACAAGAGACCGCTGCAAAAATAGCCACCGAGCCTAATCCAACGATTGAGCCGAATAAAAAATTGAAGCGGGTTCCAAAGAATTTTCATGAACCTTCGTAGTGGGTCAACCCGTAACTTATGCGCTAACAATGCTGTGCGTTAACGCCTTATGTGCTAACAGACACAACAAACTAAAAAACAGTTCCAACGAGAATAGCCAACCGTTCAACAAGTTACTCTAACCAGAGAAAATTGATTCAGAAACACCCATTTTTGACATAGCTTTAAGAACCCACAGCCTAGTCAAATCTCCTGACAGCAGCCATAACAGAGAACAGCTGCTTTGCAAACTGCCCTGGTATGTTTACGGATTCTGGGAACTGATTATTACACCGTGCTCCCCCAGAGATCAATCGCAGAGCGCATCCATCCATGAGGATTGGGACGCTAAAGGGGACAAGATTACCGACCCGTTCACATCTAAAGACAGCGGATATCCTTTAGCTAGCAAGGCTTTATCCCTCCTCTGTAGGGAAACCTGAGGGCCTAGCTATCCCCAAAATTTTGTTTATTAAGAAATAAGAAACTTCCGGACTGCTCAAGCTTTTGCAGCAGTCCTCATCTTTGGGCGGGCTCTAACCTGACAAAAAGTAGGGTTGACCCTTACACTCATCAACTTTATTGGAGTACAAGTGAGACTTTAAAGATTACTTGAAGTTTATCTGAAGATTAATGTCTGTTACAGATCAATTTACTGCAGGGCTTGCTTTAACTGTGCACAAAAGTCACCCACCGACGTTAGCCCATCTGGCTCTATCAGCCGTTTCACAAAGGCACTGCCCACAATTACTGCATCGGCTCCCCAGCTCTTGAGCTGCTGAGCCTGGGCAGGCTCAGAAACGCCAAACCCCACCCCAATGGGTTTGTCTGTGACTGATTTAAGCTCTGAAATCAAGTTATTAACCCGGCTTTGCAAATTAGCCCGCATGCCAGTTACCCCGGTCACACTGACCAAGTAAATAAACCCTTGAGACTGATTAGCAATGACTTGAATGCGCGCCTGGGGGGAGGTAGGCGCAACCAGTAAAATTACGTCTATACCCACTTTATTAGCAGCCTGGAGGAGCGTATCCATTTCTTCGAGCGGCAGATCGGGAACCACCAGCCCCCTTGCTCCAGCCGCGTAAATCTCTGTTAGAAAGGACTCAATGCCTCGATTCAGAATGGGGTTGTAGTAAGTGAATAGAATGATCGGTGCTGAGATATCAGGGCTGACCTGCTTAACCACAGCTAAGACATCATCCAGCTGCACCCCACGCTGCAAGGCTCGGGTCGCCGCAGCCTGAATCACGGGGCCATCGGCCAGCGGATCAGAGTAGGGTACCCCCAGCTCAATCAGATCGGCCCCCTGGCGATCGAGCATCCGTAGGGCTTCAGACGTTGTGGCTAGGTCTGGGTCGCCAGCCGTGACGAAGGGGATGAGGGCACACTGGCTGCGATCGCGAAGCTGCTGAAACTGCTCAGAGACTGATTTCATAAGGATATCCATGGGAGCCGACGCGGGTGAATGGAAAGGGGTGTCAGGGTCTAGAGCTAAGGGCTCCAGGTTTCCTAATACCCGCTTCTTAACACCTTAAAGGATTACGCCTGAGCTTCCGTCTCTTTCTTAGCGGCTTTTTCCTGCTCTAGTTTGGCGGCTTTTTCTTGCTCTAGCTCAGCCTGCAGCTGAGCCAGCTCTTCAGGAGACATTTCGGCCAGGCGCTTTTCTAAGACGGCATCTTCGTAGTCTTTGAGCTGCTGATTATAGGTCATCGACTGAGTAACGACCCGCATCAGGTAGGTCGCCACCCAGCCCAGTAGCCCCCCGACAAAAATCACCTGGCTCCAAATCCCTGCCGAGATGGTATCGAGCGCCGTTAGCGAAAGCACTAGGTACAGCAGCCCACCGGTTGCAAAGACCCCCACCCCGATGCCAATCACATCAATTCGTCGCATGGCTGATCTCAAACCTCTCGCCGTTGAGGACGAAAGTTAAGCAGCGGCGAGAGCAGCAACATCCCTGGGAAAAAGACAAAGACCAGCCCATAAATAAACAACCGTTCTAACGAGCCTGCCACATTCCA
>JBCBZL010000227.1:0-8158 GCA_039815385.1 Cyanobacteria bacterium P01_A01_bin.114
CCCCTTCGTCCCCCTACGGGGGTTGCATGCAACGCCCCTACCCTTCCCCCTTCGCCTTGCCCCCTTTCGCCCTTCGTCCCCCTACTGGCGTTGCATGCAACGCCCCTACCCTTCGCCTTTCGCCTTTCGCCCTTCGCCCTTCCCCCTTCGCCCTTTCCCCCCTCCTCCCTTCGACATATTTCTTTCGAGGTATTTTTGTTTACATAAATTAATCAAAACAAGAGCTATGTTTACATTATTTTCATTAATCTGAGAGATCTCTTCAAAATCCCTGAAATCTTTACACAAGGGCGCATTACGTAAAAAAACTGTTTTTTTAGGGAAATTGCACCTTATAAAAAGTTCATTAATTTTCATATACTGAGGACGGGCGCATCAAATAGGGATAAATACCTATTGCCGTCTGGTACGTTCGCCTAGTGATGTTTTTAGGTTAGGAGCGCTCTACCGATTCCTCCGACCTCATCCGTAAAAGGGGTTAGGCCGCCGCGAAAACCGTAATCTATTTCTCTTCACCTCAATCTAGACAAGCGTCCATATTCAGCATAAGGTTGCGCCTCTGCCGAGCTGCACGCTGTTAATTGTGATGACTTTAGATCATTTTCCATGGCTGACGATGCTGGTGATATTTCCTATCCTGGCATCGTTCATTATTCCGTTAATTTCTGAAGATAAACCCACCTGGATTCGCAACTATGCTCTAGGGGTAAGTCTGGTCGAGTTTGCACTCATCTTATTTACGTTTGCGACCCAGTACGACTTAAATGCCTCTGGCCTACAGCTGGTCGATAGTTTTGCCTGGGCACCTCAGATTGGCCTGACCTGGTCTTTGGCCGCTGATGGTCTGTCGATGCCGCTGGTGATGCTCAGCGGTCTGGTGACGACCCTAGCGGTGATGGCCTCCTGGAAGGTCACCCTCAAGCCTCAGCTGTATTTCACGATGCTGATGCTGATGTACAGTGCCCAGATGGGGGTCTTTCTGACTCAAGATCTGCTGATGTTTTTCATCATGTGGGAGCTTGAGCTAGTGCCGGTCTATTTATTAATTTCTATCTGGGGCGGCTCTAAGCGCCTCTACGCCGCTACTAAGTTTATTCTTTACACGGCGATTGGGTCGATCTTTATCTTGCTAGCTGCGATGGGGATGGCCTTTTATGGCGAGGTCACGACGTTTGACTTGAGTGCGCTGGCGCTCAAGGACTACTCTCTGACCTTCCAGCTGTTTGCCTACGCGGGTTTCTTAATTGCCTTTGGCGTCAAGCTGCCCATATTTCCTTTTCACACCTGGCTACCCGACGCGCACAGCGAGGCACCTGCCCCGGTTTCGATGATCTTGGCCGGGGTTTTGTTGAAGATGGCAGGCTATGGCTTGATTCGGATGAATATTGAGCTGTTGCCTGACGCCCATGTTTACTTTGCCCCTGTCTTGGCAATTTTAGGGGTTGTCAACATCATCTATGCGTCTCTAACCGCGTTTGGCCAAGATAACCTCAAGCGGCGGATGGCCTACTCATCGGTCGCTCACATGGGGTTTGTGCTGATCGGTCTGGCGGCCTTTACCACCTTGGGGATCGGCGGCGCACTCTTGCAGATGATCTCCCACGGCTTAATTGCCGCAGTGCTTTTCTTCTTGTCAGGCGTTGCCTACGATCGCACCCATACGCTGGCAATGGACAAGATGGGCGGCATGGGTCGGGCGATGCCAGTCGTGTTTGCCCTGTTTACAGCTGGGGCCATGGCGTCTCTGGCGCTGCCGGGCATGAGCGGGTTTGTGGCTGAGCTTGCCGTGTTTCTCGGATTTGCAACCAGCAATGCCTACAGCGTCTTCTTTAAGGCTGGGATTGTGATTTTGGCCGCAGTCGGTGTAATTCTGTCGCCGATTTATCTGCTGTCGATGCTGCGCCGTATTTTCTACGGAACCCCAGGCGAGATTGAGATTCCGACAACAAATGCCTGGAGTATCAAACCTCGTGAATCGTTCATCGCGATTTGTTTGCTGGTTCCCATTGTCGCGATTGGTTTGTATCCTAAGCTAGCCAGTCAAACTTACGATATCAAAACCAGCGAGATTGCCAATCTGATTCAAAATACGCGACTCGCCACCGACGGCAGCGGGCCTTTCTACGCTCGAGTCTTGTCAGCACCAGAACTGACTGCTAGTCGCCCCAACTTTGACATCGCAGTTGATTAGGTAGACTTTTATTTCGTCAAAGTTAATTGAGTCTTCCAAATCGCTTGAAAAAGCGCGACCGCCTGATAATAGGCGGTCGCGCTTTGTTTTAGAAACCCCATCTTCCCCCCTAGGGGCATTGAAGCCAAAACAAAGTCAGCGGTTAACTAATGAGGTCAACTTAACCACGGACTTTTGATGTTCAAAGCACGATCACGGTGGCAAATGGGCTTAGGGCTGGGGCTATTGGCTACCTACGCAGCGGCCGCCTGTACCCAATCTCAACCGATGGGGACTTTAGAGATTCGAGCAAATGGGGAAGATTTTGTTCGTCAAGGCTTTGTCACCAAAGACGGTTGGCAGATTACCTTTGACCAGGTAGAAGTCATCCTCAGCGAGGTGAGTGCCTATCAAACCGATCCGCCGTTTGATCCTGAGGCGGCTGAACCGTTACAGGCCACCTCCAGCATCGTCCTTGATGCGCCTGTAAAAGTAGACCTAGCTACCGGGGATGAAACCGCAGAGCCTGTTTTAGTCGAAACTTTAGAAGCACCCCCAGGACGATTTAACGCGCTCTCTTGGGCGCTGACGCCTCAACAGGGCGAGGCCCCACTCGTCTTAAAGGGAACCGCTGTCAAAGCGAATCAGACAGTCCCTTTTCAGATGGCCCTGGCCCCTTCCTTAAAATTTACCTGTGGTGACTTCATTGGGGACGATCGTAAAGGTATATTAGAGCCCGGTGAAACCGCTGATGTTGAGGCCACATTTCACTTTGATCATCTGTTTGGGGATGCTGACCTCCCCGCCGACGATGAGCTAAATCAAGGTGCTCTGGGATTTGATCCATTTACACAGTTGGCGACCGATAGCTCACTGGAAGTCACTCAAACAGATCTTCAGCAGCAGCTATCTGGGGCTGATTACGAGAAATTAGAGGCCATTTTTTCAAGTTTGGGGCATGTGGGAGAAGGTCACTGTAAAGCAGAGATGGTTGAGGGCGCAATGACTGAAGCTGGGGAGGCTGAGTGAAAGCGCTCTGCTGGTTAGGCATTTTGTCAGGGCTCTCTATCGGCGGGCTGAGAACGCTACCGGCTTGGGGGCACGGCGCGATCGCAACCTACGAACACACCATCACCGTCTTCTCAACATTTGACACGGGAGAACCCATGGCCAATGCCCAGGTGGCTGTCTATAGCCCCAAAGACACCGAAACCCCCTGGCAGACAGGCAGTACCAATGCTCAAGGAGAGTTTACCTTTACCCCCGATAGCTCAACCCCCGGCAGCTGGGAGGTCGTGGTGAGACAAGCCGGACACGGCAAAGCCGTAACTATCCCCCTGGGGGGGACTGTGGAGCCCAATCGCCAGAGCACCGCTTTGAGCAATTTCATAGCAGGCGGCGCAGCCATCTGGGGATTTGTAGGCACCGCTTTATTTTTTTCACGAGGTTCACGAGGTAAGAACGCATAGTGCATATTCCAGACGGATTTGTGCCAGCACCTGTATGTATCGCTGGCTATGGGTTGACCGGGCTATTAACCTGGTATTCCCTCAGACGCATTCAAAAACAAGGCAATGCAACGGCTCAAATACCGAAGGCTTCTCTGCTAGCCGCCGCCTTTTTTGTGGCGTCTTCGATCCACATTCCAGTGCCGCCAACCAGCATTCACCTCGTTCTTAACGGTTTGCTGGGGGCGATGCTGGGCTATTTTGCGTTTCCGGCGATTCTGATCGGGTTGTTTTTTCAAGCCGTATTTTTAGGTCATGGCGGCCTCTCGACCCTGGGTGTAGACACCGTCATGATGGGGCTACCGGCCCTGATTGCCTACGGGGTGTTTCGACTGCGGTTTGGGTTACCCCGGCAGATTTCGCCTCGCTGGCGCGTCGGGATCGCGGGCTTTTTAGCAGGCGGTGTCGGTTTGGGGCTGGCCGTTTTAATTTATGTCGGGCTGATTGTGACGACCATTCCCACCGGGTTTGATGCTGCCACCGAGCGAACAGCGGTAATCGGGCTCGCCCTAACACATTTACCTCTGGTCGTACTAGAAGGCATTTTTACGGCACTGCTGGTGGTCTTCTTGCAGCGCGTTAAGCCAGATATTCTCCCTCACGAATCATTACGAGCTCAGAGATTGCCAGCCCAGGCAAACCTAGAACAAGGGGACGCCGTCTATGAGGCTAAATCATGAGGCTTAACGTTGACGCCTATGTCGGGCTAACCTCCCCCATACACCAGTGGTTGCCAACCACAAAGCTGATCGGGTTGGTCATCCTGATTTTTGGGTTTGCGACGGTGCAGCAGCTCTGGCTAGTGCCCTATATGGTGGCAGTGGCGCTGGGGCTGTTCTTGTTGTCGCGGCTGCCGGGTCACTTTTTGCGATCGCGACTGCGCTACCCTGGGTTGTTTTTACTGGGGGTGGTGATTGCGCTGCCGTTCTTATCTGGCGAAACTGTTCTATGGCAGTGGGGTTTCTTAAGCCTACGGCAGGAAGGTATCCTAGCAATGCTATTGGTGGCTGGGCGATTTTTCTCGATTATTACAGTGGGGATCGTGCTGCTCGGTACGACGCCATTTTTAACCCTCGTCAGCGCCATGCGATCCCTGGGGCTGCCGCCGATTTTGGCAGACATGACCCTGCTGGCCTATCGCTACCTGTTTGACATCTCCGACCAGCTGGCCCAGCTGAAACAGGCAATGCGCCTGCGCGGATTTCGCTCAACCCAGACGGGGCGCACCTGGCAACAGCTTGCAGCGGTAACGGGCACTCTCCTCATTCGCAGCTATGAGCAGTCAGAGCGCGTATACAAGGCCATGCGGTTGCGCGGTTATGGGGTGGCTTCTGCGGCCTCAGTAAAGAACAAGCACTCTGTTGTCAGCCCTGGGGGCACATGGCAAGATCTGGCAGGCGCTGTCAGCTGTGCGATCATTGCGATCGCCCTTATGATTGTCCAGTGGATTTAGACCGTCAGCATTAAATCAGTTTTAAGTTCTCAGTTTTAGGTTCTCAGTTTTAAGCGCTCAGCCGACAACCTCCGAATGGAGTCGTCCCGATTCAAAATAGATAATCTTGTCATTTAGAACTCAAAATTTAGAACTTGCTTGATTTTTTGAACTGCTACAGAGAAAATCTGATGACATCTGTACTCCCCAAACACTCGACCGCGGGCCTACCCTCACCCGCCACCGCAGCCGTAACAACATCACAGCTGAGTTTTTCGTATCCTGATCGGGCAGGCGTGCTCAAGGCCGTTAATCTACACATTTTGGCTGGAGAGCGCGTGGGGCTAATCGGTCACAACGGCTGTGGCAAAACTACCTTGTTTATGACCCTCTGCGGTGCCTTAAAACCCACCAGCGGCGAGATCTCGCTGTTTGGCGAACCGGTAGTGCCTAACCAATTTCATCCCCAAATTAGCCTGTTGTTTCAAGACCCAGACGATCAGCTGTTCTCGGCCTCAGTGCTTGACGATATTGCCTTTGGGCCGATCAACATGGGGCTGGCCGACGAGCTGGTGCAAACCCAGGTGACCGCCGCCCTCAACACCGTCGGCATTGAGCACTTAAGCGATCGTCCCCCCCACCATCTCTCCGGCGGTGAGAAACAAATGGTTGCGATCGCAGGCCTCCTGGCCATGCACCCCCGCATGATGCTCTACGACGAGCCCACCGCCAGCCTCGATATCCGCAGCCGTCGTCGGCTGATTACCTTTTTGCGCGAGCTCGAGCAGACCATGCTGATCGCGTCTCACGATTTAGAATTTGTGCTAGAGGTTTGCGATCGCGTGATCATCATGAACCAAGGCGAAATCGTCGCTGACGGAGTTCCTCGTGAGATCATGGGCAATGCCGATCTGATGGAACGCTACGAATTGGAAAAGCCCCATTCGCTAATTCCCCATGTGATTCCCCATCATGAGTAGGGGGTGATTCTTGAAATCCAGCTAATACCCAATCCGAATGAAACACCCCCGATTCAAAATGGGAGCCTGTCAGGGGCGTAAAACTTTACGCCCTTTGGTATCGGGTATCGCTAGATAGATTTCGTATAAGTCGGGTTTCGCAAGCCTGATGCCAACCTACATGCAACCAAGACTGAGTTCATGCAGGCTTGTTGGGTATCCTTGAGCCCTGAAGTATCAATTCATCAATGTATATTTTTAGAGTTGATACCTGATGGCTTGAGGCGGCTGTAGAAAATGAGACATGGATAAAAAGCAGCTCTCCGAACGCGATATCTGCACCAAGTTCATTACCCCAGCTTTAGAGAAGGCAGGCTGGGATATCCTCACACAGATTCGTGAAGAATTTCCTCTGACGAAAGGCAGGGTCATTGTTAGAGGTAAGCTGCATACCCGTGGTAAAGCGAAGCGGGCAGATTATGTCCTGTTTCATAAGCCGAATATTCCCATTGCCGTCATTGAAGCGAAGGACAATAAGCACACCATCGGGGAGGGCATGCAGCAGGGGCTGGGCTATGCAGAAATGCTGGAAGTGCCCTTTGTGTTTAGCTCCAATGGTGATGGATTTTTATTCCACAACAAGATTACGACCGATGGGGTAATTGAAAAAGAACTGCCCCTGGATGAGTTTCCGTCGCCCCATACGTTGTGGCGCTGGTGGGCAGTGCATCAGGGGCTGAGTGAGCCGCAGGAAGCGTTGGTTACTCAGGATTACTATAGCGATGGGGGTGACAAAACGCCTCGCTACTATCAGCTTCTGGCCATCAATAAGACCATTGATGCCATTGCCCGAGGCCAGAATAGGATTTTGCTGGTGATGGCCACGGGCACGGGTAAAACCTTTACGGCATTTCAAATTATTTGGCGGTTGTGGAAGTCTAAAACCAAGAAGCGGATTTTATTCTTAGCCGATCGTAACATTTTGGTCGATCAGACCATGACCAACGACTTTAAGCCGTTTGGTTCGGCCATGACCAAAATCCAAAAGCGGCAGGCGAATAAATCCTACGAAATTTATCTCTCGCTCTACCAGGCGGTGACGGGGTCAGAAGAAGAGATGAATATCTACAAACAGTTTAGCCCTGGATTCTTTGACCTGATTGTGATCGATGAATGTCATCGGGGCAGTGCGGCGGCAGATTCGGCATGGCGAGAGATTTTAGATTATTTCTCATCGGCGACACAGATTGGTCTGACCGCGACACCGAAAGAAACCAAAGAAGTTTCGAATATCGATTACTTTGGTGAGCCGATCTACACCTATTCTCTGAGACAGGGCATTCAGGATGGATTTTTAGCCCCTTATAAAGTGGTGCGCATTGACATTGACAAAGATCTGACTGGTTGGCGGCCCAAGAAAGGGATGACGGATAAGCATGGCAATGCCATTGAAGATCGTATTTACAATCAGAAAGACTTTGACAAGACCCTGGTGCTGGAAAGGCGTACTCAGCTGGTGGCGCGAAAAATAACTGAGTTTTTGAAAGAGACGAATCGCTTTGATAAAGCCATTGTCTTTTGTGAAAATATCGACCATGCCGAGCGGATGCGGCGGGCACTGAATAATGAGAATAGCGATTTGGTGGCCCAGAACCACAAGTACGTGATGCGAATTACCGGCGATAGTGATGAGGGTAAGGCAGAGCTGGATAATTTTATTTTTCCTGAGAGTACCTATCCGGTGATTGCGACCACCTCTAAGCTGATGACCACGGGGGTGGATGCCCAGACTTGCAAACTGATTGTGCTGGACCAGCGCATTCAATCTATGACTGAGTTTAAGCAGATCATCGGTCGCGGTACTCGCATTAACGAAGACTACGGCAAGTTTTATTTCACCATCATTGACTTTAAGAAAGCCACTGAGCTGTTTGCTGACCCTGACTTTGACGGTGACCCGGTGCAGATTTACGAGCCTAGGGCAATCGCATCTTAAATTTGGCAGTGTTTAATTGAGCTTGTAGGGTTGATGAACATACCGGTTCTATCTTTACCTGCCAATGAAACTAAAGCCAAAGAGTAGCATTGC
>JBCBZL010000159.1:0-10926 GCA_039815385.1 Cyanobacteria bacterium P01_A01_bin.114
GCAAGCTATAGCCTCATCTTAGATCGTCAGCATTCGGCTACAGGTAGCCCCTGTATTGCTTCTCAATCACATCAACAGCTCCCCTGCTCCCCTGCTCCCCTGCTCCCCTGCTCCCCTGCTCCCCTGCTCCCCTGCTCCCCTGCTCCCCTGCTCCTCTGTATCTTTGCTGAGCCTGCTACCCGGCTTGCCTCAAGTGCGCGTCTTTTCTGACCAAACGCGGGTGGGCAGGCCCCAGACGTAGATAAAGCCCTCGGCGGCTTTGTGGTCAAACTCGTCGTCTGCGCCGTAGGTGGCCAGTTCGTCAGTGTAAAGGGTGTTGGCTGACTTGCGACCGACGATGGTGGCGCTGCCTTTAAATAGCTTGACTCGCACGGTGCCCGTGACGCGTTCCTGGGTTTGACTAATAAAGGCGTCCAGAGCCGCTTTGAGGGGGCTGTACCAGAGCCCGTTATAGACCATCTGGCTGTAGGTTTGCTCGATGCCCCGCTTGTACTGGGTAACGTCGGCGGTTAGAGTGAGGCTTTCGAGGTCGCGGTGGGCGGCAATTAAAACCAGCAGCGCCGGGGTTTCGTAGATTTCCCTTGATTTGATGCCGACCAGGCGATTTTCCATCATGTCGAGGCGACCAATGCCGTGGTTGCCAACGACTGTATTGAGCTGGGTGATCAGCTCAACTGGGCCAAGAGCTTGGCCGTTGAGGCTGACTGGGGTGCCTTGCTCAAAGCCGAGCTCGACGTAGTCAGGCTGGTCAGGGGTCGCTTCGATAGCTTTGGTCATCACATAGATTTCTTCGAGGGGCTCGTTCCAGGGGTCTTCGAGGGGGCCTGCCTCAATGCTGCGACCTAGCAAATTACGGTCAATGCTGTAGGGCGAGGATTTTTTGACCGGGAAGCTGAGGCCAAACTTTTCACCATAGGAAATGGCTTCGGCGCGGCTCATGCCCCACTCGCGGGCGGGGGCAAGCACTTTCAGCTTTGGATTTAGCGCGGCAATCGAGACGTCGAAGCGCACCTGATCGTTTCCTTTGCCGGTACAGCCGTGGGCAACGGCGTCAGCCCCGTATTTTTCAGCGGCTTCTACCAGGAGGCGGGCGATCAGGGGGCGAGCCAGTGCCGTCGAAAGAGGATAGCGGTTTTCGTAGAGGGCGTTGGCTTTAATCGAGGGGAAGGCGTAGTCGGTGACGAATTCTTGGGTAGCGTCAACGACTAAAGATTCGGCCACACCAGCATCCAGGGCTTTTTTACGAATCGGCTCGAGCTCATCCCCCTGTCCGAGGTCGGCTGCAAGGGTGATAACTTCTTTGACGCCAAATTCGTTTTTGAGATACGGAATGCAAACGGTGGTATCAACCCCGCCGGAATATGCCAACACAACGCGTTCAGCGCGACCCATAGTTTTGACCTGCTATCACTTTATAGAGTTCTTATTATTGCAGTGAATATTACGAGAATATTGCGGGTCAAAAAATTACGGTTGGATTTTTCTGACATTTTCCTATTTCCTCACCCGCTATTATAGGAATTGCCCCTGTAAAAAACTGCCGTGTTTTTCAGCGTTGTCATCCCTACTTACAATCGCAAACCGATTTTAGAGAAATGCTTGCGGGCGATGGAGCAGCAGGTGTTCTCATCTAAAACAGGCATTGAGGGCTACGAGGTCGTGGTGGTGGATGATGGCTCTACGGACGGCACGGTGGATTGGATTAGGGCAGCTGAATTGCCCCACGTTAAACTATTTGAGCGTAACCATGAAGGCGCTGCCGCTGCTCGTAACTTTGGGGTAGCGCAGGCCCAAGGCAACACGATTATTTTTATTGATAGCGATCTGGTGGTGCTGGATGGCTTTTTGCAGCACCATGCAGATGCCCTGACTGGGTTTATGCAAGTGCAGGGTCACGATCGGGTGTTTACCTACGGGCGGGTGGTGAATACGTGCAACTTTGACGATCCGACCTCTGAGCCGTTTAAGGTGACCGATTATTCGCAGGCTTTTTTTGCGACGGGGAACGTTGCGATCGCAAAACACTGGCTGCTCAAAGCCGGTCTCTTTGACACTCAGTTCACCCAGTACGGCTGGGAAGACCTGGAGCTGGGGGTGCGGCTCAAAAACTTGGGGTTAACCATGGTCAAATGCCCAGACGCCGTTGGCTACCACTGGCATCCGCCCTTTTCGGTTGACGATTTGCCTGAGCTGATTGATAAAGAGATCCAGCGTGCCCGCATGGGTGTTGTCTTTTACCAAAAGCATCCGACCTTTGATGTGCGGCTGATGATCCAGATGACGCCGCTGCATCGAGTCCTTTGGGGAGCACTTTCTCTGGGAGGCTTGCTCAATGAGCGCAGCATGCGCCCTTTTTTAAGGTGGCTAGTTAATCAAGGGCATCCCCAACTGTCTCAGGAATTGGCCAGGATTTTCTTAAATTGGTACAACGTCCAGGCGGTTTATGCGGCCTATCGAGAACCAGGACAAAATCTGTCATAGGGCGGATGCCATTTTGCGATTACACAGGTTAAGGTTCGGTTAAAAATGGGTATTAAGTCTATATAACTAATTTGGTACCTTGCAATACAGCTCCCATTCAGGTCCTCTCGCTACTGTAGATACTTGAAATTTCTGAATCTGCATTCAGAAGCTTATGAATCCAGGATTATGAATATTAAATTCTGAGTCTTTAAGCTATCTAGCTATTGATGTACAAGGCCCTACGCAATAGGTCGTTGACTTATGGATATGCACCCAGACAGTGTTCAGCTTTTTCAGATGCTGATTCAGGCTGGCGCAAAACCAGGCGAAGATTTTTCTTGCGACTCTAGCACCCAGACTATTCGCATGAATGAGCACAGCTTTGTGAGGCTCCAAATGGCGTTTCCCGAAATTGACTGGCATGCAACTGCCCAAATGGTAGAACGCGATCTTCAAACCCCTGCCAATCAGCTGGAGACAGCTTTGGGGGTTCCCTTCATTGACCAAATGCTGAGTCTGATTGAGCGACGTGCCCAGCAATTGCCGCCTGATGAAGCCGCCTGGTATATGCAGCAGGTGATGGGAGGGGTTGAGCGGCGCACGGGGATCTCGCTTTACCATTACTTGCATCAGCAGGCTCCGTTGCCAGTTAGGGTACAGATTGACAAACTGCTAGATGAAAAAATGTCGAACCCTTGTAATGAGTGGATCGGCGACCTGATTTTGGCAGCTGGTGGTGACCCGTCAGACTTTGAGATTGAAGCTGACGAGGTGCTGCTGAGCGAAGGCGGCATGGCTCTTTTTGAACAGGTTTGGGCAGGAGACTATGAGCTTTATGAGACAGAGGAGGATAATTTTCCGCAAAGTGCCTGAGCTAAACCCTGTCTAAGCCCAGACCTGTCGTTTTTGCTGAAGAAAAACTTGAGGCTCTAAGCCGGATGTGGCTTAAGTTGAAGGTCAGTGTCAAAAAGTTGGCTAAAAGCCAGAACTAACATCAGTTTTGACCTTTAACTTTTAGGGGTTTGTGTTTAGCCCCGCGCGACCCCCCGGAGCATCCCAACTTTTTTCGGAGTGCTCTTGACTTTGCACAAGTAAGCCGCTATTCATGACTGACACACGTAAGGCTATTGGGCCGGAAAGTCATGACTGCATCTACTCAAAAGAAACAAACGCGCGTCACCTCTCAGGTTGTTCAGTTCCGCGAGACAGCGGTTAATGATCTGCCATTTGTGTTAGCTGCTGAGCGCAACCCGGCCAACTCGTCCTATGTCAGACAGTGGCCGCTGCCCCGCCATCAAAGGGCGATTGAACATTCCAACGAATGTCACTGGATTATTGAAGTTGACGATCAGCCCGTTGGCTATGCCATTCTGATAGGGATGGATGACCCCAACAACGTTTTACAGATACTTCGTCTCGTGATTATCCAAAAAGGCAAAGGGTACGGTAGAGCCTCTGTACAATGGCTCAAACGGTTTGCCTTTGAGGAGCAACAGGCCCATCGGCTATGGCTCGATGTCAAGACCCACAATCAGCGCGCCCAAAAACTCTATTACTCCGAAGGTTTTGTTAAAGAAGGCACGATGCGGGACTGTCTCAGGACCGAGAGTGGCTACGAATCTTTGCATATTTTGGCGCTGCTAGCTCCTCAAAAGGTGCAGCCATCCGGCAGTGGTGGCTGAGCTGCTAGGGTGAGCGCAAAGTCAGACGGATGGGGCTGTGGGTTGAGGCCGTCGCCTAGGGTTCCTTTCAAAATTTGACCACCGTAGCCGCCTGGGTTCATGTGGGCGCGGACGAGGATGACCTGGTCTGGTTGTACATCCACTGGCCCCCCCGAGCGGCTAAACGGCTGTTCATCGACGTGGCTATGGGCCAAAATGCGTCGGTAGAGTAGATTTCCCGACTCGTCAGTGACTTCCCACCAGTCGGCGTATTGCTGACAGCCCAAATCGGGGCTGCTGATAGTGATTGATAGGGTATAGGCACCTGGTTCGCCAGACAGCTCGTAGGCAGTCACGTCTGCCAACGCCGTCGGGTTTGCCTGGTCAGAATCTTCTGAGGCAGACTCTGACACGGAAGGCACTGAGGATGCAGCTGGTTTGGGCTCACCAGTTGAAACTGGCGAGGGGGCCGAACCACAGCCGGTCAGACACAATAGCGCGATCGCACCCACCCAAACTTTACCCATTACCCGCTACCCATCCATATACAAGTGCTATGTATAACGCCCCTATATTTTTCTATCTAAGCCGGTACCGCCGAGGGGGCCAGGGTTAAAATTTCGACCCCCGCTTTGGTAATGGCAATGGTGTGCTCAAACTGAGCTGACAGCTGCCGGTCTTTTGTCACTGCGGTCCAACCGTCGGCCAGCATTTCGACCTCGTGGCTACCGATATTGATCATGGGCTCGATGGTAAAGACCATACCAGGACGCAGCTTTTTGCCCTTGCCCGCCGTGCCGTAGTGAGGAATTTGGGGCTCAGTGTGAAAAATCCGATGGACGCCATGGCCCACAAAATCGCGTACCACCGAAAAACCCTGGGCTTCAGCATATTGCTGGATGGCCGCGCCAATATCACCGACTCGGCCGCCAGGTTTGACAGCTTCAATGCCGACATAGAGAGACTTTTCTGTGACCTCAACCAGTCTACGAACTTCCGCAGGCACATCGCCCACAATGAAGGTGCGAGACGTATCGCCGTGGTAGCCATCTAAGATCGGGGTGACGTCGATATTGATGATGTCGCCATCTTGCAGGATTTGCTTGGCGTTGGGGATGCCGTGGCAAACCACCTCATTGACGCTGGTGCAAATAGATTTGGGATAGTCTGGTACTCCTTCGGTGCCAGCTGTGTATCCTAACGGTGCGCTGATCGCACCGTGGGCCTGAGTCCAGCGCTCGGCCTCATCGTTTAGCGCTAGCGTGCTGACACCGGGTTTGACCAAAGGGGTCAGGTGATCGAGCAGCTGGGCAGCCAATCGGCAAGCTTTGCGCATCTGATCAAGTTCACGCTGGGAGAGAAGCGTAATTCCTCTAAATGCTGCGTCCACGGGTTTCCTAGTTTGCTCTGTGAAGTGACTCTATCTACTCTAGCGCTATTATTGTGCCCCGTGAGCCGATCGTCGAGAAAGCTGGTAAATTAGAGCTCTTAAGGCTATTAGGCAACTGGCCAATGCGATTTGGGCTTATCTGCTTCCTGGTTTTATTTCTCAGCACCGAATTTGTGCAGTGGGTGACTCACCTGGCTTGGCTGGGGGGCAGTATTGATCTGTCGCTGCCGCTAGCGCTTTTGGGCGGGGGTGGGCTTGCGATCGCAAGTAGCTACAAACACGCGTTTGTCACCCCGGCTCAATCTGTACCGCCTACCCCTACTGAGGCGGTTCCTGCTGAAGCCTTTCCCACTGAGGCTATTTCCACCGAAGCCTTTCCCCCCGAGGCCGTTCCTGGCAAGACCGCTCCCACTCAGCTAGCAGACCCGTCTGAGGATTCTTCAAAGTCGTCGATTTCCTTCAAAATCAATCCGCCCCATTATCTCTGATTTGAATCGGGGGTACTGCATTTGGGTTGGGTATGAGGGTTACCCACCCAAGAAACCGCTTCTAAGGGGCCAATTACCCAGAAAAAAGGCTGATTCCAAAAGAATCAGCCTTTGTATAACTTTCAGAATCAAGGAGACTTTTGGAGGTTAGGCAAGCCAGGCCTATTGCTCACTAGGTAAGCTGAGATAGCACACTACACCGTTGCCGACAGCGCTTACGACATTCAGCATGCCTTACATTAGGTTTGCTCTATAGTTGAGCATGAGCTAAGCATGGTATGTCTGACATCGCTACTGCATGACTAGCCGTGTCACTTATAGATAAAGGATAGTCATTTACACGGTTGTTTAGGTGAACTAAGCATAAAAACCCCTGTGAGAAAAGCGAAAGAACTGTGAATCAGAATGGGGCTGGGGGATCGGTTTTAGGGAATAGTCGAGAAAATCAGCCCAAAACTCAAGATTTGCCTCTTTCTGACTATCGCGTTGGCCAAACCATCAAATCTTTGCCGGTGGTGTATTCAACTCGAAGCACCTTTACAACAGCGAGCGGACGTCGATTGGGATCTATCGCGACTACTGAGTCGAGCTGACCGCGCTGGTTTTTGAGGCCGATGCGCTTTTCCCAAGGGGTCCATTGATAGACGATGATGTCTTCAGGGTTGATCACGTGGGGTAGCGCCGTTGATAAACTGGCTTGACGATTCCAAGTGTTTATCTGGGTACTGACCACTCTAAAGGCGGCTTTGGTATGTAAGCGGGTCTGTATACCGACCCAAGCTTTAGACAGCATCAGTGCATAGAGTGGGCTGAGTACCAGGATAACGATGCGGTTCCGGTTGCTGCGAAACCGAGTCATGCCCACATGCAAAATCGGTATCCCTAATAGAACCAGATAAATAATCAGATAAACGAGCAAAAAGCCTTCACCCAAAATGCTGCCAGAACTCATCACCCCCGTGATTAGAACCAGTACTGCCAACCAGTAAAAGAAAGGCGGCGCTGCGGGATGTACATGGTGGTAGGGCTTAATCGTCTCAAGTTCTCGATACAGCAGGATAAAAATCGGAATACCGAAAATGAGGAAAATGAGAAACATTGTTGAGAACAAGAATCATTGACAATGGTGAGGGCATGGCTAACACTTCTATATTCACAAAGAAATAGATCTCTCCGTCTAATTTTTGTAGCTGAGAAAAATCAGACGTGTGTCTGGGGGTAACCCGACCCGTGCGCGACGAATAAATGGTTTCCAAATCTGTAACGTCGCTCAGTCGCGATGCCTCAGGTGACATACTAAGCACATGACAGGAATGAGGCTTGCCTCGTTTGAGTTCAATAAGCTGTGCAACAGAGCTCGAGCCTTGCTCGAGATGGTTGAAAAGAACGCTAGTCAATCTGCTCCGATTGGCTAGCATTTTTCTTTTGTGAGTTTGGGCGAGGTTGCTTTTGTAAGCTTGGGCAAGGTGCTCTTAAGAAGGGGCTCTTGAGACTCATGTGAGCGGCTAAATTAGGACACCTTAAAGAACGTTAATAACACAGCAATAGCGCCATTTACAGGCTTAATTTCTGTGCTAAGGTGACGGGTGATGAGGGGGCATTTTTCGGCTGTTAAGCTTGTTTAACATCGTTAAGCGCGTCTTTGCCGAAAAGTACTCTCGTCTTTTTTTTTAATGTTTGGAGAGAGACCATGTCCATTTATGTAGGGAACTTGTCCTACAGCGCTACGCAGGAGGATATTGAACAGGTTTTTGTAGAGTATGGTACGGTCAAGCGTGTGACGCTGCCGATGGATCGGGAAACCAATCGCCCTCGCGGGTTTGCTTTTGTCGAGATGGAAGAAGAGGCCCAAGAGGAAGCTGCGATTGAAGCCCTGGATGGTGCAGAGTGGATGGGTCGCGAACTGCGAGTCAACAAGGCGCGCCCTCGAGAACAGCAGCAGCGCAAAAAGCCATACGCTAGCAATGGAGGGTGGAACTAAGCCTATCTAGGCTAGCAGTTTCGTTATCTCGGTTTAAAGAAGCGCCCGTGGTATGACTGCCACGGGCGCTTTTTGGGATCTATTGGGATAGATACTTAGGCATCCTGGCTAGCTTCTCCGATACCGCAGGACGGGCACGAGGCACCGCCCCTACCAGGCTATCCATTTTGATTCGGGGTATTGTATTCGGATTTGGAGTTACCAAGGCAAACGGCTTCCATCCCAGGAAAAGAAACTACCAGTATCGGGCAGCTCGACCTGAGCCAGCACCTGCATGAGCTGATTGACAGTGCGCTCAACCGAAAACAGCTTGCCTGGGGGGACGCCTCGCTGAAACGGCTGAGAAAGTTGGGTGTCAGTCGTGCCAGGGTGCAGCATGACAATCATGGTATGTTTGCTTTTCCTGCGGTACTCAATCGCAGCTGTTTTGAGCAGCATATTTAAGGCCGCTTTAGAAGCTCGATATCCATACCATCCCCCCAATCGATTGTCGTCGATGCTGCCAATTTTGGCCGACAGGGTGGCAAACAGGTTGCGCTCGGTATGATTGAGCAGCGGCATTAGATGTTTGGCTAGCAAGATAGCGCCAATGCTGTTGACCTGAAAATAGCGCAGCAGCTGGTCCGTCTCGATTTGCTGCAACCTTTTCTCAGGCTTGATGTCTTGGGTGTGCAAAAAACCCACGCAGTTGACCACAATGTGTAGCCGGTGGGTGACCGTTTGTAATTTGGCTAATCCCGATATGATTTGGGCTTCGTCTGTGATATCCATCACCAGACAGTGCAGACGATCTGGGTGCTCTGTGGCTAAGGCCAGAAGCTCAGACGCTGTCTCGGGGGTACGATAGGTGGCAACTACCTGGGTGACCTGGGGCATTTGTAAGAGATACCTGACGAAGCCTAGCCCAATACCCTGGCTGGCCCCCACAACCAGGGCGCGGAGATCTGAAACTTCGGGCAGTAGGGGCATGTGATGGTTTTTGTCGAGCTTAATTTTGTTGAGATGAGTCAGGGTCGAGAGTCTGAAGGCAGCGAATACCCCGAAGGGTTGCCCAGGGCCAGAGATTTTGAGTAAAGTTTTGGGAAATCGGTCCTCTTTATGCGGGTCTATCCTGCCGGGAGCCTCTTTACCATGTCTGAGTCTGCATCGC
Source organism: Cyanobacteria bacterium P01_A01_bin.114 (assembly GCA_039815385.1). Taxonomy (GTDB): domain Bacteria; phylum Cyanobacteriota; class Cyanobacteriia; order Phormidesmidales; family Phormidesmidaceae; genus SIO4C1. The sequence goes on from JBCBZL010000159.1 coordinate 9,134, forward strand.
CGCTGTTGCCTTTGGCCGAGGCCTTTGTTAGCCAAGATAAGGCAGGCCTTTCTTCAGCGGATCTAGCTGAGGGGATAGCTGACGCTGGCCCAGTCAAGCCTGGCTCAAACGAGCTTGACCCAACTCAAACCCAAACGTTTAATGAACATCTTAGCGCTCTGTTTGACCGAGCCTTAGATGGAATTTTTCTGACCGATGCCGAGGGCCGCTATCATCGGGTTAATCAGGCCCTTGCCAACCTGTATGGCTATGATTCACCGGCTGACATACTGTCAGCTCAGCCCTTGCTGCGGGGGCAGCTTTATGTAGATCCGACTGCCCGCGCAACTTTGATAGAGCAGATTGCCACCGCTGGCAGTATCGCTAACCAGGCGCTCGAGATTTATCGTCGAGATGGAAGCCGGCTGTGGATTGCAGAAAGCTGCTGGCCGATTTGCGATCGCGCCGGCACCCCTCTGTATTACGAGGGTTTTGTCCGAGATATCACTGCCCAAAAACAGATTGAAGCCGCCCTGGAGCAGCGTGAGCACGAGACCCAGGCCATTATTAGCGCTATTCCCGATCTGATGTTTCGAGTCAGCCGGGAGGGGAGTTACCTGGGCTATGTCGGCACCCACAAATTTCATGATTTACTCCCTCAGGACTTCAAGCCCGTGGGGCAGCATCTGTCGGTTGCGCTGCCCCCCGAGATCGCTGAGCGCCACCTCTATTATCTGGCCAAAGCGCTAGAGACCGGAGAGGCTCAGATTTATGAGCAGCAGCACTCATTTGCCGATCGCCTACAGTTCGAAGAGGTTCGGGTTGTCCCGGTGGAACCAGATGAGGCTTTGTTTATGATTCGCGATGTCTCGATCCGTAAACAAGCAGAAGCCGACCTGATTCACAAAAATCAGCAGCTAAAAGACACCCTCAATCAGCTTCAAACTGCTCAGACAGGGCTAGTTCAGGCAGAGAAAATGGTAATGCTGGGGCGGTTGATCTCTGGCATTGCCCACGAAATTAATACCCCGCTGGGGGCGATTCAGGCAGCGAGTAGTAACGCAGAGGGGGCGATCGCCCTGGCCTTGCCTAAGCTGCCCGAGCAGCTGGCTCAGCTCTCTGTGGTTGACCAGCAGTGCTTTATTTCCCTGATCATCAACCCGATTAATACGTCGCTGGCCAGTCGAGAAAAACGTCAGCAGCGGCGCGTCATCACCCAGCAGCTAGAAACCTGGGAGATCGGCGGCGCAAGAACCCTGGCCGATATTCTAGTTGATATTGGTATCAGCGACCCGACCCCCCTACTGCCGCTGCTGCGACAGCCCGATGCCAGCGAAATTTTAGATCTGGCCTACGATCTGATCTCGGTTCGCCGCAGTAATCAAACTATCAAGCTGGCCGTAGAGCGAGCCGCCAACGTGGTTAGTGCGCTCAAAAGCTATGCCCACCAAGACTACCGTGGGGAGAAAACTCTTTCCCAAATTACGGATACGGTCGAAACGGTCTTGACACTCTATCAAAACCAAATCAAGTACGGTATTGAATTGATTCGAAATTATCAGCCCGTGCCTCCCTTGCTGTGCTATGCCGATGAGCTCAGTCAGATTTGGACTAATCTGGTGCAAAATGCGATTCAGGCGATGAGGGGCGAGGGGCAGCTGTCGGTGGGGATATGCTCTACCCAAGTTAGCCGCCCAGAGTACAGCGGGGCTTGTATTTTAGTGTCCTTTACAGACCAGGGGCCGGGTATCCCGACAGATATTATCCCACGGGTGTTTGACCCATTTTTTACCACTAAACCGATGGGTGAGGGC
>JBCBZL010000156.1:0-10978 GCA_039815385.1 Cyanobacteria bacterium P01_A01_bin.114
GATGATGAAAGGGATTTAACTGATGAGTCTTGTTTTAGAGCATGAGGCTCCCCCTCTTCACGAGGATGAAACTGGAGCAGTTCGAGTTGGTAATTCAAGAGTCCTGCTGGAAATTGTAATCAGGGCGTTCCAAGATGGGGCCTCCCCGGAATCCATTGTCAATCGTTACGATACTTTATCTTTATCTGATGTCTATAACACAATTGGCTATTACCTTAGACATATGGATACTGTCGAAGCCTATTTGAATCGAAGAGCAAAGCTGGCCGATTCTGTACAGCAGCGTTTGTCTGCAATTCAACCTGATCTGAGTCTCATTCGCTCACGTTTGCTATCTCAACAGAACCCCTAGTAGCGAATATGTTGAGTTTATTGAGTGATGAAAACTTTAATGGCGACATTGTTCGAGGCTTACGACTTCGTCAACCCAAACTTGACTTACTTCGAGTTCAAGATGTTGGTTTGAGAGAAGTAGACGATCCAGCAATTTTAGCCTGGGCTGCAGATAATGAACGTATCCTACTCACCCATGATCGTGCGACGATGCCAGATTTTGCTTACGAGCGTCTGGTTCGAAAAGAACCCATGCCGGGGATGTTTGTGATTAATGATCGAATGCCTATTCGTCAGGCGATTGATGAGTTGCTACTGCTGATAGATGGTAGCGAACAAGCAGAATGGAAAGATATCGTATTGTATTTGCCACTGTAAAAGAAAAGTTGAACTCAAGCACAGCGTACATAACAACGCCCATGCACACCGACCGCCAAAAATGGGTCGGTGTAATGCAAAAGTTACCTACGGCGGGTGATAGGCAACGTTAAGTGTCAAAAACGACCAGTTTTGACACATCGATCAGCCAGCCTAGCTACAAATGAGTTTCCAAGGTAATATCATTACTTGAGGTGTGTCAAAACTAGTCCCATAATCTATGTCATATAAATTGTGACTGCAGATGAGTTTTGACACATGCTGGTAGGTTATGAGCACGTTTCCATCGCTGCTCAGTTGCTGGAGCCGTAACACAATCATCTCGAAGAGGCTGGGTGCGAGAGAATTTATAGTGATGTGGTGAGCGGCGCGAAAGCTGGTGCCCTGGATTGGAAAAGGCCTTCGCCTATCTGCGAGAAGGTGATGTGCTAACAGTGGTGAAGCTGGATCGCCTGGGTCGGACGCTCAAACATCTCATCGCTACTATCGAAGACCTGAGCGAGCGCGGCATCAGCGTTAAGAGCCTGAATGACGGTATCGACATCGCTATCTCCAGCGGCAAGCTGATGTTTCATATCATTGATGCGATCGCACAGCATGAGCATGACCTGATTTGAGAGATGCCATAAACTGGCTGGCTCAAGAGCTAACCCGATCAGGGACATTTGGTCTGAGTTCCCATCCCCAATTTCCGAGGAAGCCGGATCGATCGAGTGGCTCAAATAAGGACGAAAATAGTTACGAAACCCTACCGCGCTTCCAAAATTAGTTTCAAGCTTTAAGCTAACAGCAAAGGCCATAAATGTAGCGACGGTAAAAGATTATGGAAAATGCAACTGCTCTAAGCATGCTGGAACGCCATCCTGATAAGGTGAGCGGTGCGTGGGTTTTCAAAGGAACGCGCGTTTCAGTAACTGCCCTCTTTGAAAACCTTAAGGATGGCGCTTCTATCGATCAGTTTCTGGAATGGTTCCCAGGTGTGGCGCGCGCTCAAGTAGAAGCGCTGCTAGATATAGAAGGGTAATGTATGCCTAGGATTGAGCGTGACGACGAGCGCGAACATCGAATCATAATGGAAATTGTGGTGGATGCTTATGGCCCTGAAGAGCAGGTCCTGGGCTGGTACTACTACTTGCAAGACACGATGCAGTTTCCATTCACCGCCGTATGTATGGGTAAGCGACGGACTTCTCCGTTGAAAGAAGGCGCAACTGTCGAGGTGAGACAGTTGGCACCTGAAGACGACTGCGAACGAGAGATGTTTGTCGAAATTGACTGGGACGAAGATACGCTGGCAGTGCCGCTGGCTCAGCTAGAGGCCCCGGAGGCAGACGAGGAAACCCAGCAGGCGATCGCTGACTGGCATTACTGGGTAAATCGGGGTTACGAATTTGGTTAGTTTTATGGCTCCCTGCCGAACCAGTCATGTGGTTTCAGACTTAGCAACAGCAGCGATTTTAAGCTGAGCTTTCGAGAGCGCCCACGGTTGAAGTAAATAGCGGGCTCTGCTTCTTCCATTCGCCCCCCAACTGACTGACCGCCTAAAGTAACTTACGGAGTTTTGTTTGATTTTGACTCATTCTCACCTGACCGTTTGACGTTACGCGAGCAATAAAGGGTGCCTGATTGCCGCGTACAAATTTTTGGATCCGATCAATAGCACCTACCAGAATGGTTGCCATTTGCTCTCCGGTGTAGTTGCCAGATGAGAGAATAAAAACTCGGGCATTGGCCGCTGCGATAGCTCTTTGTTCAAGCAAGTTGCTGCTCAGCCCCCAATCTTTGGTAATCACCACCCACCCTCGCCGACTGACCTCAGGTAACCACTCGGTATCCAAAGCATCAATTGGAAAATGATCGATATGAGCCTCAACAATTGCACCCGCTGATCGCATCGCATTGGGCACAATTTTTTGGCTAACGCAATGGTCGATGAAAAACGTAATCGGTGCTTGTTTTTTGCTCACGCTGCCCGAGATAGAACCAGTTCAAACCGAATTGCATTGTGGATTTGGACGACTTCGCAGCCCAGATCATCAGCGATAGATTCAGGCGATTCTCCAGCTTCGTAGCGCTCTGCGATCGCAATTGTCGGAATTCCAGTTCCCACTACTACCGGACGCCCAAAAGAAACTCTAGGATCAATCGCAACGCTTCTGGGTTCTACTTGAGAAGATTCGGGGGAAGCATGAGTCGTCGGAAAAAGACGAGCGGCAATCCCTTCTTCATTCCACTCCACCCGAGTTAGCAAATTTTTCAAAACCGCTTTAATCGCTAACTGACCATTTTCAGAGACGCTGACTAAACGCCCAATGGATTCCACAAAAAGGTTCACTCCATCCGTCTGAAATTCGACTCGGGCTAGAGGATGGGGCATCTGAAACTGCTTGTCGAGATAGTCTAGGGTACTACGCACCTTATCTAGACGAACGCCGTGTATTTTGCGAATTGATCTCAGCACGTGGGCTTCAACCAGATTTGTGAAAGATATCTGTGGCAGGTCCAGATCAGGTCGCTGGATCAAAGGTTCAAAGTATTGCTTTCCTTCTCTAGTAGGGTAGTAACGGCCATGCAACCAGGAACGCAGCGTCCCGACAGGGATTTGCAAATATCGAGCCGCATCCGTCACTGGATAGACTGGAGTGTTATAAACGTCGTTATCCCGCTTTGCCATTGCCACCATGAAAGTAAAACTTACATAGAAAGATACCGGACACTATCACAAAAGCGAGAACGCCTAGATAAAGCTATTCTGCACCCTGAGGTCTATTGTGCGGCCTCATTATATTTCAGTCAAAGCGCAGGGCAACCGCAAGGGATTGCTCATGTAGCGTCCTGGTCTCTCCTCTTCGCATTCGCGTTCTGTTTCCCGCTCTCCGTCCTTCGTCCTCCATCCTCCGTCCTCTTTCTCTACCCCTTCTGATCCAACGCTCGTGCCTGCTCTAGGGCGGCTTTTTCCTTGGCTCGACGTACGTAGGGCTCTAGCTGCTCAGGCTCCCAGCCGGAGAGAATGCTGAGGTTGTCGACCGTCATGCCTCGCATGAGCATTTCGACGCACCAGGTTTGCTTGGCCTGGGTAGGGTCAGGCATCGGCATAAGCTGGAGCGGTTCTGTCCAGGTTTGCCAGCGGGTTTGGAGCATATTTATGGTGAGCGCTGCGCCGTCATCATCTATAAAGAGCCAGGGCAGATCGTCTTTTCGACTTTTGAGCCATTTGGTCAGGGGGTTGCTGGTGTATGAGCCGTAGCGTTTGCCTAAGATCCACTGGTTGATGGGCACCTGGCGGGTGCCCACCTGCAGGGTGTGTTGAGATTTATCGCTGATGTGGTGCGATCGCACCAATCTAACCACCTCACCCGGCAGCAGCCCGGCCCCAAATAGCACATAGGCCAGGGCATAGTCCTGATGGCCTGCCGCTTTGGCCTGCTGCAAAATTTGCTGCACTCGAGGGGCGGGTAAATCTTCTACGACGTCCAGGGGCGTGCTTGGGAGAGTCGAGGAGGCTGACGCAGGCTCCGTCAGCGCTGGTGCGATCGCGCCGTTGATCACCAGATCGACCAGCCCCCCCAAAAAGTCTTCGCGATTTTCCCAGAGGTGATGGCTTTTGCTGGTCGACTCAATTACCACATAGCCAATCAGCAGGGTGGTCAAAAAGCCCGCCAGTTTTTCCGGTGAGAACTGGCCTGGGGGCATCACCTGCTGTAGATACTGCGCCACGTAGCGGCTAGCCTCATCTAAGCGGTGGCCCAGCGCCTGACGATTCTCGTCGGGGTACTGATCGGCTTCACCGATTAGCGATCGCACAAAGGCCGGAGCCTGCTCCAACGCATGCAAGCAATTGCTTGCATGCGCCTTCAGCGCCTGACGCATATCCCCGGTTGGGATCGCTTGCTGCATCAAGGCCTCCCCCAGGTCACGGAAGGTAGGAGCTTCTTGAATGACCGCCAGCAGCAGGCCGTACTTATTGCCAAAATTTCGAAATAGGGTAACCTCATTAACCGACGCCAGATTGGCAATCTGGCGAGTTGTCGTATGGCTAACCCCCTGGGAGAGAAACAGCTCTGACGCTGCCTGGATAAGTCGTTCGCGAGAAGAAGGAGTGGCCATAAAAATAAAAATGCAAGTAGCACTTGCAGTCAAATCAAAAAGAGTGTTAAGTTAGTCGCATGCAAGTGACACTTGCTCAACCATAGCAGGCATTTGCTTGAAAAACATTACCTAACCAAAATCTATGAGTGCAACACTGCCTTCTGCTGCGCTGCGGCGCAAAGATACCATCAATTGGGGCAATCTTCTCTTTTTTGCAATGTTTCACGGGCTGGCGTTCTTAGCGCCCTGGTTCTTTTCTTGGTCAGCGCTCGGGGTGGCGCTGTTGCTGCACTGGCTGTGCGGCAGTATTGGTATTTGTTTGGGCTATCACCGCCTGCTCAGCCACCGCAGCTTTCGAGTGCCCCAGTGGCTAGAGTATGTGATTGCCACCATTGGCGCGATGGCGATGCAGGGCGGCCCCATTTTTTGGGTGGGCGGACACCGCCAGCACCATGCCTTTACTGAAGATGAGAATAAAGATCCTTACTCTGCGACACGGGGGTTTTGGTGGAGCCACATTGTCTGGTTGCTGAGGCCCCAAGCGAGCCACTTTGATTTCAATCAATATCGGAAATATGCGCCCGACCTGGCGCGCCAGGGCTATTATCGATGGCTCGATCGCAACTTTTTGCTGCCGCAAGTGCTACTTGCTATCGGTCTGTACGCGCTCGGGGGCTGGTCGTTTGTGATTTACGGTATTTTTGTGCGAGCGGTGCTGCTGTGGCATTCTACCTGGTTTGTTAACTCGGCCACCCACTGTTGGGGCTACCGTACCTTTAACTCTGACGATGATTCTCGGAATCTTTGGTGGGTGTCTCTCTTAACCTATGGTGAAGGCTGGCATAATAATCACCATGCTTTTCCACGCTCGGCTCAGACGGGCTGGCGCTGGTGGGAAATCGATGTCACCTGGTACACGATTCAGCTGCTGCAGCGGCTAGGGTTGGCGACCAAGGTAAATACGATTCCGGTTGCTAAGCGGTAAGCTAATCCCCTCCAGAGAAGGGCTCAGGGGTGGGCTTCAGTCAGTTGCGCGAGTGACCGAAACCCACCCCGCCCTATGGACACCCCACCCAAGAACTGATGTTTAGTTAGAGGCAGGGTAAATCTCTCACCCGCCTGCCCCAATGGCGCGATTGGATGGACGCTTTATCAGGGCCTATCAAAATGAGTATGCTGATGGTGGGTATCTGCGGGGGTCGATATGAAACGACGTGACCTCGACTACGCTGTGATTGTCCTGCTGGTGGGCAGCAGCCTCTACGTCTTTTTCACCGGGCTGATTGCCGATACGATGGGGCTACACCATTTTGGCTTTCACAGTCAGGTGGGCTACTTTTGGATGTCTCTGGCGGTTGCCCATCTGATTCAAACCTGGGTCAGGGTCAAAGCGTTTGTGCGTCATCGGTTTCGAGGTCAACCTGACGGTAAAAAGCAGAGCAGGGCCGAGACGCCCTCTGCAGGTCTCGGCCCTACGGCAAGCGCTACTGGCGGGGGGGATGGCACCGGTCGACGCTACGTGCTGCTGGCTGTGATTGCGATCGCAACCGGCATCGGCTTCAATCGTCTGGTTACCCCAGCAGAAACACCTGACCTGAGCAAGGGTGAAAAAGATATTGGCCTGCTCTACCACAAGTGGAGCCAGCCCGGCTATACAGAGGCCATCGATACCCTGCTCAACTGGGGCCAGCAGCCCGCCTTGTATAAGACCTATCCAGAAGCTCCTCAAATCGATCTTCCTGAGGTCAACCTCAGCCCGTCAGGGTCTAAAGATGAGTCTACATCTGCAGCAAGTTCTAAAGTTGCACCTCGGCCAGCGATGGATCTCGTGACGACGATGCTCACCCGTCGTTCGCGCCGAAGTTATAACCAGTCTTTTCAACGAACCCGTTGGAAATACCACGAGCGCACCTATCGCTATGTGCTCACTGAAGTTGGGCATCTGGGTCAGAATGTCTATCTAGCTGCAACTGCGCTGGGTCTCGGGGTTTGTTGCATCGGAGCCTTTTTTGACGAGCCGCTCAATCAGCTGTTAGCGATCGATGGCGAGGCAGAGGCAGCCCTGTATTTAATCACAGTCGGAATTTGATCACGGTCGGAATTTGATCGCCGTAAGCCCAATACGGCAGCTCAAGCAAAACCTTTGCCTAAAGACTTTACGCACTTGCAATCAAATAAATCACCGCCTTTCACCCTTCGCCCTTCGCCCTTCGCCCTTCGCCCTTCACTTGCTTCAGCCGAGGCGTTATATCTGGGCGATCCCCCTAGTAAGGTTTACTCTGCTCGTCAACGTAGCACCACAGCCACTGTTCTCCTAGCTCAGCCGAGCTAATCACAGGATGACCCGTTTCTTCGTGGTGATGTCGGGCATGCTGATTTTTAGAAGAATCACAGCACAGCATTTTGCCACAGGTCTGACAAATGCGCAGATGAACCCAGGTGTCATTGATACGAACACAGTCTTCGCAGCGAAAAACGGGGTAGTTGGCCTTGGGCACAATGGTGTCGACCGTCAGTGAATCAAGATGCTCGCAACTCATAGGGGCTCGGTCTGTAATGGTTAGCGATGGCGCTGACTGCTCAGCTTACACCGTTTAGTATAGCGAGGAGGTAACCGAACGGCGGGTGCTGCCTCAAACCCGCTATTTTCGGCCCAGGTCCACGGCAGTGGCGAAGAATTTTTGCTTAGACGGTATTTGCCTCCACAGCTCGCCGACTTAACTCACTGAGGCGGGCGCAGTCGCCCTCAATCGTGTCTTTTGGTTGAAAAACTGTCACAGTCTTGATGCCCTTGATTTATCATTGGTCTACCTATAGATCAATGATATTTCTCCACAAGGCGGGGGTTGATGTACCGAATCCTCATTGCAGAAGACGAGTCTCGCATCGCCTCGTTTTTAGAAAAAGGCCTAAAAGCTCAGGGGTTTACCACTGCGATCGCACCCAATGCTTACGAGGCCATTCTCCAGGCGTTGGGGGATGACTATGACCTGCTCATTCTTGATCTGGGACTACCCGACAAAGACGGATTACAGGTGGTTGAAGAACTGCGCGGGCAGGGAGCCACCCTGCCGATCATCATTTTGACCGCGCGAGACGACATTAGTGACAAGGTGGCTGGGCTAGAAGGCGGGGCTGATGACTATGTAACCAAACCCTTTCGCTTCGAAGAATTGCTGGCCAGGGTGAAGTTACGCCTGAGACAAACCCATGGCACCAAGGCCTTCGGCAAAGAGGTATTGCGAGTGGCTGGTGTAGAGCTTGATCTGCGCACTCGACGGGTGCGGGTAAGCAATCAGGTCATTGATCTGCCTGCCCGTGAGTTTACCCTGGCAGAAACCTTCTTCCGGCACCCTGGCCAGGTTCTCAGCCGAGAGCAGCTGTTAGATCGGGTTTGGGGATATGACTACAATCCAGGGTCTAATATCGTCGATGTGTATGTCGGCTATTTACGTAAAAAGCTGGGTAGCGACCTGATCGAAACGGTTCGCGGCATGGGATATCGCCTGCGTGCATGAGAGTTTTCTCATGCACTTCAATCAGCAAAAGGATTAAATAAAAGGGGATATCAGAGGCTCGGTAACCGGCATTACTATCGGTGAGATTTTTCTATAAGATTTATCTGCGAGGTTTCTCTATGAGATGTATTTGCCATGAGATGTATTTGCCATGAGATGTATTTGTGAAACAGCCGCGTGGCCGCAGAAATTTTGAGCCCGCTTTAGGGCTTCGATATCTCTCCATAGGGTGGAAACAAACACAGGTGAAACGGCTAGCCTGGTCAAGTTACATCGATTTTGAAAGCTTTTTAAATGCACCAAATATTAATTATTGAAGACGAGAAAAGACTGGCGGCCTTTTTGGCCAAAGGGTTTCGAAAAAATGGCTTTATACCCACAATTGTGACCGATGGCGAAGAGGCGCTACAAGCAACCCAGGAAAATACCTATGACGTCATTTTGCTAGATCTCGGATTACCCATCAAAGATGGTTGGGAAGTGCTCACAGAACTACGGGCACGAGGAGACAAGCGCCCTGTAATTGTGGTAACCGCACTAAGCGATTTACGCCAAGAAGCTTTAGCCGCTGGAGCCAATGATTATGTGCCTAAGCCTTTCCGGTTTGCAGACTTATTATCGGTCGTAGAAGAGCAGCTTGAGGGCACGTAGGCAAGCGTTTTTAACGCCTCACTGGCAAATTTAGTCGAAAGGTAGATCCTTTGCCCACCTGGCTGATTAGCTCAACTTTGCCACCGTGGGCTTCGGTAACGGCACTGACGATGGATAGCCCAAGGCCCGAGCCCTCTGAGCGGCGCAGCTGACCTCGGGCAAAGCGAGCAAAAATTCGCGACTGATCGTCCGCACTAATACCTTCGCCAGTATCCCTCACCCAGAACTGTACTTGTTGCCGATCTTTAAAGCGGCAACCTAGCTCAATGGTGTCAGACACTTGGGTATGCTGGGTGGCATTTCTCAACAGGTTGAGAAGGGCACCAGTCAGCCGCTGGCGATCGCCAACTAGCTTGCCTGGGTTCTCAACCTTCAACTGCCAGTCTCGCTGAGCCAAGGTTTGGGCTTTTGTAAAGAGTTCTTCGGCAAAGGTGCTGACCTCAATCATCTCTAGTTGCAAAAAATCTTTTCGTTCTGACTTTGCAAGCAAGATCATATCGTTGACCAAACGGCCCATTCGGTCTAGCTCATCTATCACCAATTCCAGAGTTTCCTGACGTTCTTGAGGGTCGTCATCAAGTAGCTCAAGATGCCCTCGAATGATAGTGATGGGGGTTCGTAGCTCATGGCCAGCATCATTCACAAAGGCGCGCTGGCTATCAAACGCTTTCTGGATACGGTTCATCATGGCGTTGAAGGTATCGGCCAGATCGGCTAGCTCACCACGGCCTCGGACGATGGGTATTCGCTGAGTTAAGTCAGACTCGCTAACGGAGCGAGCCGTCTTTGAAAGCGAGCGAATCGGGGCCATCATCTGCCCAGCGCCCAGCCAGGTCAATAGCAGAGAGAGTGCTACAACAGCGGTAATTATCACCATAAACAGATGAACCCCAACCAGAGCCTCTTGGCGCTCGCCCGCAGAGACATGGAGCCCGACCAAAACGCCTCGCTGCCGACCGTCCAAAAACAGGGGATCGGCCTTATAAAGAATGGTGCCAATACGAGGATCCTCAACAATTTCTTCACCGCGCATAAATTCGCTAACGGTTTGCCAGCGGGCAAACAATTTTGAATCCTGGTCAAAGGGCTCTAAAAGATAGGTAGGGTGAGAACGATAAAATTCATCATCAATTAAAACGAGATGAAAATTATCATCCTCAGGTCGTTTTGCTGCCAAATACTCATCAACAAAGCCTTTTAGATCTTCAATACTTTGGTTGGGCGGGCGCTCCCAACGTCTGTAGGCCGCTAAAAAATTGGCTCGCTCTTCATTCAGGTCGTCACGAACCCGTTCACCAACCTGAATAAACAAGAAATGTCTAAAAATCGGAATGGTGACCCCCGTCAGCACTATCATCAGCAGCGTATACATCAGCAAGATGCGTGTTCTCGTTTCTCGAAAGAACTGTTGCCATAAAGGCTGATTAGATTTGGCCGGTGGCAGGCTGTTCACGGGGGTACCTCTCAAAAGATCTCAAGGCATTCACCTATGCTCCAAACTATCCCATAACGTTTGAGGGGCCAGCATGAAGATTTTCTCATGAAAGCCTTCTCATAAAATCTTCTCATGAAAGCCTTCTCATAGAAGTTTCACATCTCTCTCATTGCCAATGGCGAGTCTAAGCATAAGCAGACCAGTACAGTTTGAGGATGCTTTGATGGACACGATGAGACTGATGGTTTATTCCCACGACGCATTTGGTCTCGGCAACCTACGTAGAATGCTCGCGATCTGTGACTATCTGCTAAGCTGCTGGCCCCGACTGTCGATTTTGCTAGTCTCAGGTTCACCGATGCTGCAAGGGTTTCGCCTCCCTAAAAGGCTAGATTATATCAAACTGCCCTGCCTAAGTCGCGGGGTCTCAGGAGAGCTATCGGCCAAGTATTTGGGCACCTCTATTGAGGAAACGGTGGAGCTGCGATCGCAGTTAATCTATTCAGCCGCAGCCCACTACAAACCGGATTTACTGCTGATTGACAAAAAACCGACGGGTTTAAGACGCGAGCTA
>JBCBZL010000421.1:0-2755 GCA_039815385.1 Cyanobacteria bacterium P01_A01_bin.114
CTCCTCCGGAGCCTCAGCGGCATTATTTTTGACAGACATGACGATGGGAGCCTCTGCCTCAGCGGCCCAAAAAGGTTGCTCAGCCCCATAGTGCCCATCTTCTCGGGTCTTGATTGCCACGTTGACCGACAGATGGGGCTCGGCTTTAAGCGTCGTGGCAATATTTCTGACCACCGACTCTAAATGCTCAAACTTGCGCTGCTCGCCTACGCCATGCACTAACAAGATCCCAACCCGATTTTTCACCAATTCCAATCTCCTCTCAGTACCATAAGGGCTTGGTCAATACGCTAGCGAGACAGTCTCCCTGCCATCCTGTTCCTTTACAATTCCTCAAATACTTGAGGGATCAATCTTCGTAAGATGGAAAGTGGCGCGCTTTGTATCTTATCCGGCTACTTGAGTTTTCCTCTAGGGCAAATGTCCGGATGGGGTCAAGTTTTAAATATATTTGGGAGAGACTTGGATGGTTAGTACATTTATAAATCCTGTGGTGAATCCTGAGAAAAAATTAGGAACTCAGCCCTTTGATGAAACCGCCCCGGTGCGGCTGTGGCAAACCCATTCAGAAGATGAGTGTGATATCGCCATCCGAGCCGTTTATAAACAAGTTTTAGGCAACGCCCATGTGATGGAGAGCGAGCGTTTAGTCGCTGCCGAATCTCAGCTCAAAAATGGTGAACTCAGCGTTCGCGAATTTGTGCGTCAGGTGGCCAAGTCAGACCTCTATCGCACTCGTTTTTTTGAACCCTGTTCCCGCAATCGATTTATTGAACTCAATTTTAAGCACCTTTTAGGACGCGCACCCGATGGGTCTGCAGACATCTCAAGCCACAGCAATCTGTTAGAAACAGACGGCTTTGACGCAGAGATTGATGCCTATCTCGATAGCGAAGAATATCAGCAGGCCTTTGGGGATGATACCGTCCCTTACTATCGAGGCCATAAGACCCAAACGGGTCAAAAACTGGTGGGCTTCACCCACCTATTCGAGCTGCTAAGGGGCGCTTCTAGCAGCGATAAAGACCTGCAAAACCAGCAGCGAGCCCGGCTCAACCACCCCCTGATGGCCAATACGGCTAGCAGCATACGACCCGTCAGCGGCGTGTCGAGCGGCTGGCAGCCGATCACCGATGCCCAGTCGCTACTCGCGTCTGTCTTTAAGTTTAAGCAAGGCCCTACCGTCAAAACTCCAACGACTTCGTCCTCTGTCAGCGCAGGCCCTGATACCCTTGACCAGCTTGCCCAAAAGCAGTATCAAGTCGCGTATCAGCCCTTCAAAGAGGCGAGCCCCGTTGAGCTCAACGCCAATGCCTCCTCTGAAGAGGTTGATATCGTGATTCGAGCTGTCTATCGGCAGGTTTTAGGCAATGCCTATGTGATGGAGAGCGAGCGCCTGGTGGTGCCCGAATCTCAGCTCAAGAACGGGGAAATTAGCGTGCGCGAATTTGTGCGCCAGGTGGCAAAATCTGAGCTGTATCGGTCTCGCTTTTTTGAAAACTGCTACTGGTATCGGGCCATTGAGTTGAACCATAAACATCTGTTGGGTCGAGCCCCCCAGAGTTTTGAAGAGATGAAAGCCCACAGTGCGGTTTTAGATGAAGCCGGGTATGAAGCTGACATTGACGCCTATCTTGACAGCGATGAGTATCAAGATACCTTTGGGGAAAACATTGTTCCTTACTATCGGGGCTACATGACCCAGCCAGGCCAAAACATGCTGGAGTTTACTAACATGATCCAGCTGCTAAAGAGTGCGTCTAGCAGCGACAAAGATTTAACCGGTGACAACAAGCCGCGTTTGACCCAATCGATCATTCGTAAGAGCCCCTACGGCAAGCAAAAGAGTCAAGATATTCAGGGGCTGATCGCAGATGCTTTACGCCCAACCTCGGCGCTGTCTTATATTTCTTCTGGCCAAGGCAAGACAGCAGAGACCTCCGCGCCTGCGGTGGCAGATCAGTCTATGCAAACCCAGTTTGATGAACAAGCGGCGTTAATTGTCAGCTTACAAAAGCAGCTAGCCGACCTGCGTCCGTTTTCTGCTATCGGGGCGTCGATTACCCGCCAAAGTGATTGGGGTCTGCCGTCTAACAGCGGCGGCTCAACCCCAGGTATCCCAGCGATGGTGCCTCAAGCAAATCAGAAGAACACTCTGCAACAACAGGTCGATGAACAAACTGCCGCCATTGAGAAGCTCAAGCAGGAGATTGCCGATGCAAGACCGTTGGCAACTATTGCAGAAGCCCGCTTAAACAAGTGGCGACAAAAGAGCTTTAGATAGTCAGACGAGCCGTTTCCTGACGCATTCAAAACCTGGCGCACTTGGGAACATCAGTGTTGTCTCCGCCCCTGGCCCCGCTGAACTTTTACGTTAGAGTTCAGCGGGGCTTCTCTGTGAACTAGCTTGCGAAAACAATCAAGGGGGACTCCAACTTGGAATCCCCCTTGATTTAAGCCAACAACACGTCAGCCGTTGTCACATTAGCCCATGCTCACGGGTTTAGCCTATGAGAGAGAGTTAATGACGTAGTCGAGCATCGCGTTGTACTCAGTCAGTGCCTGAGCAGACATGTCGCGAGGTGCACAGCCGCGAGTCCGAGCAAAGCTTAGAGCTGCGACATAAGGAGCGGTGGGCAGGCTGAGTGCGCGATAGACTTCACGCTGACCGGCAATGCCCCACTCATCAAGAGGACCGGTGCCGCCAACCACCAGGCTGTAGCTGATGAGACGCATGTAGTGCTTGATGTCGCGC
>JBCBZL010000024.1:0-26891 GCA_039815385.1 Cyanobacteria bacterium P01_A01_bin.114
CTCACGGGCAGTGACCGCCTTAGCAGACACATCAACCATTTGAGCCTGGCCCTGATTGTCTAAATGAGATAGCTGAGCAAACTCTTGAGACACGGCTTCTAAAATAGAGAAACGATAAATACTAAACCGGTTAGCTGGGCCAAATCGCGCCAAACGTCTGGCAACTCTGCCCCTTTGTCTAAGGAAAAACAATTTGGCTATATTTTGAGAATAGAATATTGGATAGTGTCTGTTTAGTATGTTACGATTATGAGCCTGTGAGGGCCTGTAGCTCAGTGGACAGAGCACCTGGCTACGGACCAGGGTGTCAGGGGTTCGAATCCCTTCAGGCCCGCTCAAAAGTAGGATACTGCTTCCATGGCAGCGCTGGAATATCTAGCGCTGCTTTTGGTTTGAGACTGCTTTTGGGTAAACAAGAATCCGTTGGCTCAAGCAGAGCGCCGTGCGATCGCATACACATCGCGCCCTCGACCCAACGCAAACCGCATAGAGTGGGCCAAATCTTTGCTTGAGGTGGTGATAAAAATAATCAGCCCTAGCAGCGTCATTGCCCCCGCCAGCGCAAAAATATCCCGATAGCTGCTCAGATCGGCCACCCATCCCATCAAGGGGCCTGAGAGCGAAATCCCCACATCGAACCCCGTCAAGCACAGGCCAAACATGAGCCCCCGCTCACCAGGAGCAGACCGATCGGCCATCAGCGCTGCCACCATTGGGATCAAGGTACCCCCGCCAGCCCCCTGGAGCGCCCCGGCCAGTAGCACCATCGGCACGCTATGGGCCAGCCAAAGCACCGCCATCGAAACGGTATAAAAGATCAGCCCTATGCTGATAAACCGGCCCCGACCGAACCGGTCAGAAGCCTTACCTGCCGGCAAACGAACGGCAAAACTCGCCATGGCTGAGGCGGTATAAATCAGCCCCACATTCACATCTAAATGACTCTCACGGGCATACAGGGGGATAAAGGTCGCTAGCGAGCCAAAGGCTAGACCCACCAGTAGCAACATCAGCGCCGGAATACGAATTGGCGGCGTCCAAAGCAGCGCCCAAAACTTTCTATTTGCAGTGGCGACCGTTTGCCCCAGCACGGGGTCAGGCTCTCTTGAGGACAGCACCCCCATAAACCCCAGGGTGCCTACGGCACTCATCACTAAGAAAACAGCTGTGAAGCCTGATAAATCATACAGATATCCCCCTAGCGCTGGCCCCAGCGCCATGCCAATCGGGTTGACCAGACTCATGTAGCCGATCAGCTCTCCCCGATTTTCCGGGGGGGCCAAGTCAGCGACTAGCGCACTGTAAGCCGTCACAAAGGCAGCAATGCTTAGACCGTGAAACGCCCTAAACACCATCAGCAGCACAACCGGAGAAGACACTGAGAGCGGCTGCCCTAAAACAGCCCCGTCCCAAACCATCGTGGGCAAAAACTGAATCAGTAGATAGCTCAGGGGGGCGGCTGCGATCGCACCCAGCCCAATCATCATCACTGGCTTACGCCCGCGCTGATCAGTCAGCCGGGCCATCATTGGCCGGGCCGCAAGCAAACCGACCCCAAAGCTGGCCATCACAAATCCGATCTGCTGCCCATTGGCTCCAAAAGTTTCGATATACAGCGGTAAACTTGGCAGCAGCCCGGCCAGGCCGGCCCAAAAGCACAGCCCAGCCATAAACAAAACGGCTAAATTCCGACGCAGCGCCGGACTAAAGCTCGAGAATACACTCAAAATAGATCCTCCCAAGGGCGCGTCTGACACGCACACTGAATTTGAATCAGAATTGGGGTCAGCTTACCCGCGCCTGAATAATGAAATTGCCCTATCCAAATGTTAACAACTGTTAAGGACGGGATTAAACGCTCGGCGATTTTTGATGCCACGGGTCAGTACCGTTATTCCCTTGAAAGGCGATGGCCCGAAAAATCTTCTCCCGAAAAGCTTTCTCTCGAAAAATCTTCTACAGATGAGCGCAAAGTCGTTTTTATTATGCTGAACCCTAGCCGTGCCGATGCCAAGCAAGACGACCCGACCCTACGGGCCTGCATGCAGTTTGCTCGCATCTGGGGCTACAGCGTTTTAGAAGTGGTAAATTTGTTTGCCTACTGCACAGCAGATCCCAAGGTTTTGAAAACTGTGCAGGAACCCATCGGGGAGGAGTGCGATCGCGCCCTGCTCGCCGCAGCAGAGAGTGCAACGCAAATTATTCTCGCCTGGGGCAACTGGGGCCAACTGCTACAGCGAGACCAAACCGTTCTCAAGCTACTCGCCAACTGTGCACCCAAGATGTACTGCTTGGGTATGACTCAAGCAGGGCAACCTCGGCACCCCCTCTATATCAAGCGCACCACATCTCCAATCCGCTTCGAGTAGCCCTTCAAACCCTATCTGCTTTCACAGAGTCTCAATTCAATCTTCATAATTTGGCCATAAACTTCTCTTAACCTTGGGTTAATCTAGTAAACGCTCATTCAGTTACCCAAGTTTTGTGAAAACGCTGTGCAGCCTTCCTTAGAGGCCCCATAGCGCTTTCACCGACGCTTAAGCGACTCTGTTACTCAGCCGCTATATTCCTAAAGATCACCTCAGCGGTTTCCATCTTTATGGGTCATCCAGTCTACTCGGCTTACAAGACTCGCGGGGTTAACTCAATTCGCAGTTAACACATCCTGAGATTTCGGCTTAGAGGAGACCTTAAAGATTGATCAACTTATATATTTCACCTAAAAAAACAGCTCATTTTTTAGGCTGGGCAGCTGTGGGGTTAATGCTATGCAATATCATCGGCAAAACATCAAGATACGTTCTCGGTCATGGAGAACTGTTGGGATTTATTGACCTATTTGATGTCGATCAGGAGTTTAACTTACCCGCCCTATACTCAACGCTTAACTTACTCGCCTGCAGTATTCTACTGAGTGTTATCGCTATCTCAAAATCTCAATTGAGAGATCGATACGCAGCGCATTGGAAAGGCCTAGCGCTGATCTTTTTATGTCTTGCGATAGACGAATGGATGAGCTTTCATGAACGCTTGATACTACCCTTAAGATCCACTTTTGGAATTAGTAGCGGCCCGCTCTACTTCACGTGGGTCATTGCTGGGTTCGTTTTTTTATCGATCTTTTTGATTGCCTACTTTAAGTTTATATTAGCCCTACCTAAAAACATTAGATGGTTATTTTTGACAGCAGGAGCCATCTATATTTCAGGTGTGCTCGGCCTAGAGATCGCGGGAGGATGGTACGCAAGCTTACCGACTGAAAAAGAATTTACATACCATCTCTTTAACGCATGTGAGGAGTTTTTAGAAATGGCAGGCATCGTCGTTTTTATCTACGCTTTACTGCGCTACACGACTCAGCACGTTAAAAACGTCAGCCTAATTTTCAAGGAGCCGTCTTCTGCGCTCGAATAATCATCAGTTCATATCCTGACGCCGCAGTACCCAATCCCTGATTAACGGATTCACCAAATCGGGTCGATCGTCGTGGGGGCAGTGGCCTGCATCGAGAAAATGCTCCTCAATATCGCCGTAATGTTTGTGGAAAAGCGCACTGCGCTCCTGGCAGTTCATCCACGGATCGGCTGTCCCCCAGAGCAGGAGTAGGGGCTTTTCTAACTGAGCCAGTAGCGTATCCACAGGTTCACCTCGCTCTGCTTTAAACAAAGCTGCAAAGGCGGCAGGCGCTTCTGGCTCACAAGCCGGTCGATAAATCGCCTCGATCAGTTCATCCGTCACCGCTGCCTTGTTCACATAGACCTGCGTGAGGGTCTTGCGAATATAGGACTTGTTGCGAACAAATTGAAAAAGAAACCAGCTGGGAATAGGACTCAGCACAATATCGCGAATCAGCTTACCCACAGCTTCTCTAAATGGACTGGGTTCAGTTTGAGCCATATCACTAAAGGAGCCAACTCCGTTGAGCAGCACCACCCCTCGGGCCGACTCAGGCCGAGTCGCAGCTGCAAATAGGCAAGAATACCCCCCAATCGAGTTGCCCGCCAGCACCACCGGCTGACCAATCACCTCAGTGACAAACTCATGCAGCTGATCGCGCCACAGCTCAGCGCTATAGCCCCCAGCGGGTTTAGACGAACGGCCAAAGCCTATCAGATCAATCGCCCACACCTCAAAATCAGCCTGTAGCTCAGCGATATTCTTTTGCCAATGAGCGGTCGAGGCCCCAAAGCCATGCACCAAAAGCAGCGGAGGCCGATTGGGCCGCGGCTCTCCAGCCCGCACGTAGTAAACTTCGAAGTTTCGCCAAGACCAGCGGGTACCGACCGGAGCACTTAGGGCAATCGTCATAATGAGAGCTTGTTAAGAAACGTAAATCTTCTCTTTAAAGTCTACCGTGGGTTTCTATCAGACGAGGGACAATTCTCGATAGGCTGACCTTGGGAAAACCCAGTTTTAAGTTTTGAGTTCTCAATTTTGAGTTGATGGTTTAGAACTTCCTGCGGTTTCGTTTTTACCAATGTTGAATTCTGATAAACAATGGCTGCCCTCGCCCGCCCCCGTCCCCGTCGCTTACGCAAAGCATCCTGGTTTGAGCGCGCTATGGCGCTGCTGGCCACCCTCAACCTGGCCCTGGTGGCCTTTGACCTGAGCTATAGTCCCTTTCGAGATCGCTATTTACAAGTACTGCCTACCTTTACCCAGTGGTATGGCAAAACCCTCAAAGGCATCGAGCCCGAACGGGCCACGACCGCCTATCTGGCCCTGGTTGATCGCCTCGAAGCTGAGGTGGCAGACTCTGGATTAAACGCACCTGAGACGCGAGATCTGCTAGAGGAACTGCGCGATCGCAGCGTTGATATTGTCGACGAAAACCCCTTTGAGGTCGCTAACAAATCAGGCACCCTGGAGCGCATCAAAAACCATATGCGCGAACGGGTTGAGGAAGTCACTGCGGTTGAGCCAGCCTCTTCTAAAGACGCCTTCCGAGAATTTTGGAGCGCTCCCTATCTTAGCCAAGCAGGTTGGCAGGACGAATCCATTTTTTTCGACCAAACCGTGCGCCCGCTGTTTGAGACCAACTATTGGCGCGGCATCGACTTTAGCGGACGGCCCATCGATCGATTTTGGCTGATCGACATCTGGTTTATGGGTATCTTTGGCCTCGAGTTTTTGGCACGTACCTACACCCTCAGCCGCCGCCACGAAGATACTACCTGGTTTGATGCGATGCTTTGGCGGCTTTACGATGTCCCCCTGCTGCTACCTTTCTGGCGCTGGCTGCGGGCCATTCCAGTCGTGATTCGGCTCAATCAAGCCCATCTGGTCAACTTAGAACCGATTCGCGGCCGATTAAATCGAATTTTGATCAGCCAGTTTGCCGTCGAACTTACCGAAGTGGTCTTTCTGCGCATGATCGATCAAATCCAAAACATGATCCGCCAGGGACAAATCACCCGCTGGCTGTTTGAGGCCACTAGCCAAAGTCGCTACATCGATCTAAACGGCGTTGATGAAATTCAGACGATTGCCCAGCGCCTCACTCAGGTGCTGATTGATGGCGTGCTGCCCAAAATTAAACCTGACATAGACCGCTTGCTAGCCCACAGCGTTGACGGTGCCCTCAGCCAGGCCCCGGCTTACCAGGGGCTAAAATTTCTACCCGGCTTTAGTGACCTGTCCCATCAGCTCACCCAGCAAATCTCGGCGGAGGTCTCAAAAAATCTGTACCAGGCCGTCAAAACCGCCCTGGCTGATGAACGCGGCGGCGAACTCATGAGTCAACTGGTCAGCAGTTTCGGCAGTCATTTTCGTGAAGAAATCCAAAAAGACGACGCCCTTCGCGAAATCCAATCGCTAACCACCGCCCTGCTTGAGGAAATCAAGATTAATTATGTCGAACGCCTTGCTGAAGAAGACATCGAAAAACTGGAGGCCGATCGCTATCGACTCTACAGCACCACTCAGAAAAATCGCTAAGCAATTGACTGAGTGCAGATTTAGACGGTACAAGTCATCACCACAAAAACGGCTTCACTCCCGATTTTGACAAACGTCTCTACCCGCTCAAACCCTAACTGTGCCCACACTCGCTGTGCTCGCTGGTTAAACCCTGCTATCGTGACCCGCAATTGCTGTCCCCCATACTGAGTCGCTCCGTACTTTGATACAGCTTGTGCATATCGCCTGCCGAACCCCTGACCGACTAGATCTGGGCGGATACCCATACCAATATCGAGGGCTTCAGCACTATAGTTTCCACCGGGCACTTGCCCATCCGTGCCAAAAGAGCAGTAGCCCTCGAGTTCTCTGTGTCGGTTCAAGATCGCAAAAAAGGCATTTCTCGAGTCAAGCAGATAGCACAAATCTTCTTGAAAAGTATCAGGATCGAAATTGTAGTAGTCATAAGGGGATGCATATTTCCAGCTGAGAATCGCCAGTGCATGATCCTTTTCGAGCGGTTGAATCTTGTCAGCCATACCTCTTATCAGTCATACAAGTTATCAGTCATGCAAGGTGTCAAGGGATAGAATCTTCAGTCATCAAAAATGCTTTTACTTCTTGAATAAAGCGATCGCGACCCCGCTCTGGGCGATCGTTAAACAGATAGTACGTTGCTTGTGGAGTCGTCACCGTTCGAAATTCTTGAGCCAACCCCCATTGACCCCATCTGAGTGATATAGTACATTTGTCCGAGATCCTGTTGACAAGATACTCAGGCACAATCCACCTATTCTTGCCCTGGTCATGGCGATTATCTCCTCTAAGCAGCCGGAACCAGATCAGCCAAATCCAGATTCCCCGACAGCTGCCGCCAAACTTACCAAAGCAGAGACCTCTAAAAAGGCTTCAAAGTCGGCCAGAAACCATTCTGAGTCAAGTCAGACCCGCTCTAAATCTCAAGCCGAAGAGCATCATGGCAGTAAAAATGAGCTGCTAGAAAGCGACGCTAAGGTTGAGGAGCTGACTCGCCAAGAAGACGGCATTCGGCCCCAATCGCTAGAAGATTACATCGGTCAAAAAGCGCTCAAAGAAGTGCTCGGCATTGCCATTAAAGCAGCCCAATCCCGACGAGAGCCCTTAGATCACCTTCTACTCTATGGGCCACCGGGGTTGGGCAAAACGACAATGGCACTGATCTTGGCCCAAGAGATGAAAGTAGACTGCAAAATTACTACGGCCCCCGCCCTGGAGCGCCCTCGAGATATTGCCGGCCTGTTGGTCAATCTAAAAGCAGGGGATATTCTATTTATTGACGAAATTCATCGGCTCTCGCGGGTGACCGAGGAAATCCTCTACCCGGCCATGGAAGATGCTCGCTTGGATATCACCATTGGCAAAGGCCAAAGCGCCCGCACCCGCAGCATTCCCCTCCAACCCTTTACCCTCGTAGGGGCCACCACAAAGGTTGGGGCGCTGACCTCCCCCCTGCGCGATCGCTTTGGCCTGATCCAGCGGCTGCGGTTTTATGAACTCGACGAGCTCACCCAGATTGTCTTGCGTACAGCAGACGTGCTAAAAACATCGGTTGAAGAACCCGGCGCAATGGAAATTGCCCGGCGAGCACGGGGCACCCCAAGGATCGCCAATCGCTTACTGCGTCGAGTCCGCGACTATGTGCAGGTCAAAGCCTCTGGCCCGATTACTGACGCGATCGCAAGCGAAGCCCTAGAACTTTTTAATGTTGATCCCTGCGGCCTTGACTGGACCGATCGCCGCTTGCTGACGCTCATGATTGAAAATTTTGGCGGCGGCCCTGTGGGGCTAGACACCATGGCCGCGTCCACGGGCGAAGATTCGCAGACGATCGAAGAAGTCTACGAGCCCTATCTGCTCCAAATCGGCTATCTCCAGCGTACCCCTAGAGGTCGAGTCGCCACCCCCGCAGCCTGGCGGCACCTGGGCTATGAAATATCTGCCAACCCGGTCTTCTTTCGCACCAGTAGCCCGCCAAGCAAGACAGTAGACGATCAGCTTTCACTTTTGCAGACACCGTCTACTCCCCCACTCCCCCACTCTCCGGAGTTCCCTCCGGCTTCCCCCCCGCCAGCCACAGACGCTTGACCCAGTACTTCTGAGCCAAGCCCCTCTGAAGCCAAGACTTGGGGTAGACTCGCTTCTCCCTGAGCTGCTTTAAGCTATTGAAACAACCGATTAAGAGATGAGTCACATGGTTCGATGGGCAATCGCGATCGCACTCAGTATAGTCTGCGGAGTTTTCGCACCGATGGGGCTCAATTCCTGGTTCGGGCTAGCCCCCGCGATCGCGGCCAGCTCAGAGTCCATTAGCGCACTGCGCACCCAGGCCTTCAGTCTTACTCAGGCTGGTCAGTTTGATCTGGCTGAAACCTATTGGACCAAACTACTCGACCAACTTCCTAATGAGCCCGCTCTGTGGAGCAATCGCGGCAACGTAAAGGTAAGCCAAAACAAAATCGTATCTGCGATCGCAGACTACACCCAGGCCATTCAGCTTGCCCCCTTTGAGCCCGACCCCTATCTCAATCGAGGTGCCGCTTACGAAGCTCAAGGTGACTGGCAAGCCGCCCTGGACGATTACAACCAGGTTTTGGCCCTCTCCCCTAATGACCCAGCTGGCTATAACAATCGGGGTAATGCCCAGGGCGGGGCAGGCAACTGGCAAGCAGCTCTAGAGGACTACCAGCGAGCCATCGAAATTGATCCGCGATTTTCCTTAGGCTACGGCAACTATGCTCTGGCCCTGTATCAAGTCGGGCAAACTCAAAAAGCCATCCAGGTTATGCGATCTCTGGTGCGCAAATATCCCACCTTTGTCGATATGCGCGCGGCCCTCACAGCCGCCCTCTGGGAAACTGGTCAGCGAGGCGAGGCCGAAAGCAACTGGGTCGCAGCGGTCGGGCTCGATAGCCGCTACAAAGACATTGACTGGGTTACCCAGGTCCGTCGCTGGCCCCCTGCCATGGTCACAGCCCTCAATCACTTTTTACACCTTTAGATTTTTACACCTTTGGATAGCTTAAATTTGATCGCCCATCTGCACCCTCACCCCTGATACAGCTCAAGCAGACAGATCGAGAATACGAGGCAAGCATAATGCAGTTACAGACATTCTGTTTCAAAAGACACAAAGCCTTCGGAATCTTTCCTTTATTGAATGTAAAAAGAATTATTGAGATCAGGCGCGCCTTTTTCCAAAATGGACGGAAGTCAGTACTTTCACAAACTGCCTACACAAGGCCGATTGCAAAAGATACGTAGATCGAACACTCCACCCTACAGGATACTGAGTGATAGATTATACTTTAGCGATATTGCATCAATGTTTTTAACGTACATCTCCCCACTGTTTAGATAAAATTAGTTCACTTTGTCATCCCTGTTCCCTAGAGCCTCCCCGTCTTTCCCCCTCACGATTCCCCCTGCTTAACAACGCCGATCATTCGTGCGCAGTGAATGGAAACGTCATCTCTCATCGCCAAACTCACACAGCTACAGTCGGAGCTGACCTCACTGCACCAGCCTGCTGAGCAGAGAGCCTTACAGCAAACCCTATTGCCATCCCATCAGGCTGATCTATCTCAGCTAGTGTTGCGCATTCGCAAAGAGCTAGAAACCATTGAGGCAAACCTACCCAATGCCTCACCCCACGAGCAGACCCAGGGTATTCCATTTCAAGCAGTGCTAGAGCAGCTGCCAATCGCCATTCTCTTGAGTGACCCGAAAACGGGCCAATATTGCTGGGCCAACTCGACGTTTTACGACTTATTAGGCTATTCCAACAGTCAGCTGCATGAGCGAGTGATTTTACCGACCAGTGGCGTTATCAGCTCTCAACCCTACATTTACGAAGGGTCCATTCAAACTCAGTCGGGGCAGCTATTGTCAGGCCGATTGACCCGTATACCTATCTACGACCCTGCCAAAATCATTACTTATCAAATTACCCTGATTGAAACCCTCGATCGGTTACTTCCTCAGGAGGTGGCTCAAGCCCCCGCCACTCAGGCCCCCACCGCTCAGGCCCCCACCGCTCAGGCCCCCGCCGCTCAGGCCCCCGCCGCTCAGGCCATAATAACTCAGGCCATCGAAGCCCAAACCCTCAAAGCCCAAACCCTCAAAGCCCAAACCCTCGAAGCTCAAGACACTGCGGCTCAGGGGCTACTACGTCAGTATCAGGCCCAAATCAAACAGCAAACACAGCTCCGGCAGACGGTGCAAACCATTCGTCAGTCGTTAGATCGTCAAACTGTATTTGTAACCTCCGCCCAAGAAATGGGTCAGTTTCTCAAAACAGATTGGGTACAGCTGGTTGAGTATGATACTCAGCACAAGACATGGAAACAGGTAACCCAATACAGTCACCAGGAGCATCCTCTTCCCAGCTTCAACCTTTCCGAGAAATTATTGAAGCTTGCTCCTTTACTTAAGCCACAGACCCCGCTCCACATTAATCTGTCAACCGCAGCAACCACTGCCGCCTATTCAGTCTGGCTAAGCCATTTTCCAGGCTCCTGGCTGCTGCTACCGATCTATCTGCCTGCCCAGCCCCCTGAGCGACAGCTGACCCTTTGGGGCGTTATGGCTCTAGGCTACCGTAAGTTTAGCGCTGCCTGGAATGACGTCGAGGCGATGTTTGCTGAGACTATCGTTGAAGAAGTTGCGATCGCAATTCAACAAAGCCTGCTCTATCAGCAGCTACAGCGAGCCAACCAAGAATTGCAGGCCCTTGCCCTCACCGACGGGTTGACCCACATCGCTAACCGACGTCGGTTTGACCAGCACCTTGCAAACGAGTGGCAGCGACTGACCCGAGAGCAGCAGCCCCTATCTCTCATTCTGTGCGACATTGATTTTTTTAAGCGATATAACGATCACTATGGCCACCCCACTGGCGATCGCTGCTTGCTAAAAGTGGCCCAGTCTTTGATAGATGCTTCTAAGCGCCCCGCTGATCTGGTTGCCCGCTATGGGGGTGAAGAGTTCGCTGTCATCTTGCCCAACACCCATACAACTGGGGCTTACCGGGTCGCCCACAAAATTCGACAGGGCATTGCCGATCTCGAAATTCCCCATCCAGATTCTGAACTCAGCCCTTGGTTAACCGTCACAATGGGCATTGCCACAGCTGTCCCTAGCCAAGAGCTAACGGCTCAAGAGCTCCTCCAAGCGGCCGACCTAGCGCTCTACCACGCCAAGCAGCAAGGCCGCGATCGCATTTATGTGCATGCCCACTACACTTACTCTCCCCAGCAAGAGACGATCGACATTCAAAGTCAAGACCCCTTAGACAGCGGTGAATAGAGGGCTACAGCGTTCAACCAGCTTCGTAATTCACAATCCGAGCAAAACTATCTGCCTCCAGACTAGCTCCGCCCACTAGCGCCCCGTCAATTTCAGGTTGAGCCATAATTTCGTCTACGTTTGAAGGTTTAACAGACCCGCCGTACTGAATCGGCACATCTGGGTTTTTGAGCAAACTGCGAATTAGACCCACCACCCGATTGGCCTCTACTGACTCACAGGTATCCCCGGTCCCAATGGCCCAAATAGGCTCATAGGCAATCACCAGATTTTGCTGATCGATCCCGACCAATGCCTGCTTGACCTGATCTGTAATCAGAGATTCGGTCTCACCGCTGTCTCGCTGCTGCTTACTTTCACCGACGCAAAGAATCGGTCTAAGCCCTTTCGCTTGGGCAGCTCGTAACCGTAAATTGACCGTTTCGTCAGTCTCACCAAAATATTGCCGACGCTCGCTATGGCCCACAACCACATAGCGCACCCCCAGCTCAGTTAGCATTCCCCCCGAGATCTCCCCCGTGTAGGCTCCTGAGTCCTCCCAATGGATATTTTGCGCACCCACCCTGACTCGTGAACCATGTAGCGTCTTAGAGAGCGTACTTAAAGCTGTAAAAGGCGCACACAAGACAATCTCTCGAAGCCCAGGAGACTCATTGACTTGGGGTAAAAAGCCCTTCAAAAACTCTAGGCTGTCTGCCTGAGTTTTATGCATTTTCCAGTTACCGGCAATAACGACTTGTCGCACGGGTATTTATCTCTGTATATTGCACATTTTGTATTGCACATTGCATCCTACCGAGAAACCTGAACGCGACGCAATTTTTGTAACGCCAAAAAAAAGAAAGGGACCGTAGCTTATGCTTGCAAGTCCCTTATCGTCAACTTTCAGGCCCTCTATTAGAGGTCAAGACCTCCTGATGAGAGAGGGCTTTGCTTATGCGCTGATACCAGCGGCCTCTTTCGCTTTAGCAGCCTCGTCTGGATGAATGTTGAGCCGGGTCAGATTGACTCGACCGCGATTGTCAATTTCGCGAATCTTCACCAGCACTTCGTCACCTACATTGACCTCATCCTCAACCTTAGCCACCCGATAGTCAGCCAGCTGAGAGATGTGAATCATGCCTTCTTGGCCAGGCCGATATTCGACAAAAGCTCCGATCGGAATCACCCGAGTCACTTTACCCATATAAACATCCCCTGCCGAGGGTTTAAAGGTAATCCCTTCAATGAGGGCCTTGGCTTGTTCTGCCTTGCTACCTTCAATCGAAGAGACCGTAACCGTACCATCGTCTTGGATGTCGACCTTAGCACCTGTTTGTTCGGTGATGGCCTTAATCTGCTTACCCCCCGGCCCAATCACCATCCCGATCATGGCAGGATCTATCTTGAACGAGAGCAATCGCGGGGCAAACGGTGACAGCTCCTGTCGCGGTGCGTTGATCGCCTCTAGCATCTTAGACAAAATATGCAGACGGGCGGGCTTAGCCTGGTTGATTGCCTCAGCAATCACCTTAAGCGGCAAGCCTGTGATCTTCATATCCATCTGAAGGGCGGTGATGCCGGAGTCAGTACCCGCCACCTTGAAATCCATATCACCCAAAAAGTCTTCGATACCCTGAATATCTGTCAAGATCCTGACTTCCTCACCTTCTTTGATCAGCCCCATGGCTGCACCGCTGACAGGCTTTGTAATCGGCACGCCCGCATCCATCAACGACAGTGTAGAGCCACACACCGACCCCATCGAAGTAGAGCCGTTAGACGAAAGCACTTCGGAGACCACCCTGATCACATAGGGAAACTCTGCCTGGGGAGGTAAGACCGGTACTAGAGCACGCTCAGCTAGCGCGCCGTGACCCACTTCTCGCCGCCCTGGAGAGCGCATCGGTCGCGTCTCACCGACTGAATACGGGGGAAAATTGTAATGGTGGAGATAGCGTTTTTCTTCCTCAGGGTGCAGATCATCCATCATCTGGGCATCCCCCGGTGTCCCCAGCGTCACAATCGACATTACCTGGGTCAACCCACGCTGAAATAGGCCGCTGCCATGCACCCGACTCGGCAGTAGATTGGTTCGGCTCTGGATGGGGCGCACCTCATCTAGCTTACGCCCGTCTACACGCACATGCTCTTCTAAAATCTGAGCACGCATCAACTTTTTAGTCAGAGACTTATAGGCATTGCCCAAAGCTTTACCACTAGCGCTGACGGCGATATGGACTGGATTATCCTCGGTCATTTCAGCAATCTCAGCGGCGATTTCAGCTTTGATGGCGTCTAACTTTTCGTCACGGTCTGGCTTGGTCAACTCAAACTGCTTCAAGACATCTTTAATAGGAGCCGTTGCCCGCTGGCCCAAAAAGTCAGACAAAGTCGGATCCGTCTCGGGGGCGGGTAGATCGACCGGCTCAATGTCAAGTTCAGCAATCAGCTCTAGCTGCGCCTTAATCAGGTCTTGCACGACCTCATAGCCAAAATCAATGGCTTCAATCATGTCTTGCTCAGGCAGCTGGTTAGCGCCTGCTTCGACCATGATGACTCCATCGGGCGAACCGGCCACAATTAAATCAAGATCGCCTGACTCAATCTCCTTATAGGTCGGATTGATGACAAAATCATCTCCCACCAAGCCAACTCGCACGGTGGCCATTGGCCCTTTAAAGGGAATCTCAGCCAGCAACACTGCGACAGAAGCCCCGGTAGCAGCGAGTACATCGGGCGGCACCTCCTCATCCATAGACAGCGTAGTCGCCACAATTTGAATATCGTCCCGCATCCAGTTAGGGAACAGAGGCCGCATGGGTCGGTCAATCAAGCGGCTAGTCAGGGTGGCACGTTCTGGAGGCCGGCCCTCACGACGTAAAAAACCGCCTGGAATTCGACCCGCGGCGTACAAGCGCTCTTCGTAGTCAACTAATAGTGGTAGAAAATCAATCCCTTCACGGCCTGCAGAGCGGGTAGCGGTCACCAGTACCGCAGTATCCCCTGATTGCACCAATACAGACCCCCCTGCCTGGGGCGCAAACAAACCGACTTTGAGTCGAATATCACGACCATCAAAAGATATCGACTTGTCTATTTCTCGCATCTATAATCACGTCCTTTTGAGTTCTTTCATTTTTTGTTCTGTGGCAATCCTAGCACTGATGATGAGACGTTGCTCAGGCTCGGATAAAGTTTTTTTCTTCAAGCGATGTAAGGGGTAAGACCTCACCTTGATTAACTTGCCAGAAGTCGCCTTTTTACTTCAGATTCAGGCTCTCTTCCATTTTTTTTAAGACCTTCTTAATCCCTAATATGGGCTTCTAAAACTTTTAAAAGAGAAACCGATCTTCGGTTCAATCAATTATTTAATTGACGCTATTTTATAAGAACCTCAAAACTGCTCTTGAAAATTCATTCGTTAACGATTAACCAAGTTCAGAAAAATGGCTAAATAAGAGGAGTCGGAGGCGCTTCTGAGCTGCCTATTCGGGAGCGAGCTCACCCCCTCAGCCCCCTTAGAAACTTAGGGAAACGATGTAATCTATCAAAAAACCATAAACTTGGTACCTCATAGCTGGAGTGCATCCATTTCTATCGCTATGGTAGAAATCATCTGCATACCGATACAGTCGGTCTTCATGGTTGGCATTCTGAGATGCGTCGGGCTTCATCGGTCGGCCCCCATCGGTTGGCCCTCATCGGTCGGACCTTATCGGTCGAACCTTATCGGTCGGACCTCATCTCATGCAGAGACTGAGTGGATGCGGCTGAAAGCTCTTTAAATATATTTTTAGTGAGATCGTTTAATCATGCACATTCTTGTAACAGGTGTAGCCGGTTTCATCGGTTCATTTTTGGCGCAGCGCTTGTTAGCAGATGGAGACACCGTCTACGGCATCGACAACCTCAATGACTACTATGCTGTCTCTCTCAAACAGGGTCGGCTGTCTCAGCTGACCCCCCAGAAGCACTTTACCTTTGAGCAGCTTGACTTTTCTGACCGAGATGCCATGGCCCACCTGTTTGCAACGCAGCCGTTTGACTATGTTGTACATCTAGGGGCTCAAGCTGGAGTGCGCTACTCGCTCAAAAATCCCCATGCCTATGCAGACAGCAATCTTTTAGGCTTCGTCAATATCCTCGAGGGGTGTCGCCAGTCCCACGTGTCGCATCTGGTCTATGCCTCTTCTAGCTCAGTCTATGGGGCCAACCGCAAAGTTCCATTTTCCACCGACGACCCTGTCGATCATCCTGTTTCGCTTTATGCAGCGACCAAAAAGGCTAATGAGCTGATGGCCCATTCCTACAGCCATCTCTATGCGTTGCCGACCACTGCACTACGATTTTTTACGGTCTATGGTCCCTGGGGCCGACCCGATATGGCCTATTTTAAGTTCGTCGATGCGATCGCAAACGACCGCCCTATCCAGGTCTATAACCATGGCAAAATGAAGCGCGACTTTACCTATATCGACGATGTGATCGAGGGTGTTGTTCGCGCCATGCGACGCCCCCCCCAGCCGATCAAGCATCCCGAGTTCAATACTCAGGCTCCTTACAAGGTTTATAACATTGGCAACCACAGCCCAGTCGAGCTGATGACCTTTATTAAAGCCATCGAAACTGCTTTGGACAAGACTGCTGAGAAAGTCATGATGCCCATGCAGCCCGGCGATGTCACAGCCACCTATGCAGATGTTGATGACCTGATGGCGGACGTCGGTTTTAAGCCCAGTACCCCGCTAGAGGTGGGGATTGGTAAGTTTGTGGCGTGGTATCGGGAGTATTACGGAAAATAAAGGCGAAGGGCGAAAGGCGAAAGGTAAATCGCCCTTACCCCTTCACCCTTCCGTCCCAGATCGCCGCATCGCCCGATAGCCCAACCCGGTTGCGATCGCAATCACAGCCAGATACGGACTATACGCCAGCAGCCAAAGCCCGATCTGCAAGAGTGACACGGTCAAATCACCCACCGACTGGGTCGCATTTTGCCAGGTATCCCCAACTTTTTTGCCCAGCGGTCGGGGCTGTTCAGCCGTTGTCACCGCTGCAGATACCGTCAGCTCAATGGTTGAATAGCTGACCTGGGTTTGCAAAGATTTGAGCTGGGCAGCAAGCTGCTCAATTTGCTGCCGCACCGTGCTGAGCTCTCGCGAGACCTCAAGTACGTCTTCAATCGAGCCAGAACGGTCCATAATTTTTTGTAGGGCTTCTTCTGACTTCCGCAGGTTGCGCAGTCGTGCCTGCAAATCAACCAGCTGAGTCGAAACATCTTCAGCCATAATCGAGCGCTGCTCGAGCGTTCCCAAGTCTGCCAGGGCATTGAGGGTCGCCTCCAGGTTCGCTTGAGGCACCCGCAAATTGAGATAGGCTGAGCGACGGCGACCGGCCTCAGGCTGGTTATCTCGTAAGTCTAGAATGTCGCCCTGCTGCTCTCTAAGAATCGTAGAAGCGCGAGTTAAGGCATCATCTACCGAATCGACCGTCAGGGCGAGGCTAGCCCGTTTAATGAGCTGGGGTTGGCTGGAACCCACCGAGTCACCTTCTGACGCCCCCGGCGCGGTAATCTCAGCCGCTGTCGCGGTCTGCCCCTCGTCCATCGGGGCTTCCATCGCCATATCGGACGCGGTTTCAGACGCGGTAGGTACTCCCGCACAGCCGGTGCTTGCCAGCAGGCCCAGCATCGCCATCCCTACGTAGCCAGAAAAACGCATCCAAGTCCGCTGTAAAGCCATTGCCAAGAGTTCCAGAGACGATATTACGCTGAGTATGGCACCAGCCCCCGGTGCAGCCGGGCGCAGTTGCAAAATTTGAAACCAGCTAAAAACCCCGACGCCCTGACAAATCTCACAGTGAGGTTCATCAAGATTGTCGGGGCTTTTGGCACTACTCTGGTACTACCTTGGCACTACTGGGTCAGGACGGTGCCGGGACGAGTTGGAACGGTGCCAGGCAACCATCCATTAGCGTATGCACACCCGAGCCATTATCTACACCATCCCTTAGCAGGCTCAGCGTCTCAGTAAGCTTAAAGCGCTCAGCGTCAATAGGCCAGCGTTTCTAACGTCTCGCGCAAATAGCGGCGCACCAGCTGATCGAGCGGTGTTTTATCTAAGACATCTAACGCTAGCTCAGACTTCCAGCGGTTAAAGCCAGAACTGTTTGAGATCGCAAGCTTTAAGCTTGCCCAAACTCCCGCGCTGTCAGATGCTGAGCTGTCCCGCATGAGTGATTGATTGGCCATATATACCTCTGCATTCTAGGGCCGACAAAAGCGTGGCCCTACTTTAATATTAAGCATATCTCAGCTATCTAAAAGCAGCTGTGTCTGTTGCCACAGATCGAAACCTTGCCTGCCAATCAGCCCGCTTAATCCCATAAATCTTCGAGTTCAGGCTCTTCATAGGGTGAGACAGCCTCATCTGTTGAGCTGCCTGCAGAATCGGACGACTCAGGCTGTGACGCGGCCGCCACAGGGCTAGCCATAGAGGCAGCCGTCGCTGCTGAGAGAGCCGGGGCAGCTAGCTCAGGTAAAAGCCGCCGTACCCGCACCCCCATGGCCCAAAAATCTGATTTGACGCGCTCCACGACATAGGGAGAAACCGTCTGAAAATCAGCCGGATTGGCCCAGAGTACCCGCAGCACCGTGAGCGGAACCTGGGTAAATAAGTTAGCGGCTAAAAAGGCGATCGCAGCAATTGCTAGCCCCCCTAGCCGACTCAACCCGGCAAACGGCGTCACCGCCGCTGCCATCGGCGCGATGCGGTAGAGCTGCCATAAAACCAAGAGCAGCCCAGCCGCACCCACGAGCGTCGTGATTCGGACCCACTGCGATCGCATCAGCGATAAGATTCGTCGCTGGGTAGGATTCAGCACCGCTGGCTCAAGCATCACCACCCCCACACTGAAAATGTAGAAGGGACGCTGCCACTGCAGCCACAGGATGGGAACTGTCCCCACTAACCCGAGCAAGGCCATCTCTAAGCCCACTGGCAAGATCGGATCGGCGGTGGCCAGCCCGGCCAGGCAGATATCCAACAGCAAGGGAACTAGCGCCAACCCTGTCAAATGTAGCCAAAGATAAGGCTCTTGACGAAAGGCGACCATCCCTTTATCCCCCCGTTAAGGAGCGACGCTTGGACACCATCTTGAAGGCCATAATCCGATCCGATTCTTGCCAACCGTTGAAGTTATTGACTCCTATGCCACACTCAAAGCCAGAGTTGACCTCTTTGACGTCCTCCTTCATCCGCTTCAGAGAATCCAGATTGCCCTCATAGACCTGGTCGCCACCGCGCATCACCCGAATTTTACAATTACGAGTCACCTTACCCGAAAGCACGTAGCAACCTGCGACCGTACCCCGACGAACTGGGAACACAGCTCGCACTTCAACCTCACCCAGGGGCTCCTCGACCAGTTCAGGCTCGAGCAGACCTTCCATAGCCCCTTCGATATCTTCAAGGAGCTTGTAGATGATGTCATAGTCGCGAATGTCTACACCCAGGCGATCTGAAGACTGCCTGGCCCCGGTGGCCAGGGTGGTATTAAAGCCCACAATGACAGCGCTACTCGCTGCCGCCAAGTCAACATCGGTTTCACTAATTTCACCGGGGGCCGCCATCAACACTCGGATCTGCACTTCATTCTGCGGCAGCTGCTGGAGTGAGGCCAAAATCGCTTCCACTGACCCCTGCACATCCGCCTTGAGAATGAGGTTAAGCTCTTTGAGGTCACCCTCCTGAGCCTGAGCAGACAGCGAATTTAGGGTCACCCGGCGAGAGGCCATCGCCTGTTGCAAACGAGACAGACGCTGTTCAGACGCCTTGTCGTCAGCAGCAGCACGAGCCTGTTTCTCATCGGCATAGACCTCAAACTCATCGCCGGCTTGAGGAACGTCATTCAGGCCCAGCACCTCAACCGCAAAAGACGGCGAGGCAACATTGACCCGCTCACCCAGGTCGTCAATCATGGCACGGACTTTACCAAAGACAGCCCCTGCCACAACCGAATCACCTACCCGCAGCGTTCCGTTTTGAATCAACAGCGTTGCCACCGGCCCCCGCGCTTTGTCTAGATGGGCCTCAATCACCGTGCCCCGCGCTAGGCGATCGGGGTTAGCGTGCAGGTCCTCAACTTCAGCCTGCAGCAGCAGCATCTCCAGCAGCAGATCCAGGTTTTCACCACTGATCGCACTCACGGGTACCATGATGTTGTCTCCGCCCCATTCTTCTGGAACTAGACCGTGCTCCATCAGCTCTTGCTTAACCCGGTCGGGATTAGCCGTTTCTTTGTCGATCTTGTTGATTGCGGTGACAATCGGCACCTGGGCCGCTTTAGCGTGACTAATCGCCTCAATTGTCTGGGGCCTAACCCCGTCATCGGCAGCCACCACCAGCACTGCGATATCGGTAACCCGTGCGCCACGGGCTCGCATCGCAGTAAACGCCTCGTGACCAGGCGTGTCTAAGAAGACAACCTGACGGTCTTTGCCTTCATGCTCAACGTCCACGT
Source organism: Cyanobacteria bacterium P01_A01_bin.114 (assembly GCA_039815385.1). Classification (GTDB taxonomy): domain Bacteria; phylum Cyanobacteriota; class Cyanobacteriia; order Phormidesmidales; family Phormidesmidaceae; genus SIO4C1. The sequence goes on from JBCBZL010000024.1 coordinate 19,741, forward strand.
GATAGGCACCAATGTGCTGGGTGATACCACCAGCTTCTCCCTGAGCAACCTTGGCCTTACGGATTGCATCCAGCAAGGATGTCTTACCGTGGTCAACGTGCCCCATAATCGTCACCACCGGAGGACGATGCTGAAGATTCTCGAGGTCGGCTTCATCGAGCATCTCCGTCACTTTCTTCGCCTTAGACTCTGCTTCGGCGGTTTCTACCTCAATCTCAAACTCCTCAGCCACCATTTTGGCGGTGGGGACATCAAGAGTCTGATTGATATTGGCCGCAATTCCCTTGAAGAACAGGGATTTGATGATGTCCGTCTCAGGGACCAAAATCCGCTCGGCTAGCTCGTGAACCGTTAAGCCCCCGGTTAGGACAATCATCTCTGGCTTTTCGACCTTGGGCTCTTCGCGTCGCTCGCGTCGCTGCGATCGCGACGAGCCTCCACGGCTGATCGTGCGGCTTTTCACCGCAGTTGGCTTAGACTGGGTCTGACGAGACTTGGGTTTGGGCGGGCGCATCAGCGACAAGCTAATCTGAGCAGCCGTGGCAGCGTCTTTGTTGCTACCTTCCACGTCGTCAAAGTCATCCGCTTCGTGGATCAGCTGGGCACGACGTTTCGCCTTAGCCGCCCCTTTGGTCGCCTTGGGCCGCATTTCCTGCTCTTCGTCTTCTTCAGAGCGCTGCTTACGCTTCGGTGCCCGCAGCGGCGTAGGTCGCCTCAGGTCAGGCTTGCCAAGCTCTTCACCTGGGACAGCGAGGCCAACGCCCCCGTCCTCCCCAGCGCTATCTCTAGTTTCTTCTTGGGCCTCGCTACGATTTGCCGTAGGACGTCGAAGCTCAATCACAGGCTTAGGTTTTAAGCTGGGCGAAACCACCACCGTCTCCGCAGCAGCCGGACGGGGCTTGCTTGGCTTCGGCATAATCGACTCACCTTGCGGCTTACCCGGACGGGGTGCCTGAGGCCGACTCGGCGGGCCAGCGAGGGAAGGCTGAGCGGGCTCAGGGGAAACAGATGAGGGCCCACCCCCTCCCTTGACAGCTGGTCGAGACGGTCGAGATGGAGGCGATGGCCTTGCCACCGTCCGGACCGGGCGGCTGGGAGGTCCCATCAAATCATTACTGTCCGTGCCAGTTTCCTCTCTAGAAGAAACATCTGCCGACCTAGACTCAGACGGGCGGGGTGCCTCAGAGGGTCGGGTCGGTGCAACAGGCGGCTGACGACGAATCTCTAAAATCTGCTGTTTGCGGACGGGTCGTTTGCTAATCTTACTATTGCCCTTACCCGCCCGGTCATTGCCGCCATCGCCTCTGCGGCTAGGGCGTTGAGGGGGCGTCTTAACCACAGCAGCAGCTTTAGCCGCAGGCTGCTTAGCCGCGGCTGAACGAATGTTAGTGGCCTGCTCTTCCGTAATTGTGCTGCTGTGACTTTTGGCAGCAATCCCAAGACGCTCACAAATTGCCAAAATATCTTTATTGTCAAGACTCAACTCTTTGGATAAGTCGTATATCCTGACTTTGCCTTTGTTCATCCACCTGTTCCTCTCAAATGCCTGTCAACGGTGTTACATATGATTTCAGCTCTTATCGAAACAACATCACCCTAAAACTGGGTTGACTTTCAAATCAGCGGGCTGATTTAACATGATGCCTATCGTAATCGCGCTGGGGCATTTTTGCACCAGCATCTTATCTTAGCCTAACGTTTAGACGCTAAACATGGGGAGCGCTCATGTTTGGCTCAAAATTTACGCAAAAGAGCCGTCCTCATTAAAAAGAGCCGTCCTCATTTACTTTTGAAAAGTGCCCTAGGGCGATTGATTACCCATACCCCAGCCACAGCCAGACCTGTAGCTTGCTCTACGGTAAATACTCAAGTTTTCAAACTGAATGCGGCTGAGCTACCCACCTTTTTATACGTTTATACAATAGACAATCTCTGCTGCAACTGCTGGTAAATATCGGCACTCACCTGGGTTTTCAAAGCTCGGCCCAGGCGATTTTTCTTTTGTGCACCCTGCAAGCAGACGGCATTGGGGCACAAATAGGCAGAGCGCCCCATCCCTTGATCTAACTGCACAACCTGAGTCGGAGACACCCTGACAATTCGCCAAAAGTTTTGCTTAGGGGCCAGCTTGCGACAGCTGACACAGCAGCGATAGTTACACTTCATCCGCTTTAGCTCTACTCTTCTTCTAACTCAGGGCTAGCCAGCGTATCTGACTCGGGGCTGTCTGACTCGGGGCTATCTGACTCAGGGCTGTCTGACTCGTCGGCTAAGGGCTCAGCCGGCTCCTCCGCAAGCTCAGGGGCGGCTTCGACAGCGCCTGAGTCAATCGGCACCTCAGCTGCCTCCAAAGGCTCAACCGCTTCCGTCGTCGAGCCTTCCGCCTCCTCGGCAGCTAGCCGGGCTGCAATGGCCGCCTCTCGTTCAGCCTGAGCGGCCAGCATCAGCGCTTCAGCTGCCTCTTCTTTCTGGCGTTTGGCCTCTAGCTGCTCATGCACTTTTTGGTCTTCGGCTTCATAGTCGTATTTAGCCGTATCCTTGATGTCAATTTTCCACCCGGTCAGTCGGGCAGCTAAACGCACGTTTTGCCCTTCTTTACCAATTGCTAAACTGAGCTGGTCTTCGGGCACCAGCACATGTGCCTGCCTATCTTCAGGGTTCATCAGACGGACTTCGTCCACCCGAGCGGGGCTCAATGCATTGGCAATATACGTAGCCGGATCGGGCGACCAGCGAATCACGTCAATTTTTTCGCCCCGTAGCTCATTGACCACCACTTGAATCCTCGACCCGCGAGCGCCAATGCAGGCCCCCACCGGGTCAACATCACGCTCTAGTGTATCTACCGCAATCTTGGTTCGAGGCCCTACAGACCGTGAGGGCGGATTAGCCTCTCGGGCAACAGCGACAATCCGGACAACTTCATCTTCGATTTCAGGAACTTCGTTTGAAAAGAGCTCGACCACCAGCCCAGCATCAGCCCGAGAAACCAGCAGCTGTGGCCCCCGGTGAGATCCTTCTGAGACCCGTTTGAGCAAGACTCTAAAAGTAGCATTAGCCCGATAGTTATCGTTGGGGAGCTGATCTTTCTTGAGGAGTTCGGCTTCAACGTCGGGCTGACCCACGCCGCTGCTAACCGCCATAATCACTGACTGACGCTCGAAGCGCAGCACCCGAGCTTGCAGTACGGTACCTTCTAAGTCTTGAAATTCTTCTTGAATCAGACGACGCTGCTGATCCCGCAGTTTTTGAGACAGCACCTGCTTGGTCTGGATCGCGGCCATTCGCCCAAAATCTCGCTGTTCTGGTGTGACGTCAAGAACAACCGTGTCACCCACCTGGGCCTCGGGGGCCACCTCTTGAACCTCAGCCAAAGAAATTTGATGGTCTGGATTGTCAACGGCTTCCACAATCGTTTTATTCGCTAGCACTCGAAACCCTTCGTCTTCGGTGTCAAGTTCAACGTAGAAATTCTCAAAGTAGGTCTCATCAAACTGACTGCTATCCATTCGCTGGGTTCGACGATAGCGCTCATATCCCTTCAGGAGAGCTTCGCCCAAAGCTTGCTGCACGGCTTGTTTGGGAAGGTTGCGCTCTCGGCTAATGCCTTCAATCATCGCTTGCAGGCTGGGCAGATTGACCATTGACATAGGCGCTGAGTCTCCTTAAAAAATCTGTATACGGATTGAGAATTAAGACGAAACGTAGTAGGAAAACGGGAGCTTAGCCAACCCTCTCAGGCGTCGGGCTGCGTGCTGAGTTGGACTGACTGAACCAGTGCCCGAGGCAGTTTAACGGCACGACCCTTTTGATTCAGAATGAGGGTTTCATCTAGCCGTTCGATCAGGCTACCCGTCCAGACCTGTTTACCTTTGTGGGGCTCGCTGAGCTGGACTTCAACGGGAAACCCTTTGAAAACGACAAAATCGCGATCGCACGTCAGCACCTCTGATACTCCGGGGCTAGATACCTCTAAGACATAGGCATCTGGCAGCAGCTCATCCAGGAGATCGCTCAGGGCCACACTCATGCGCTCACAATCGTCGAGACCCGTATCGTCTTGACTCACATTGCGAACGTCAACCCGTAGAATAGGAGGGGCGTAGTTAGTTTGAAAAACAGCACTCACCACCTCTAGCCCCAGCTCGGCTGCGATCGGGCTAGCTAGCTCAATAACCTGTGGAATAACAGGGTGGGCCATGAAAATCTCCAAAATAAAAAGTGGGCCGTGAAGTCCCACTTCTTACATCATCATTTTTGAACTGGGACAGTAAACGGTTGCGCTTACCGCGCGAACATTTACTGCGCTACTTAGTTTAGCGCGTTTGGCGAGGGATCGAACACATTTAGACGATCCGCTTAAGCCGTTTGTTTGCCCATGATGCCCGTTGACTGAAACACCTCACCCAGCGTTGCACAGTAGACGGGCAAATCAAGGGTTGCTGGGGAAACCGGGTCTTGATGAATGAAGTGCCGATACTTTAGACAAAAGCGATCCCATTCCGCCATGCGCAGTCGAAACACTTTGATCAACACGTCTGCCAGCACAGGCGAAAGCGGAATGCGAAAATAGCTGGGCTTACCGAAATAGTCGCTGATAGCCTCAACGGCTTGATTGGCCGTCATCGCTGGATTGCCCAACACCCATTCTCGCGGCTCACCCGCTTTGGGCGGGTGCTCAATCAGATAGCCGACAATGGTGGCAATATCTTTAGCATGGATAAAATGAAAGCTACCATCGGCCTGAAAAAAGCGAATCAGCCCAGCCCAGCCCGCCACGTTTGCTAGCCCAGCCGAAATATGAGAGTAGGGTTTGGTTTCATCCCCCCCGAATACAAGGGTGGGAAACAGCGTCGTAATGCGAGGTGCGATCGCAAGTTTAGAGAGTTTTTGATGACAGATATACTTGCTGCGAATGTAGTCAGTCCCAATTTCACCCGCTTCCTTGAGGGGCTGATTGCGCCGGTCTAAGATGCTTTCAGTCGAAAAGTAAATCACCTGCCGACAGCGATCCGGGTCTAATAGCTCCATGATGCGTAAATTGGCATCGACGTTGATGGCATAAATTTCATCTGCGCCCCCCCAGCAGGTGGCAATTAAAATCGCCATGTCCATTGTGGAGAGCAGCTCAGCAAACGCCTCGATGCGATGTAAATCTCCCTCAATGACGTGGATGCCTGGGCGTTGGGTGATATCAACTTTCAGCTTCGTGGGGTTGCGCATCAGCAAAAAAAGCTCATGCTCAGTCTGCTCAACCAGGGCTTCAACCACATAATGACCAATACAGCCACTGGCACCAGTAATAAAAATCCGTTGGGGCAGCCTGCTCAAAATCTCACTCAATATCCACTCTCAAGAACTCCGCACAGAGTATTTATGGACTGGTGCCGCAACCGATCCCCCCTGGCCGTCTCCATAAAATACCACTCGCATTATCCCTATCCTAGCCAGTTACCCCCGCCAAAGTAAGCATTTAGCCCCAAGCAGATCTTCCAATAGGCCAGTTTTAACGAGTTAGCTTGGGCATAGCCCCGTCGGACTAAGCGCGATGCTCCCCGTTATACGGTCGCAGCCATCAGCTCATCTAGCTGCTTAGCCGTGGCAAAGAAATGGGCCGCATTTTCCTCAGGCGTCCCAGGCAAAATGCCATGCCCCAGATTGAGGATATGACCACCGCGTCCGGCTTTTTCAACGGTATCGAGGATGCGATCGCGAATAAACGCTTTAGACCCAAACAGCACCCCTGGATCCACATTTCCCTGCACCTTCATATTCGGCCCGAGGCGGCGACGCGCATCGGCCATATCAACAGTCCAATCAACACTAATAATATCAACGCCCGACTCGCCCATCAGCTCAAGCACGCCAGCACTCCCGCTGATGTAAAGAATCAGCGGCGTATCTGGATGGGTCTGCTTGACCTGGCGCACCACCTGTTGCTGATAGGGCAGCGCATAGGTGCGGTAGTCCATCGGACTCAGCTGCCCCGCCCAAGAATCAAACATCTGCACAATTTGAGCACCGCAGTCAATTTGATGCCGCACATAGGTGGCAATGCCATCTGCTAGCTGGCTCAGTAGCTGATGGAGCATTGCTGGCTCCGAAAAAGCCATTCCCTTGATAATCGAATAATTCTTTGAGCTCTTACCCTCTACCGCGTAAGCAGCCAGAGTCCAAGGCGCACCGACAAACCCTAAAACAGTCGATTCATTCCCTACTTCTTGACGCAGTGTCGTCAAAATCTGTCGAATAAACGGCAGCGACTCATCCGGCTCGAGCGGACGCATCTGATCAATCTGAGCCTGAGAACGAATCGGAGGCTCAATGATCGGGCCTTTGCTCTCGACAATATCAAACGGAATGCCCATCCCGGGCAGCGGCGTTAGAATATCAGAAAACATAATCACCCCGTCTGGCCTAAATGCTCGCCAGGGCTGTAGGGAAATCTCAATGGCCAACTCCGGATTCTCAGAGCGCTCACGGAAAGACGAATACTTTTCTCGCAGGTCTCGATATACCTTCATGTAGCGACCTGCCTGTCGCATCATCCATACAGGAGGGCGATCGAGTACCTCACCCTGGGCTGCCCTCAATAAATATGGCGTCTGATTTTGTCCGGTCATTGAAACGTCACCGAGTTAAGAAATATTTGAGCGTATTCGCTAGCTTAGCATTACAGCGAACCCTTGATGGAGCAATGCCTCAGGGGGACAACGTCATTCCCCTACAGTTTGTCAGACAAGAAGCGCCCCCCTTACCCGTAAAATTAAACACAGTAAAGAACTGTGGTCTTGCTTAAACGAATCCATGGAAATTGTGAATTTTTTTGAAAAACTGGCTGGTAAGTGGTTCTCACAGCGCACGACTCACAATTTAGTCAGCCAGCAGTCACAAGCTGGCAAATCAGATCTCGAGGTCGAATTTCTCGAATCAGCAGATACCGATATCGCAAAACTCTGTCAGAGTTTTGCGATTGATCCTGGCTCTGCTCTATGCGGTTTAAAAGTCACCCAAAAAAGTACTATTGAGGGGAATCCTAAACAGCAGTTGGGGTCAGCCCTGATTGTGCCTTTAAGCCCCGAGCATAGCTCCTCAGAGGGCACAGCAGAAGGCACGTTGCTCAACCGCACCCCCCGTCAATCAACCTTCAA
>JBCBZL010000279.1:0-6758 GCA_039815385.1 Cyanobacteria bacterium P01_A01_bin.114
CTGCCGTCAGCTACTGCTGCGCACGAATGCCAACCCGAGCGTCTATTTAATGACCCTAAATGTGCAAACTGCACCGCTGCCGATTCAGAACAGGAGCTTTTCATACGGGCTACTGGGGCTGCTGCTAGGCTGCTGCTGGGTAACGGCCTGGCTATTTGCGGCTATGCTGCCGGTTCAAGATCTCCAGTCAGATGCCATGCGGGCCGTGGGGTTAACCGTCTGCTGCGGGGCCGGTATCGGGCTACAGCTCGCCGCCTGGATCTTAATGGAAGCCGGGATGCGGTTTGGCAGCAAATCGGTTGCAGTCTCTGGGTTTGCGGTCATTTTAAGCACGCTGCTGGCCTGGCTGAGTACTGGGGTGATGCCGATTGACAGTTTTATGCTGGCTTCCACCGCCGGGATTGGCCTATTTGGGGGCAGCATCACTGGCATCACCACCGGGATGATGATCGATACCCTCTGGCGTCGAGGCTTTAAGCAAATCTTTGCAATATTGTTGCCAATGGCAACGGCTGCTTTTGGCGTGCTTTTGGGGGCCAGCCGAGGGCTTGATTTTCTTAACTATTGGCTGCTGGTGGGGCTAATCAGCTCAGGAGCCGTTACAGCGGCCATGCTCACCTATCTACCCATCCAGCGAGCCCAGGCGGTTGCCGCCTATCGCACCGCCGAGCGTCGCTTGATCCGACCTTGAGTAGATATTCCTTTCCGCAACACCAGATACTGAATACCCCACCCCAATAACGCTTAAATTCAGCTTAAGCATTAGAGAATTAACCTTAAGCATTGCAGGGCTTGCCCCAACCTTGAGGTTGACTGGCCTATGATTGAAGTTGGGTAGGCTTTCAAACAGCCGTCAAGGAGATTACATGACCTACGCTCACCCCGATGATTTGCCTGCAGTCCAGCTTTCTCGGCAAGACCAAATTTGGCATTATCAGCTGGAAACCGCTGCGGGTAAACGATTTTTTGAGACTTGCAGCGGCTCCCAACAGGCGCTTTTGATGACCTGTCAGTGGAAAATTTCCAGCACAGCCGAGGCGTTGAGGTTGATTCTTCACTGCCCCAACGGGCAAATCCAGCAGCGAATTTTGAACTACATCAAACCGCTGGGTGGCCAGCTCGCTCAGTTTTCACCCCGCGCCGTGATTCGAATTACAACCCCCGATACGGTTGCAACCCCCTTAGAGATTCGGGTAGATGAGCTGACGGCTTATGGTCGCCCCACCTGATGTCGCCTCCTTGATTTTGCCTCGTTGATTTTGCCCCACCTGATACGAATATAAGCCTGTCAGGGGCGCGCTATTTGCGATCGCGATTACGCTCAACCGCTTCATCCAATGAGGTCTGACCGATGGTCCAAAATACCTCGGGGACAGGGTCATAGCCGCCTGAGCTAAAAGGCTGACAGCGAACAACACGCTTGATGGCCAGCCACCCACCTCGCAGGGCTCCAAATCGCTGCACCGCTGCGATCGCATATTGAGAGCAGGTTGGCTGAAACCGGCAGACCGGAGGAAACAGGGGCGAAATCAACGCCCGATAGCCCCGGATTAGTGCGATTAGCAGAAATTTCATAAGGTATGGAGACGCTGATTCTACTTTAGCCGATATGGGAAGATGGGGAGATGGGGAAGATGGGGAGGAGAGTTCTCAGTTCTCAATTTTGAGTTCTCATTTAGCAGAGAGAGGTCAAGGGGGCATCAACTCAAAACTCAAACTTGAGAACTCAAAACTTACCCAGGGATCAAAACTTAGAACTCAAAACTGCATTAAGTGTCAAATAGGGCGGCTAGGGTTTTTGGGTAGGGTGGATAGGCAATCCCTTTTTCGGTGATGATGGCGGTGATGTACTCATGGGGCGTCACATCAAAAGCAGGATTAAGCACCTGAGTGCCCGCTGGTGTGATCGGCTGTCCTTGAATGTGGGTAATTTCCTCCGGGGCGCGTTCTTCAATGTTAATCTCATCCCCATTGCTGAGGCTGCGATCGAGGGTGCTCAGAGGGCAGGCCACATAGAAAGGAACTCGATGGGCCTTAGCCACGATGGCCAGATTGTAGGTGCCAATTTTATTAGCAACGTCGCCGTTGGCGCTGACGCGATCGCACCCCACCAAACAGCAGTTAATTTTCTGAGTTTTCATCACATAGCCAGAGGCCCCGTCTACTATCACCGTATGGGGGATGCCGTAGGCCTTTAGCTCATAGGCAGAGAGGCTGGCTCCCTGCAATCGAGGGCGAGTTTCATCTAAAAAGGCGTGGATCTGCTTACCCTGCTCATGGGCAATCCGAATCACCCCCAGAGCGGTGCCATAGTCCACCGTTGCCAGTGCCCCCGTATTGCAATGATGGATGACCTTCGCCCCATCTGGGATTAACGACTGGGCATGGAGCCCCATTTGGCGGTTGATTTGAATGTCTGCTTGATAAATGTTTTGAGCTTCGTCTATCAGCTGCTGCCGCAGCGAGGCTACCGAGCCTGCCAAAGACTCTGACGCCACCGCCAGCATTCGTTTCACTGCCCAGGCCAGATTGACCGCTGTGGGCCGTGCCTGCATCAGCCGATGGGCAGCCGTTTGCAAGTCATTCAGCAGGCCGTCAGGCTGAGTGGCGGTGGAGGCGGTGGCCGCGAGCACCATGCCAAAAGCAGCCGTCACCCCAATCGCTGGGGCACCTCGCACCACCATAGTTTGAATGGCATCAGCGACGGATGCCGGATCACGATACTGGAGATAAACGGTCTGGTGAGGCAGCTGACGCTGATCGAGCAAAATCAGCGTCTCGTTTTCCCAGGCAATACTGCGAAAGGGGGCCACAAAAGTCGTTGCCTCGCTAAATGACGTCGCCCTTATTGTGCAGCATTGTCGGGCAGTATTGTGCAGCATCCTCCAACCGTTGAGGCCCTTGCAACTAAATAAACCCTCGCCTTTTACCCTCCCCCTTCGCCTTTTTTCACCCCCTGTACAGCACAGGCGTTGCATGCAACGCCCCTACCTTTCGCCTTTCGCCCTTCGCCCTTCGCCCTTTTTCACCCCCCGTCCAGGCGTTGCCTACAACGCCCCTACCTTCGCCTTTCCCCCGTCTCAGCCGGAGGGGCTTACATTCGGGCGATCCCCTCCCCCTTCTTGTCTGAAACCTTCTTGAAGTAGTATGTAGATTCTGAAGGCTATATAGGCTGGGCGAACGGTCTATTTCTTAAATTAACCCAAGCACGGTCTTGATCACGATCCATGGTTTGATATAAGTCTTTAAGATTACTGGATTGGAGGACTGCTGAGTGCCCCGAAAGAAAGACATCCAGCCCATCAAAATCGAACCGAAGCCAGCGACCCCCCTGGACTCGTCCGATTTGCGTGAGGCCCTGAGCTGGGTGATTGCTGATATCCACTCAAATGGCTGGGCTCGCGGCACTGGTGGCAACTTTAGCGCTGTTTTAAACCACAAGCCTGTCAGGCTGTTAATGGCCCCTAGCGGGGTAGATAAAGGGTCAGTGCAGCCCGAAGCGCTGTTAGAAGTCAATGGAAAAGGCACCGTGGTTGCCGGTAAGGGCAGCCCCTCGGCAGAAACCCAGCTGCATTTGGCCATTATCGCGGCAACCGGGGCTGGGGCGGTGCTCCATACCCACTCCATCTTTGGGACGTTGCTGTCTATGCAATATGCGCCCCTAGGCGAAATTGTATTTAGCGGTTACGAAATGCTCAAAGGTCTAGAAGGCATCAAGAGCCACGACGCGCGGGTTTCTTTGCCGATCATGCCTAATTCTCAAAACATGACCCAGCTGAGCCGAGAAGTCAGCCGTTTATTAAAACTGCATCCAGAGCTGCATGGGTTGTTGCTGGCTGGGCATGGGTTGTATACCTGGGGTGAAACTTTGTTTCAAGCCCGTCGCCATGTCGAGATTTTAGAATTTTTCTTTGAGCTGGCTTATCACAAGTTGGCCCTGCCAAAACAGAAGTAAAACTATTCGCAGGAGGCTATATCAAGAGATTTACCATGGCAGTCTTAAACATTCCCGCTGAACAGCGTCAAATTCGCGATACCGCCGAGATCCAAGCCTATTTAGCCAAGATTGGCATCGGCTACGAACAGTGGGAGGCTTCTGAGCCTCTAGCAGAAAACGCCCAGCCTGACGACATTTTGGCTGCCTATTCTGCTGATATTGAGCGCATGAAAACGACCGGTGGCTATGTGACGGCGGATGTCATCGACATTAAACCCGACACCCCCAACCTGGATGCCATGCTCGATAAATTCAACAAAGAACACTGGCACGACGAAGACGAGGTGCGTTTTATTCTCTCAGGTCACGGTCAGTTTTATATTCATCCCCCCAATGGCCCCGTCGTGGGTGTAGAAGTTGCCCCTAGCGATCTGCTAGTTGTCCCTAAGGGTACCTATCATTGGTTTGATCTGCTTGCCGACCGCCGCGTTCGCGCCATTCGCCTGTTTCAGGACACGGCTGGATGGACACCCCACTATACGGGCAGCGGTGAAGAGGGGAAAATTACCAAGATGCTGGCCGAAGTGGGTTGAGTCGCGGCAGAGGTGTTGCATGCAACGCCTGTACAAGGGGCAGAGGTGTTGCATGTGACGCCTGTACCGAGATGATTGGGTTTTGTCTGTAGGGCTATGGCAAACAAGGCTGGCTACGTAATCGGTGTTGATATTGGCACCACCAGTACTAAGTCGGTTTTATTTAGCAAACAGGGCGAGCTTGTCCACAAGCATGCCGTTGCCTATCCGCTCTATAGCCCAACGCCGGCGACGGCAGAGCAAGATCCTGATGAGATTTTTAGGGCGGTGATCAAGACGGTGCAGCAGGTGGTCAGGCAGGTTGACCCAGCGGAAATTACCTGCCTGTCATTCAGTGCGGCCATGCACAGCCTGATCTTGATGAACGGAGCCAATCAACCTGTTTCAAAAAGTATTACCTGGGCTGACAACCGCAGTGCCAAGTGGGCCAGTCAGCTCAAAGCGTCGGCGCAGGGGCGGGCGATTTATCGCCGCACGGGGACGCCGATTCACCCGATGTCACCTTTGGTAAAGCTGATCTGGCTGCGCCATGAGCAGCCTGAGCTATTTGGACAAGTCGCCCGCGTAATTTCGATTAAAGAGTATGTCTTTTACCAGCTGTTTGGGCAGTACGTGGTCGATCATTCAATTGCCTCAGCCACCGGGCTGTTAAATCTAGATGCCCTTGACTGGGATGCTGAGGCTCTGGCGGTGGCGGGCGTCAGGGCAGAGCAGCTCTCAACCTTGGTGCCCACTACCCACATTTTGCAGGGGATGGTGGGTACTTGGGCAGACAAAATGGGGCTGTCTGCGGAGGTACCCGTGGTGTTGGGGGCTGGCGATGGGGCGCTGGCCAATCTGGGGGTGGGTGCGATCGCACCCGGCGTCGTCGCCGTTACCGTTGGCACCAGCGGTGCGGTCAGAGCGGTAACAGATCGCCCCAAAACCGACCCAGACGGCGTTCTCTTTTGCTATGCGCTTACCCAGCATCACTGGTTGATTGGCGGCGCGATTAATAATGGTGGCATTGCCCTGCGCTGGGTACGCGATCAGCTTGCCGAGGCTGAAATCGACACCGCCCGCCTGCTAGGCCAAGATCCGTACGATATGCTCACCGCGATTGCCCAAACCATCAGCCCAGGTGCAAGCGGTCTGATCTTTCATCCCTACCTGGCAGGAGAGCGCGCTCCTCTCTGGGATGCCAACGCCAAAGCCAGCTTCATTGGGCTGGGGATGCACCACAACAAAGCCCACATGATTCGTGCGGTGTTGGAAGGTGTCATTTACAACCTCTATGCGGTGCTACAAACTCTGCAAGAAACCATTGGTCAAGCCAGAAGCATTCGCGCAGCCGGGGGGTTTGCCCGCTCAGCGCTCTGGCGACAGATGCTGGCTGACATTTTTGACCGGACGGTGATGGTGCCCGAAAGCTACGAAAGCTCTTGCCTGGGGGCAGCCATCTTAGGGCTGTTTGCGCTGGGCGAGATTTCAGATTTGAGCCTGGCGGCAGAGATGCTGGGGGCGACCCATGAGCATCAGCCCATCGCCGAGAATGTCGCCAGTTATCAAAAGGTGATTCCCCTATATCAGCGACTGCTGGAGATTCTCAAACCTGAATATGCTGCGCTGGCAGAGCTCCAGGAGGCGTTAGAGGAGAAAGAAAGCAGGAGAGCGTGAGAGTAAGGGAGCAGGGGAGCAGGCGCGAATACGCTAAGATAAGCTCGTATTTCACCCCCTCACCCCCTCACCCTTTCACCCCCTCACCCTTTCACCCTTTCACCCTCCTCCATGCCCTACTCCGACCCGGTCTCCACCCTTCTGCTCGACATCGAAGGCACCACCACGCCGGTTGCCTATGTCTTTGAGGTACTGTTTCCCTTTGCCCGTGACCAGGCTGAAGCGTTTCTTGAAACGCAGGGGCAGGATACAGAGGTTCAAGCTGACCTAACCCTGCTGCGGCAGGAGTATCAGGCTGAGTCAAACCCGGTACCCCAGTGGGAGGGAGATGCTCCAAAGGCAGCGGTACCCTACATTCATCATTTAATCGCGATTGATCGTAAATCCACCGGCCTGAAGTCTTTGCAAGGCAAGATCTGGAATGCGGGCTATCAGTCAGGGCAGCTGCGATCGCAGCTATTCCCCGATGTAAAACCCGCCTTCGAGCGCTGGCAGGCTGCTGGAAAGACCCTCTACATTTTTTCATCAGGCAGCGTGCAGGCCCAAAAACTGATCTTTCGCTATAGCCAGGA
>JBCBZL010000327.1:0-5355 GCA_039815385.1 Cyanobacteria bacterium P01_A01_bin.114
ACGACGCTACCTACCGCAGGCGAATACAAAGCCGTTGCCAGCTCTTTTTCTGGGCAAGGGGGTAGCTATGAGCTGACCGTCCGCTCAGCGACTGAGTATGAGCTAGTCTATGACCGGGCCATCGAGCTGATGACCTCAGAAGATTTTGGCGAAGCCATTGAGGCCTATACAGCTGCAATCTCGCTTGATCCTAATGATCCCAGCGCTTATCTGGGTAGAGCCGATGCCCACTGGGGTCAGGTTTACTTAGCCGAGGGCGAAAACTTCAAAGGCCCTGAGAGCCTGACGCCTGAGACCAAAGAAGCCATCCTGGCGGACTATGAGAAAGCGGCTGAGCTGTATGCAACCCGAGGTGAAACTGACATCGCTACCGCGATTCGAGAGCAGGCTGAAGCCCTGAGAACAGGTCAGACAACTTCCCCAGATGCCGTTGAGCCCCCTGCCGCTGAGCCCCTTGCACCAGAAGCCGAATAAGTTCAAGGCAACTCTTTGCTTTCACAAAACTTTTACAGGTTCCTCATTTGTGCTTCACTTTTGTCCGGATGTTACCCCTACATCACTGGATACATAAGCGAGTAGATGAACCTTGACACATCCCTCCAGTGATACGCTGAGGGATTTTTTTTGGCTCACGAACTCGCCTCTATTGGGATAACTTCCTCATCTAAAGCAATGTAGGCAACTGCCCCAGTCTGTAACGAAACCTCATAGCCACCTGTAAAGGCCCCAAATGACGGCAGGGTCAGCTGCTTTTGAAGCGCGTCTAAGTAAAAACAGGGCAGTCGCAGACTATCTAACTTAGACTGTAGGCGCACCACCGGATGCACGTGACCGCACAGGTTCAAGCTTGCGGTGTGATCGGCAACAGGCTCATGACTGAGGAGAAGTGAACCGAAATGCATTGCCTCGACTTGACAATGCATAGGCACCTTATTCAAGGCACTGACCAGTCTACGATCGTGATTTCCAACAATCAGGGTCGTTTTGGCCTTGGCGGTCGTCAAAAAATTAGTCCAGGCCGACAGCACCTCTGAAGTAAGGGATTCATACGTGTGAAACAGGTCACCGAGAATAAAAAGCTGCTGAGGTTCCCATTGCTGGCAGAGCCGTTGCAATCGCTGTAGGGTTTCATCATTAACCTGATTTGCGATTGGGATGCCAAATGATTGAAAGGTTTCGGCCTTGCCTAAATGCACGTCAGCCATCAGCAAACTTTGAGATGCAGGCAGATAGATCGCTTTGTCTGACAGCAAGTCAAGCGTATGGCCTTCTACCTGGATAGTATGACTTGTCAATGATTTTGCTACTTGCGATAAGAACATCAGCACTACCTGATTTTATCAAGCATTTGATGTTTGACCCTAAAAAAAGGGAGAGATGTTCTCATCTCTCCCCGGCATCTACTGTATCTACCTGTCGATGTCTACCTAGGTAAAATCTATGCAATCTCAGTCTGCTGGTTGCGCCGACGCATGAGCAAACTTGCCCCAGCGACAATCAAACCCGCAACTGCCGCTGGCTCCGGCACTGCCGCTGCGGTTGCTGACAGAGACGTATTCTGCTTGTGTAAAACCAGCTTTGCCTCACGAATGATGGCATCATCCATGTAGATAAACGGAATGGCGTGGGCTTTGTTATCAAGGCTGTAGTCTGACATTTCGCCCACCCAAGAGCCTGGATCATACCAGGGGTTAGTGTAGTCAGTGTCATCAAAGAAAGCTGTCATGATTGACTCAGCGGTGAAGCCGTGATCTAGCAGGCTGACCGAGAAACTGCCCGCCTCACCCACCGCTGGGATGCCAGAGACCGAAGGAATTTTGATCAAGGCAGCATCTGTCGGGGTGACCTCTGCCCCGGTGCCAAACTGCATACCGCCATGTCCTGGAATGCCTACCCAGTCAGTGGTGACGCGTACGTTGGTGACTTCGATGTCTATAAAGACCAGCTCGGCCGAGGTGAGGGCGCTATCGTCAGCAAGAAATGCATCAAGCAGCGCCTGGTCTTTGTTGAAATCAAAGGTCCAGCTCACACTCTCGTCAACGCCGTTGCCTACTGTGGTGTCTCGTCCACTTCGTTGAACTGTAAAATCACGGGCTTTGAACCCTTCGCCGCGCTCGGCATTTTCTAAAACTTGACCGTAGCCGGTTTCGGCCTGGGCTGTTGGCGCGATCGCACCAATGACTCCCAACGCTAATCCAGCTGCTAAGAGTTGTTTAATCATGGTCATACCCACCCAGCTCAAAAACTGTAAAAGAGATTTTCTGTTCTAAGCTAATGGAGATGAATGAGATTCGTAATCCGCTGATTTAACGACTTTTAAGAGAGGCAAATCCCTTGCTAGATCGAGGCGTTTGAGTATTCCCATCGGAGATTGAGACGCCTACTTTATTGAGTTTAGATAAATCTCAACAAAAACCAGTATTCCTACAGAATTTGCCATGGACTCGCTCTCTTTTATGCTCAGAAAATCAATATTTCTTCTGGTAGTTACTCGGTGATGTAGATGCGGCCACAGCGTTAAATAATAGAACGATTCCACCCGGTGCACTTAATACCCACCCCAGCAGAGTGACCGCTAAAGACAGCAAGAGAGCCTCTTCTGAGCCAAGCCCCACCCGGCTAAACAGATAAATCCAAAGCCCTTCTTTGAGCCCCAGCCCCCCCAAAGAAATTGGCAACAGAGTAATGACGACCACAATTGGAATAAACACCAGCAGAGCCAAAAACGAAACAGAGATGCCCAGCTGTCGAGCGATCAAAAAGTGATAGACCACAATGCCCAGCTGTAAAATAAACGACAGCCCCATCGATTTCACTAATGCGGGGCGATCTTTTGAAAACTGGCGTAACAAGGTTTGGATTTTGGCAAATCGGGCTGCGATCGCACCCAGCCTAAACTTGAGCAGCCAGGGCTCTGCCCACCGCAGCAGCTGTGGGCTCATGATCAGCAACACCGCCCCCACCAATGCCCCCACTGCGCCTAAAAAAAGTGCAATAATATCCCACCGTCCCACCAGTTGAAACGCTGGCGGCAGCCCCATCACGGCAATCGCCGACAGTGCCGCCAGCCCCGTGAATCGTTCTAAAAACACCGACACCAGCGCCGCCTCAGAATCACGCGTAGCCTGGGTAACGCGATAAACCCGATAAACATCTCCCCCGAGTGAACCCGGCAAAAAGATATTCAGCCACATGCCTGCAAAGTAGCTGGCCATTAGCGATCGCATTCTTACCGGATACCCCTGAGATTGCAGCACGATCTGCCAGCGCCAGCAGCTCAGCCATTGCAGGGCGGTATAAAACAGCAGTGCGAATACCACAAACGGCCAGGATAAAGTTCGAATTTGTTGCCAGGCCTGGGCGAAATCAATTTGGGTGAAGATGAGAATCAGCAGGGTGAGGCTGACAGTGATCTTGAGGATAGTGAGGGGTTTCATTGAGGTGATTGGTGATGGGTGATGGGTGATTGGGTGATTGGTGATTGGTGATTGCCGAATAACAAATAACAAGTCACAAAGAACACTAACTGTGATCGGTGATTGGTAATGGGAACTGCCCTGACTCAAAACTCAAAACTCAGAACACGTTCTCCCCCATCTTCGCCCTTCGCCTTTCCCCCTTCGCCCTTCGCCTTTCCCCTTTCGCCCTTCCCCTTCCCCCTTCGCCTTTCGCCCTTCCCCTTTCCCCTTTCGCCCTTCGCCTTCCCCTAATACCCCCCCAACC
Source organism: Cyanobacteria bacterium P01_A01_bin.114 (assembly GCA_039815385.1). Taxonomy (GTDB): domain Bacteria; phylum Cyanobacteriota; class Cyanobacteriia; order Phormidesmidales; family Phormidesmidaceae; genus SIO4C1. The sequence goes on from JBCBZL010000327.1 coordinate 3,724, forward strand.
CCTTCCCTTGCTCAGGCGTATGCGGTATCCATCCATCGGCAGCGTCCCACAGGCGCAGGCTGGTGCCGAAGGTGTCATACACAGGTTTCCCAACGGTTTGGATGTATTCAAGCATTTGGGCGCTGAGGCGACTCTGACGGGCGTCGTCAACGTGAATCCATACCCGCTGTGAGGTTTCGAGAATGTTTTCGAGCTGGTCTAGATTGGTCACGATCACACCGCCGCCCCAGCGGTCGAGGAGTCTGCCGTCGCGCCAGTAGGTGGCGTCAAAGTACCAGGTGCCCATCAAGAAATAGTCCACTGGGCCAATGGTGACTGGGCCAAAAGATGGGGTGGGCGAAATTACCACGTCTCCGGGTTGGCGATGATCGCGGATGTATTCAAAAATCTCGGTGTTACGGCGACCGATCGCCTGGGAATAGCTGTGGGCGATGCGACCGAGTTCTAGATTGCTCACCAGCAACAGGACAAGACAAACGGTCGCGATAGCGCGAACGGGCCACGCGTTGAATGGGCCGTGTTGGAGGGCTTGAACAAGGCTTTGGGTGAGTGCGATCGCGCTATAAACCGCCAGCATGATAAACAGCGGATACACCGAATAGGCATAGCGCTCAGCAATCTGAAAGGTCAGCAGGGTGAGCACCAGCAGATTGATCAGCACGAAGCTGAACAGGAACAACGCCAGCCCTTTTTGCTGCCGTAAACAATAGATAAACCCAGCCAAGAAAAATGCCGTATAGAGAATCTCTAGCCGGTTAGGGCCGATAAAAAAGCAGGCAAAAAAGCCGGTTACATCCAGCAGGTGGGGCTTCAGATAGGAAGCTGTGCTGGCAGACAGAGCCGTCCAAGGGGTGAGGCACTTAATCTTGAAAAAGAAAATGTCGTAAGCAAAGATGGTGATCAACATGAGGGCGCTTAGCCACAGTCGCCAGTCGTATCGCCAGCGAAATCGGCGGGCAAAACAGAGGTACCCCATCAAAAAGCCAGGGGTGATGGTCAAACTCACTTCTTGGATCAAGAGCGTCCCCGTCAGTGCCCCAAAAAACACATACTGGTAGCGCCGACCCGCATCGTCAATAAACCCTCGAACAAAGGCCCACACCGCTAGCAGGGTGGTAAACTGCACCATCTGATAAAAGCGAATGAAGCGGGAATACCAAAGCTCCCAGGGGTTGATCGCCAAAATCAGCATTACGACCAGAGCTATCCAGACCCGTCCAGTGACTTTCTGGGTGATGTAGTACATCAGCAACAGCGTCGCGGTGCCAAAAACAACTGAGAAAAACCGGGCATTAAAGACCGAATCCCCCACTAGACGGAGCCAGAGCGCCAGCAGGTAGTGAAATACGGGCCCCCGCGTGTACCAAATCCCAGAGGTGGCGATCGGGATGCCAGTCCGCAAAATTCCTCGGGTCGCGTCATAGGAAGTGTTTTCATCAGAGTCGAGGTCTTCTTTAGTCAGGCGATAAACTCGCAGACAAAAGCCTAGCCCTAAGATTAGCCCCAGACCAACTAACCGACACCTTTGAGACGATTTGGAAGGCGTTTCCAAGTACGCCAGGCATCGACCACTCCAGGTATCTAAACAGGATAAAAGTTGCCAGCGCACCGTCACTAAAACACCAGCCAAAA
>JBCBZL010000290.1:0-6336 GCA_039815385.1 Cyanobacteria bacterium P01_A01_bin.114
AGGCGTTGCTGGCAACGCCTGTACGGGGGAGCGGGTCGCGCGGGCGAGTTCGTAGCAGCAGATGGCGACGGCTTGGGCCAAGTTTAGGGCAGCATATCCTTCATCGGTGGGGACTTTGACAAAGCGCTGGGCGTAGTACAGTTCATCATTGCTCAGCCCCCGATCTTCCCGGCCAAAAATCAGGGCGGTGGGGATGTCGGGCGATTCTATCAGCCAGGGCAAAGCCGCTTCGGGGGGCTCTAGCGGATCGTCTAGCTCACGCGGGCGGGCGGTGGTGGCAATGGCACGCTGGCAGCCCGCAAGCGCCTCGGGCAGGGTTTGGGTAATGTGAGCCTTGGCCAGTAAGTCTTGGGCATGCACTGCCATCTGGATGGCTTCGGCCCCCATCGGGTCGCACTGGGGGTTGACCAATACTAGCTGGCTCAGGCCAAAGTTTTTCATCGCCCGTGCGATCGAGCCGATGTTGAGGGGGCCAGCGGGTTCGACGAGGATGATGCGGACGGGGGAGAGGGGCATGGGAAAGGCGAAGGGCGAAGGGCGAAGGGAGAAGGGGGAAAGGCAAAGGCCAGAGGTCAAAGCATGGGGGAGTTTTGCGTTAGGGTAAAGGGTAGAGAGGATTATAGGCTTATTTGTACCTTACAAATTCTCAATGGCTCGACAGCGTTCAAAATCTGATCTGCCCAGTAAAATTTGCCCGGTTTGTCAGCGTCCGTTTAGCTGGCGCAAAAAGTGGGCTGAGTGTTGGGACGAGGTGAAGTATTGTTCAGAACGGTGCCGACGGAGAAAAGGTCAGGCGGGCGGATAGTTTGGGGTTAGTTATTGTTAGTTATTTTCGACCTTTCTCAGGTGTGCCTCAAACGCATTTGGGCTGAGGTCAATGATTCTGCCATTGACGTAAATCCACAGGCGAAAGTCAACGTGGGGGCCTTGGCTTGCCCCGGTGTTGCCCATGACGCCAACGGTTTGACCTTGCTTGACAAAGTCGCCAACTTTGACTGAAAAGCTAGCGGCGTGGGCGTAGGCCCCTCTAACCGGGTAAGACCGACCGCCATAAACGTAGGAGTAGGCAAAGGCGACGTGGCAGCGGAGCCCATAGCCGCCTTCGTTGCCGACCTGGGTGACCCGACCGGGATACCAGTTGCGGATGGGCTTGCCGCTGGTGGTGACTACGTAGTCAACCCCCAGGTTGCGATCGCTAGAGGGCAACGTTTGAATGCGGTTGGGGCTGGCGTCAAAAATTGCATATTTAGTTGATTTGAAGCTGTGACCGTGGGGCTCCATAAAACCGCCCGTAAAAGTCACACTGCCGATCACAGGCGAGAGGGTGGTGGGATATCCGGTTTCTCTGCGCAGCTGCCTTTCAGGCACGGTAAAATTAGGAAAAATCGACCGCAGGGCGATCTTAACGACCTTGGTTTCGCTGCTGATGCCGACCACCAATTTCAGACGTCGATTGCCCAGGCCATAGAGGCCAAATCGAATCCGCCAGGTGCCGTTACTTTGCACTTTTGACGAGGAGGGTTGCAGGCGGTCATCGACGAAGAGCTGCACCACTTTACCCACGTCGTCTAGCGGAGCAGAGCCGACAATATTAAAAACTTCCCCTGCTGTGGCCGATGAGGGGATATTTGTAATCCGAAAGCCAGCGCGAACTGTGACGGCAAAAATTTCGCTGAGGGGGCCGATCTCCAGCTTAAGGCGTCGATTACCGGGGCTGAAGAACCGAAATCGGAGATCAAACGTGCCGTCTTCCTGGACTTTGGGCTTTTTAGCGGGGTCTCGGGTTTGTAGATAAAAAACGCCGCCAACCTCGGCATACAGGTCGATCGGGTCTCCCACATAGGCAGGCATGCGCCCTTTAATAATGACTTCTTCGCCCACCATTACCGCATCCGGTTTTTGGGTGATCTCAATGGTAGGTCGAGCGGTGGGTTCTTCGGCATTGAGGCAGGTCGCGATTACCATCGCACCGGGGGGCTCGTCGAGCTGGGTCAACCAGGTTCTGAGTTTGTCAAGGAAAACTGTCTTTTCCCCAGCTTCACCCACACCAGTCGGACGAGGCTGCTTTTGCAGCTTGTCAATATAAAAGTTGCCGTCCATCAGGTAGAACGCTTGGTCTGTTTCTTTGATCCAGGTGGGCATGGCAATCTTTGCAAACCGTTAAGCAGTGTCTCGATCATCCTATATTAAAGACCATCATAGGTTCTAGGTTTTAGATTCTGGTTTTAGGTTCACCCACCACCCACTACTCCACCACCTACCCCCTACTACCCACCACCCATCACCCCCACCCCATAGGAGCCCCCATGGTTGATTTATCGACATCAATTCGCGATGCGCTAAACAAGGTTCAAGATAAAAGTCAGGGGGCGATTGGTGAAGTGCGATCGCTGAGTGAAGCCCTGATTGCGGAGCTTAAAGTTCAAAGTCAGGAAGTGATCGATGATATTCAATCTTTAGGGGCCGCTTCGATCGAAGACGTTAGAGGCCAAGGAGAGCAGTCTATCCGGGCGCTGCATGCCCAGAGTGAGGATGCCATCAAAGCGATGGAAGGTAAAAGTGAAGCGGTGATTGAGGAAGTTAAGCAGGTCACCGAAGCGCTGATTAAAGCGGCGCTGATCGATTTGTGGACTCACTATCGCTGGCAGCTTCTCCTCTGGGGGGTGATTGCGATTATGGGGCAGACTGTCTTGCTGAGCGTGTTGCTAACGCTGTTCGGCAAATTTTGATACCCTGACAGCCTGCCCTGTTTTGGAATGGCCTGTCATACAATAATCATCTGTAACCTCTAATTTCACCTATTTCCTGTTTCCTTTGCTACGCTCTCAAACGGTGCGCTGGTTGACGATGCTTATAGTCATGATCATGGATCGGTTATGTTGAACGGTACCCTACGCATCCCGCCACCTTTCCCACCCTTCCACACACAGACTCAATCTTATGCCAACAGACACCCAACCCAAGCTGATCATTCATGGCGGTGCGGGCAGCTCTCTGAAAGATAAAGGCGGGCTAATCGCCGTGCGTCAGGCGCTGCACGCGATTGTGGCAGAGACCTATGACAAACTGCAGGCTGGGGCCGACGCAAAGACGGCGGTGATTTACGGCTGCCGTCGCCTTGAAGATCATCCCCGGTTTAACGCCGGCAAGGGCTCGGTGCTGCAATCAGATGGGCAGGTTCGGATGAGTGCGGCCCTTATGGACGGCGCGACTCAGGCTTTTGGCGGTGTGATCAACGTATCGCGGATTGAGCACCCGATCGAGATGGCGGCGTTTTTGCAACAGCAAACCGATCGAGTGCTGTCTGACTACGGCGCAGCTGAGCTAGCGCGACGGTTAGAAATGCCGGTATTCGACCCCGTCACAGATCTGCGCTTAAACGAATGGATGCAGGAACGCCAGGGCAATTTCAGTAAAGCGATGGCGGGGGTTGTGGCCGAGCCTGATGGGCTAGTGGCCGAGTCAGGGGGATCACGGCACGGCACCATCGGTGTGGTTGCCCTCGATAGCAGGGGCCAGATTGCGGCGGGCACCTCGACTGGCGGCAAGGGGCTTGAGCAGATTGGCCGAGTGAGTGATTCGGCCATGCCTGCGGGTAACTACGCCAATAGTAAGGCCGGGGTTAGCTGTACCGGTATTGGAGAAGACATCATTGATGAATGTCTGGCGGCGCGATTGGTGATTCGGGTCAGCGATGGGCTGTCGCTGCAGCAGGCGCTCGAGCGGTCGTTTGCCGAGGCCACCCAAAATGGGCGTGACTTTGGTGCGATTAGCCTAGACTGCCAAGGCACCATCGGCTGGGGTAAAACGAGCGATGTCTTGCTAGCCGCTTTTCACACCGGAGATGCGGTGGGCGATACTCTAGAACTACCGACTGGAACCCAGACAGACACGATTTGAGGGCTTCTGCTAAGAATGGGGGTTTAGGGTCATTCTTGACATTTGTTTTTCCCCTGAGCAGGATAGTCTAGAAGCGTAAAACTACTTAATAATGTCTGAGGGGGCGTGCTGCCCTTGCAGACCCGTGTTCTTCCTGGTTAGTCGGCAGAGCAGTCTAAGCATTTCGCTCTAAGCATTTCGCTTTGACAGCCATCAGGTTATTTTCATGAACCCTAACCCATCTCAGACGGCGTCTTTTTTAGACAGCTTTTTACCCTCAGCCTGGCGGCAGACGCCAGCCCCAAAAACAGAAACTGCACCCACCTCAGGTCTAGAGTTTACCCGTCTAGTCGAGGTCTTAGCCTCACCGTCAGGAGACCGCAATCGCTTGAGCAGCCTGGGCCTGACCCAGGCGGCCCTGTGGGGTGACACCGTCGTGTTTTGGGGGCAGACGTTGGCCACAACAGCGATCTACTGCGCTGATTGGCACGCGGTTAAGACGGCAGTCAGTGCCCATCAGTCAGTACCGGGTGGCAGCGCTCCGATTGCACATTTTGGGGCGGCTCCCGCCTTTGATGGGCCTACGAAGGTTTTATTTTGTGGGCAAACCCAGGTTGGGCAAAACGCCATCTTTCAAGCTGATTTGACGGCGGGTGCTGATGCAGCTGGTGCCGTAGAAGGCGGCCAGGCGGTCAAACCCTTGCTGCTGACTGAGCAGCCCATTCTAGCCAACGATGATGGCTTCATCAATTTCAGCAATCCGTCGGTGCAGGCAGGCAAGATTGCTTTTTTAGGACGGCTGATGTCTGACCAGCAAAAAGGAATTTTTAGCTATGTTGACGGTGCTCTACAAATGATTACCCGTCAGTCTGGGGCCGATTGCCCAACGCCCTTTGCTGATTTAGGCCGACCTGCCATTGACGGAGAGACCGGTCATGTGGTTTTTCGAGCCCATGATAGTCATTATCAAATGGGTTTATATCACTCTGTAGACGGTGAGCTGAGCCCTTTTGCAACGGCCCAAACATCCATTCCTGATGGTATTGGAACCTTCACCTCCTTTGGCGATCCGCTGGTGGCCTCTGGCCAGGTCATCTTCTGTGGCCGAGGCAATGTTTTTCAACAGGGGCTTTACCGGCTCACGGCGGATGGCCTTGAGGCGCTGGTGAATACTCAGACGCGGATTCCAGACAGTCTCGAAACCTTTGCTCGGTTTCATGCCTTTTCGGTCGAGGGTGAGGCGGTTGCCTTTTTGGCGGGCGATAGCCACGGTCACTTAGGGCTGTTTATCTTGCGCAAAGATGAGCTGATCAAGGTGATTGGCGTGGGCGATATTTTAGAAGACAAGCCGATTCGCAATCTAATGTTGGGGCACTACGGCCTACACGGACAGGGGCTAGCCTTTCGGGTTCGATTTGTGGATGGGTCAGAAGGGATCTATCGGGTTGATTGGGGGAAATAATTTACCCTTCGCCCTTCCCCCTTCGCCCTTCGCCCTCTAAACACCGATCCCTAACGCCTCGAGTCGCTCATCTGTAAAGTCTTGAATGGCCAGGGTTACGCCGAGGTTGTAGAGTTCGTCTGAGGTATAGGTGGTGGCGACGCCGACGGTGGTGATGCCTGCTGCGATCGCAGCCCTAATCCCCGACGGAGAGTCTTCAAAGACCACAGCCTGCGCAGGCTCAATCTCTAGACGCTGAAGAGCCGTTTGATAAGGTAGCGGGTCTGGCTTCCCTCGGGGCAAATCGCTGCTGATCACCACGGTGTCAAATAGATTTGTGAGTCGCAGGGTTTGGATCATAAACTCAGCATTGGGCCGAGGAGCGTTGGTGACAATGGCGCTCAACAGTCGCTGTCGCTTTAGCCAAGCAATCACAGACATCAGCCCTGGCAATGGCTTTAACCGATCGGCAGCAGCCATTCGAAACTGGGCCTCTTTTTCGGTGCTAAGCTGCTCACCTTCCGCTGGCGAGAGCTGCGGCAGCAGATCGCGGACGATGTCGGGGTTGAGGCGACCGCTAAAGTTAGCTTTATAGAAAGTTTCGTCAAAGACAAGCCCGTAGGGAGCTAACATTGACTGCCACACGCTGAGATGAATCGGATCGGTGTGGGCCAGGGTGCCATCTAGATCAAAGAGAATGGCTTGGAGCATATTTTTGAGTTCTAAGTTTTGAGTTCTGAGTTTGGAGTTTGGGTTTTGCAGATACTTGGGCAGTTCCTTTAGGGTCTGGCATGCTCAAATAGCAAAACAATCTAAACGTTCAGGATACCGCAGGCAATTAGGAAAAATATGTATGCCTGATCGCTTCCTATTCCCCTTCGCCCTTCACCCTTCACCCCGTACAGGCGTTGCATGCAATGCCCCTACCCTATAGCCCAAGGGGCATGGCATCGCTAACGCCCTTCGCCTATCGCCCGTCCCCCGTCACCCCCTACACGCGGTTGAGGGAACGCCCC
>JBCBZL010000093.1:0-15111 GCA_039815385.1 Cyanobacteria bacterium P01_A01_bin.114
ACATGCTCAATCAGCCCGCCAGGTCGTGTAACGCCGGTGACGCACCGACCACTTCGGGCCCGTCGGTTAGATAGGTCCCCACCTACAACCGCGCCCACATTTTGCCCTACGCCGTTGAGAGTGTGCTGGCCCAGACCTACGGTGACTTTGAGCTACTGATTTGCGATGATGCCTCTCCAGATAACACGCGTGAGGTGGTTAAACAGTGGGCTGACCCACGGGTTCGCTACATTCGCCATGCGCAGAATATTAAACGCAGCCGCAATATGCGCTCTGGGTTTGAAGCTGCTCAAGGGGAGTATTTCATCAAGTTTGATGACGATGATGCGGTGACGCCAACCTTTCTAGAGAAAACGGTGGCGGTGTTAGACCAAAATCCTGACGTTGATTTTGTGTGTACCGACCACTGGGTGATCAATGCTCGCAACGAGCGAGATCAAGCCGCGACCGATGCTAACTCAGCAAAGTGGGGCAAAGATCGGTTAGGCGAAGGTGTGATTGCCGATCTGCTGAGTGAAACTTTTGTTCACCAGAGTTTGCAGGTGGGCTCTACGCTGTTTCGCAAAGCCTGCCTGACCGAAGCCGACTTTATGCGATTTGAGGCCGACGGCTGCGAAGATTTTGACCTGCTGGTGCGGCTTGCCATTCTGGGTAAGACCGGATATTTCATCCCCGAGCGGCTAATGGAATATCGCTTTCATGGCGGACAAACCAGTCTCAAGCAAGATATTCACTTTCTCTCAGCCAAGCTCTTTTGCCTCAGCAGCTACGACTTTAAAGACCGGCCCGATTTAGAACGTCAGCGCCACTCAAAAATGGCGAGTCTGAAACAGGTACTCGCCCTGCGTCTGATCGAAAAGGGGGAGTCTGACCGGGGACGACAGCTGCTCGCAGAAATCGGCACAGCCTCTTCGAAGACGAAAGTCGGAATGGTGCTATCGTATTTACCCATCTGGGTACGAAAACTTGTGTTTGCAGGCTTTCGTCAGGTGCGAACTCAGGACTATAGCGAGCGTGTACGCAATGCAGCCGGATAGATGAACCGTCAGAAACCCAGTCGCTCTCGGTTGCTTCAGGGGGGATTGCTCGCCGCCTGTCTGGCGCTGGTGCTGCTCACATATGAGGCGTCGCCCCCGCCTGTGACCAAAACAGCGACAAAAACGGTAATAAAAACAGTGGCCCAACCGATCAACCCCGTCTCTGAAAGGGAGTCTTCGTCAGCTGTACGATTTGAAACCCACGAGGCCGATGGTGCCACGGTTTATATGCTGGCGATTTCCCAACCCTATCTTGTATCGGTAGCGGTCAGCGATGGGCTCCAAACCGTGGAAACATTTTCAGAACAGACAAATGCCTTTGCAATTCTCAACGCCGGGTTCTTTGACCCTCAGAATGCGCAAACTACTTCCCATGTTGTGATTGAGGGTGAAGCGGTGGCTGACCCCGCCGAGAATGAAAGGTTGGTAGGCAATCTTGACCTTGCGCCGTATCTTTCCCAGATTTTCAACCGGTCTGAATTTCGCCGCTATGACTGCGCCGGAGAGCCTCGCTACGACATCACCCCGCACGAGGCCCCCGCCCCCGAAAACTGCACTCTGGTCGAGGCAGTCGGGGCTGGGCCGCAGCTACTGCCTGAGAATACTGCTTATGTTGAGGGGTTTACAGACTATGCTGACGGTGCCCTCATCCGCGATGCCATCGGCTCCGAGTCTCGCAATGCTCGCACCGCCGTCGGCATCAAAGCAGACGGCAGCGTGGTCTGGTTTATGGTGGCCCAAAACCCTGGCGCGGGGATGACCTTAGCCGAATTAGCTCAGTTTATGCGGCAGCGGGGGGTGGTCAAAGGTCTAAATCTGGACGGTGGCAGCTCTGCTTCTATGGTGTTCAATGGGACTGCTTACTACGGCAAATTTGATAGCGATGGTAACCCAGTACAGCGTCCGGTCAAATCGGTGCTGACCGTTGATTAATGCTGGCCGTTTACTAATATGGTGGCCAGCCAAATTTCTGCAGGCCAAATTTCTACAGGCCAAATTTCTGCAGATAGTTAGACGCGCTTGCCCTGGATTTACGGCAATAATTATTTTGCAGTAGTTTAAAGACTTGTAACAGACATCATGAGTAAATCACCCTCTAACGCGTACAAAATTGCCCTCGAAGGTGCGATCGCACTCGCTCAAGACCTCAAGACTCATCCGGAAGCTAAGGCCCAATTTGATGCGCTATATCAAGACCTGGCGGCTGATACTCCGCAGGCAGCTGACTTGCTAAAGCAGCTTTGGGAAGAGCTGATTGCGGCCCGGCGTGCCAGCGCGTTTTGGCATGAAATGAGCGATGCTGAGAAGCATCTCGCCGATCGCATGGGTGAGTCTAATATTCAGCTCCAGCGCAACTACATGCGGCTGGTTCAAGAGCAGTAAGGAGACTGCGCAGATATAAAGGCCCTGATGAAAAGGGGAAAAGGTTCAATGAGGTCTTCACTACTCACTAGCGCAGCGTATTCACCAGCGCAGCGCACTCACCCATTACCCGAATATTGCACAGTGACGGACTACCAGTCTTGGTTACTCGCTGGGTTGAGCCTGTTCATCTGAAGCTGCGTTCTGGGCTGCATTATATTCTCGGATTCTGACGGCGGCTTCTTCAAAAAACTCAAGCGGTGCACCACCGGGGATGAGAATATCGTTCATCAAAAAAGTGGGCGTGCCGCCTAGCTGGAGGTCTTGTGCCAGCTGTAGGTCGGCTTCGACAGCCGTGGCGGCGGCGTCACTGTTGCGATCGCGATCAAACTGCTCAACATCTAACCCGATTTGCTCGGCCAGCTCTACATATAGGTCTTCGCCCAAGCGGTCTTGATTAGCAAATAGCCCATCGTGATACAGCCAAAACTGATCTTGCTGCTGGGCTGCCCAGGTGGCCTTAGCGGCTGGCGTGGCCTCTGGGTGAATGCTATTCAGGGGAAAGTGCTTGTATACATAGAGCACGTCCTCACGATCGTCCATGAAAGTTTTCATGTCGGCAGAGGCAACGGCGCAGTAGGGGCATTGAAAATCGGAAAACTTAAACAGCACCACCTCGGCTTCTGGAGAGCCCTTGGTGGGAGAGCCCTCAATTAACTCAGCCCGAGTTTTTTCCTGCAGTACCGACGCGATGTGCTGCTGCCGAGCGTCCCACTCAGCCCGCGCATCAGCCAGGGCCTCCTCAGAGACTTCAGGTTCGTTCCCTGGAGATGCGTCTGCCTCCTCTGCGGGTGAATTAGCCCCGTTAGAGCAGCCTAGCAAACTCAGACACAGCATTATCGTTAGACCAGCAAGGCGTATTTTAGACCGAGTTGCTTTCATAAGTGAGTCGTTGGACAGCGCAATGAGGGTACAGCGAACCAGTGTAGCGTATCTAAAATATTGCGGGCGGTGAGAAATTGGAGAGGTTAGAGGAGTTTTGAGTTTTGAGTTCTCAGTTTTGTAGACGTATACAACGTCTCCCGGTAGGGCATTTGTGTTTTGTTTGAGCAGCTTTAACTCAAAATTCAAAACTCAAAATTGAGAACTTGAAACTGTAGTGTCTTTGGCATTGTTTTGTTTGCGATCGCACACCTCCAAATACACCAGCAGCGCATTAATATCTGCTGGGTTCACCCCGCCAATCCGGGTAGCCTGGCCCACCGTCAGCGGTTTAATCGCGTTCAATTTCTCTCTAGACTCTTTCGAGAGGGTCTCAATGGTCATGTAGTCAAGATCTTGGGGCAGCGATCGGTTGGTTTGTTTCGAGACTTGTTCAATCTGCTTCACCTGACGCTGAATGTAGCCAGAGTATTTAATATCAATCTCGGCTCCTTCTTTTTCCGCCCGCGCCAGATCGGGCTGCCCCAGACCATAGTGTTCCAGACTGGCGTAATGAAAGCCAGGACGCCGCAACAAATCTGCCAGAGTAATCGCATCTTTGATCCGCTGGCCGGTATCGGCCATAATCTCTTTGCCGACTGGTTCATGAGCTTTTACGCGAGTCTCGTGCAGCCGCTCTTTCTCAGCCGCAATCTTCTCTTGCTTGCGGGTATACAGTGCCCAGCGCCGATCGTCAATCAGACCAATCTCTCTTCCCAGGGGAGTTAGCCGCTGATCCGCATTGTCTGACCGCAAAATCAGACGATACTCCGAGCGCGATGTGAGCATACGGTAAGGTTCCCTCAGATCCTTTGTACACAGATCGTCGATTAGCGTGCCAACATAGCTACCCTCGCGAGGGAAAATGATCATTTCTTCACCTCGCACAAACCTCACTGCGTTGACGCCCGCTACAAAACCCTGGGCTGCTGCCTCTTCGTAGCCAGTGGTGCCGTTGATTTGCCCAGCACAAAACAGTCCCTCTACTTTTTTGGTCATTAGGGTGGGGTAGCACTGGGTCGCAGGCAAAAAGTCATACTCCACCGCATAGGCCGGTCGCAGCATGTCACAGCGCTCTAGCCCCGGTAAACTGCGCAGCATCGCCAGCTGAATTTTCTCCGGCAGACCGGTTGAGAATCCCTGCACATAAATTTCCGGAATCGTGCGTCCCTCTGGCTCTAAGAAAATCTGATGACTCTCTTTATCGGCAAAGCGCACAATCTTGTCTTCAATACTGGGGCAGTAGCGCGGCCCTTTAGACTCGACCCAGCCTCCGTAAATGGGAGACAGATGTAGGTTTTCTTGAATAATCTGATGCGTTTCCGCTGTAGTGCGGGTAAGGTGACAATCCATCGGCTCGCGCTCGACCCACACCTCAGGGTCAAAGCTAAACCAGCGCACATCCGTGTCGCTGGGCTGTCGCTCTAGCACGTCAAAGTTAATCGAACGGCGGTCTACCCGAGCCGGGGTGCCTGTCTTCAAACGTCCGGTCTCAAACCCAAGCTTATTTAATGTCTCAGTCAGCCCGGTAGCCGCAAATTCCCCTGCCCGCCCCGCCGGCATCGACTTCTTGCCGACCCAAATGATGCCACCCAGAAACGTCCCGGTGGTGAGAATCACGGCTTTGCAACCAAAGGCTACGCCAAAATAGGTCTCGACACCGATCACTTCATCGTTGTCCCCCAGCACCAGGTCCGTCGCCATGCCTTCGCGCAGCACCAGGTTTTCCTGGTTCTCGACGATGGTTTTCATCACAGTCGCGTACTCGCGCTTGTCAGTCTGCGCCCGCAGCGCCCAAACGGCAGGTCCCCGCGAGCTATTCAAAACCCGCTTTTGCAGATAGGTGCGATCGGCCATCTTGCCGATTTCGCCCCCCAGGGCATCGACCTCATGGGTCAGCTGAGACTTGGCCGGGCCACCCACCGCCGGGTTACAGGGCTGCCAGGCAATCCGGTCTAAGTTTAGGGTGAGCAGCAGCGTACGGCAGCCCAGCCGAGCCGAGGCCAGCGCTGCCTCACAGCCAGAATGGCCCGCCCCGACGACGACGATATCAAATTCATCTAGAAAGTCTACAGCTGCACTCATGGGTGTTAGAACGGAAGCGGCTCAATCTATTTTAGGGCGTCTAACTCAAGCTGAGACATTTAGTCAGGAGTAAGGAGGCGGGGGATCTGAAATATTAACGTTTTACTTTATCAACGGCTACGGCATCAACGGCCACGGCGGTAATATTGCCAGCCCCAAAGCTGCCTTCTTAGAAACCTACGCCGCCCTGGTCACTCTGAAGCCGCCTAATGCCGACCAGGTTCATTGTAAAATCGCCAGGCTCCTACGCCACCCCTGGCGAAGTCGCCCTCGCCCAGTTTGTCTATCCTGAAGCGATTAAACAGGCTCCCCTCGAGCCCCAGGTCGCGCCATCCGGTCGTGCTATCTACAACTGTTCAAGAAATGAGTCAGGCTTATCTTAAGTTTCTAACTGGCGATTAGGTGCGACAATCACCAATTCTCGATACCCTGTCGCTGGGTCAACAACTCGATCAAATCTGGCCTCAGGAATGATTGCAATGACCAACTCCAGGGTCGTGTAAACTCGACAACCTTCAACAACATGCCCGCCACGACACTCCCCTTGGGCATTGGCAACCGCCATATGCAAATGCAGGCCATCTTCCCCCAGCGTACCCGTCAGAGACAAAATTTCATGTTTGCCTCCTAAGTCTGTAGGCGTTTCTTGATCTGCAAATCTCAGCCGTGTCTTAGATAAGCTGCCGACCGCGCTCAGGACAATGCCCGCCCCCAGCTTCTCTTGTTTGGTCAGGTTTCTCAATTCCTGATAGATATCTGAACCGGGTGCCAATCTTAAAGAGAGTGTCTCGAGGGTTCCTCGTAAATGCATAAGCCCGCGTCCTAAAAATTGTCCCTAAAAATTGTCAAAGCGCGCTCAGCCGCAGCACCACTGGCAGGGTCAAGAAACTCAGCAGGGTAGAAAGCACAATGGTTCTGGCGACCCGAACAGGATCGCCGCCCAGCTCAGTGACCCAAATTAGGGAATTGACCGCCACCAGCATCGCTGGCTGTAGCACCAGTACCTGTAAGTTTAAGCCATCCAAACTGAACAGTCGCCCCATGCCATAGGCCATCAGCGGCGATATCACCAGTCTAAGCACCGAACCAAACAGCTCATAGACCCCAAAGACAAATTGCGTCTGCGACAGCTGTATCCCCAACGTCAGCAGCGCCATCGGGATTGCCCCGCGCGCCAAGAGCGTCATCCCTCGCTCAACTGGCAAAGGCAATGTGGCTCTCCAGACCTGCAGAGCCAGCCCTGCCAGGGTTGCCCAAAACACCGGCAGACGCAGGGTCAGGTTCAACCCAGCTCGGATACCGGCCCCCTTCAGCACAATCGGGAATACGCTGGCAATCATCAGGCTTGAGCCCACCAGATAGATAACGGCCCTTTCTAGGCCAGCATCTCCTAAAGAGAACAGCACAAACGGCAGCCCCATGTTACCGATGTATCCCAACTCTTTCGCTATTGCTAAGGGTTGAGAACTGGTTGACTGAGCAATATCCTTGGAGTAGGCCAAAGAGTAAGGATGCCACCTTGCATCTAATTACTTAACACTTAACACCTGCCTCAGCCAGACCTTTTCGAATTCAACAGAGACCCCCATGACCTTTAATATTCGCCTGCTTGACAATCTCTCCTATGATGATGTCGAACCCTTGCTCGATGAATATATCGAAGACGCGATTGATCAGTTTGTAGCCTCAGAAACTGGGCAGGCTTATGTCAAAAACCACCCCGATGGGGGCGGCTGGATTGGCACCTTCATCGAGATGGCCTATCTCTATGGCGAGATGACCCTGCCTAAGATGACCAAGGGCGATGTGCAGCAGGTGATGGAGTATATTCTGCCCCGCAAGCTCACCCTGCTTGACCCTAGCGAAACCGACGATGCGATTCCTGAGCTGGTGGCGTTTTGGACCTTTTTGAAGCAGGCATACAGGCTGCGCAGTGCGGGTGCGATCGCAAAATATCTGCTGTCTATCCAAGCCAAATTTCGCGACTGGATGTTTGACCCAGGGCGGGGTGGCATCGCCAAGAACTTTATGCTGCAAGGGATACAGGCAGGCTATGACATGACCACAGAGGAAGGCATGAAAGCCTTTCAAGCAGAATATAACCAGAATATTAGGGCCAATCCCCCAGCGAGGCCGCCCCTTCAACCACTGTCTCCCAAATATCCCATGGTGGCCCCGCCGCCAGAGGTTCAGCAAATGCTGGATCAGCTTGGGGTAGAGCTGCCAGAGGTTGGCGAAATGGTTAACCCAGCAGAGTTGATGGGGAGTATTCTTAAAGCCGCCAAGCAAGCCCTGCCTAACCAGACTGGAACAAATTCATCACCAGAATTAGATCAAGAGTTTGCTCCCCCACTCCAGGCCACGATGATGGGCGAGCGTGTAGAAGATGTGCCAACTCTGTCAGAGGAAGCTAGCGCTCTGCTACAGGCCCAAACCATTACTGAAACTGAACCAGGCAGCATCCTACAAGATTTTCAAACCCTGTTAGATTTGATCGGCTCAAAGGGCATTGCCATCAGTGGAAAACGCCATCAGATTTCTCTCAAGCTGCTGACAGAGATCAATCAGCGCCTGAGTAAGCCCACCGAGCTTGACCTCAAGCGGCCCCAGCAAAAATCCTACCCCCCTATCCATGGTCTGTACTTGCTGTTAAGAGCCACGGGCATCGTCAATGTTGTCGCTCAGGGCAAACAGCATCAGCTGGTTCTAAATCCCACCATCCATGACGCCTGGCAGCAATTCAACCCGACTGAACGCTACTGCACCCTCTTAGAAGCCTGGCTGGTTCGCGGTCACGCCGAAATGCTAGGGGATGATCGTTCGGGAGCCTTTACTGAGGGCGATCGCTGCATCCAAACTTGGGCAAATATCGCGAAAAAGACAAAACATACCTACTCAAAATACACAGATCAAGATCACCTTGTTTATCGACCAGGGCTCCACAATATCGCCCTGATGGAGATGTTTGGCCTGCTCAAATTAACCGCTGGCAAGCCGGAGGCGGGCAAAGGTTTTCGCCTTAAAAGTATGGAGGCACTTCCCTGGGGCAAGGCTCTAATGGCTTTGATCACACAGGCATATCTGACCAATAACCTGAGCTGGGCCTCTGAGACCGATCCAGCCATCCCCTTCAATGAGCTACAGCCTTTTCTACAACCCTACTTTCCAGAATGGCAAAAGAGTTTGACGTTACCCAGCCAGCCATTTCGTCCCGGACGCTATATCTTTAAAGTGTCTTTGGGTGAAATCTGGCGACGCCTTGCGATTTCTGGAGAGGCCACCCTGTCTCATCTGAGTGGCCTGATTCTGGATTCTGTAGATTTTGATTCTGACCATCTGTTTATGTTCAATTACACCAACGAGGTAGGTCGAAAGGTGGAGGCAATGTGCCCTTATTCAGATGGTGAACTTTTTACCAGCGAGGTTCAAATCGGCAGCTTGCCCCTAGCTGAAGGGGGCGAGATGGAATATATATTTGACTTTGGCGACTGGTGGAAGTTTGAGGTGAAATTAGAAACGGTTGAACCGGAACCCGAACCGGAACCGGAGAAGGGCTTTGCGAAAAAGACAAAGGCTAAAAAACGTCGGCCTAAGTCTGGCAAATCACTGGGAGAAATCATTGAAGTTCATGGCGAAGCGCCGCCCCAATATCCTGACTATGATGAAGAATGGTAAGCCTCTAAGCTCGACTTTATCCATTCGTACAACCGTTACAGAACGGTAAATTCAGGGTTCTAGCTCTTGTTGAGGTATTTTCCATACGTTACAAAAGGGTAACAACATGGCCAAAAGGCTTGAAAAGTCGCTGTAACTACTGTGCTTTCATGGGAAACTCTCTAACCATTTGGACAAAGTCGAGCTAAGAATTCAATAAATCATCAGGGTCGATGCCTTGTTCTTGCAGTTTGGATAAAAGCTTTGATAGTTTCACTTCGGCTTGCTCAGCTCTCTGACTTTCTTGCTCAGCTCTCTGACTTTCTCTAACCAGACGCTCGGTGTCAGTAAGTATCCATTGGCCGCCTTCACCGTACCAGCGTAGCCAGTCGCGTTCGATGCCTTTGTAAAGGCCATGCCATGTCCCCAATCCTAGCTTGAGCTCAGGTAGCCAAAGTTTTTGGTCAGGAATGTCGATTTCTTGATATCGTGCATTTCTGAGGCCAAACGCACGCAGCTGATCGGTATAGCGACTGTAGACAACGTAATACGGGATTCTGAGAATTTGCTCGTAAACTTCCCATTTTGTAGGGGGTTTACCGTCACCGCGCTGGGTCTGGCCCAGGTCTTCTTGCTCAGTGCCGGGGGAAAGTAACTCAACAACAATTAGCGGACTCACCCCTTCTTGCCATATGACGTAGCTCAAACGTAAATCGTGATTGTCGTAAAGGCGCGGCACACCCAGAGAGAGAAACCAATCTGGGCGCTTGTACCATTGGGGATGGCGAATATCGTAGTAGAGATTCAGGTCTGTGCCAGTAAAAAACTCATCGGCACTATACTCGTTGAGTCGTAGGGTGACACTCAGTAGCTCAGGTTGTAAATCATGATATTCGTCAGGCAAACCGGGTTCGTTGGGATCTTCGCTAGGCAAATCATACATGGTTGGCAGCGTTTCACGCGGGGAACGTGGCGGGTCGGTTTGCTCAACATAGGGGCGATTGACAACCATGATCAATTTTAGGCACTACCCACTATTGTAACCGCAGGTCAGGGTAGCCTACTGTCACAAACAATGTTGAGCTGCACTCTTAGGGATTGTCACGAAGATAAAGTGCCCGCAGAGGATGAGCAGGGGGGGCAGAGGGGGCAGGGGAGAGAGGGAGAGAGGGAGAGAGGGCGTTTTTCTAATAATTGCAGATTCCTTATCTGCCCTGGTGTGCAGAGTAGGTGAATTGTAGGATAAAGCCGTGCCAATCTCCATAGCCATCGCGGATTTCTTTGAAGGTCTCTTGGGTGCGATCGCGAATAGTGTTTTTCCAGAAAGTCAAGGGCTTCTGTGTGACCAGGGAGCTGTCGTATTTCCCGGCGGGAGGCACCTTTCTCAATACATGACACGCTAGCTGTTGGCAGCGTTTTTGATGGCTTTGCAGATGTTGACTAAGGCTTTCTTTTGGTTAGCAGGGGTAAGGCTTTCAAGGGGATGATTGGGAGAATGGGCAGCCTGATATTTCTCAATGGCGCTGTCTTCATAGGTGCTATAGCTGATGGGCACCCAAATGATGGTCAGCCCTTTGTTTTCAGCGGCATCCAGCAGCGGGGGGAGTTCGTTTTTATGGATAAAGTCTGAGGCTAAGAAGTCCTGACTAACCAGCAATACGGCTACCTTGGCAGCAGCCAGGGCGGTTTCAATATCTTTGCGCCAGTCTGCGCCGGGTTCAATTTGGGTATCGTCCCAAACTGAAATCGTACCCTGACGCACCATGGGTTTTAGAAAGGTTTGTAATTTTTTGAGCCATTCAGCGTCTTGGTGGCTGTAGCTAATGAAGATGCGATCGCGCTTCACAGATTTGACCACGGGCGTCATCGAACGATTTAAGGCTTGTTCTCTTTGATAGTCAAGTTCGCGCTGTAGGGGCTCGGCATTTGGGTCAAATTCAGATTGAATGCCCGCATCATCGATGAGCGATCGCACATCCACCATGGCAAAACTCTTCTGACACTGAATGGGCTGACGCTGGTCTAAAAATCGTCGGAGCACATCTAGAGGATAAAGTTGGGGAGCCTGGGTTCCCTCACATTCAAGACAGTTGCAGGGAATCAGGGTTTTATATTGCAGCCGTTCGTAGGTTTGATGAATCTTCTCGAATTCGTGGGTAATGACCGCCAGAAGCTCTTTTTTGCGCTGGCCAGATACCCGAATTTCAATTTTGCGCTGGC
The DNA here is from genome assembly GCA_039815385.1 of Cyanobacteria bacterium P01_A01_bin.114. Classification (GTDB taxonomy): domain Bacteria; phylum Cyanobacteriota; class Cyanobacteriia; order Phormidesmidales; family Phormidesmidaceae; genus SIO4C1. The sequence continues at coordinate 11,340 of JBCBZL010000093.1, forward strand.
TGCAGTGTTCAATCACCTCGGCGCGGGTGTTGTCTTTAGCCAGAACCACACCGCTTTTCCAGACCAGGGTTTGTTCTTCAATCCAGAGATGCATCTCGACAATGAAGCGGGTGAGAATTCCCTTGGGCATGAAGTCGTAGTCGTAACGAAGAATCAAATTTTGGTGCTCATTCCAAATATAGTCAGGTTTCTCTAGGGAAAGAAGGTTAGGCGCAATATATGTGTCAGGACAGTTGGAGATTTCGTAACAGAGCTTAAACCTGAGCATGAGCTGCAGTAGTTCATTACGCATATCAGCATATTGTGAATCTTGCCAGATTTGGTCGAGTTGATTACGGCTGAAGTACCCCCGGTTGTTAATCACCTTGGTATCATCCAAAACTTTATAGACGGCACCGGTACCCCATTCGGGTTTGAGAATAATCACTTTTCGGAGTGATGGAGCGTTTGCAAACTCCTGAGCTGTCCAATCTCAGATGGTAGACTGCTCAATTGGTTGTTGCTGATGTAGAAGGATTGTAAGTTTGTGAGCTGCTCAATCTCAGGCGGCATACTATCCAGGCAAGTATAGCGGAGGTAGAGTGTTCGCAAATTTTTGAGCTGTCCAATTTCCGATGGCAGAACTTTCAGGTTTTCACCAAAAAGATTTAGTACTTCCACCTCCTCGGCAACAGTTTCAATAACATGAAGCAATTCGTTATCTGTCATCGATTCACATGCAACAAATTTAGTTTTATTTCTAGTAACGCTGCAAATTTTGACGGGTTTGTCTAATCCACGCCGTGCTGTCTTGCATTTCGGGAACATCGCTCCACATGCCAACAAAGGGTTGATCGGTAAAACTGATCGGCTGATGAGGGGGAGCAGGGTGGCTTTGATAACGCTGCAGGAGCCCGACGAAATCAAGGATGAGTTGCTGGGCGTCCTCTGGCAAGGAGGCGATATCTGACTGAAGGTTTTTGAAGTCGAGCATAGAGTTTACTGGCTCAATATATGAATTATCGTAGTACGGAGACGTTTGCTCTCGCCGCTTTAACCTAATTCAAAAGTCGTTACCCCAAAGGTGCGAGCTAAGGAAAGATCGGGTTGATCCTGCGTGTACATCCGGGCGGTCTCAAACATGCTGTTCATTTGATAGCGGTTTGCCAGCTCAACTGCGTGGAGGTTAGTCTCAGGCACATCCAGATAAAAGGGCATGCCAGCCGGAACCTTAGCCTTTAGGGCCAAAAAAAGAGTCTCCGCAAATTGAGGTCTATCGGCAAACAAGGGGCCAATTTTATGACCTGTTCGGCAAGGTCTGAGGACGCCGTAGCCCGCGAGGGAACCATAATGCATGAGCGCGATCGCATCACTACCTGGTTGAGCCACCCAACAACTGAGAAACTGTGAGCGATCATCCGGGAAAAAGGGTCGGTCATATTCGATAATGGTCTCGATGGGCAGCAATGAGAGCGGCACCAAATAGTCAGGGGTCTCTGCCACTATCCCATCGCCGTGACCCTCATAGCGAATATTTCGGTAGGCCAAGTTGAAACCAGACTTGATGTAGTTCTCTTGCTGGGCCACCACGCCATCCAGGCCAATATTTCGACTCTGTAAAGATTTCAGCCCCGCTTGCCAAAGCTTGAGGCCGTACCCCATGCCGCGAAAATCGGGTTTCACGATGTAAAACCCAATAAAGCCAAACGACTTGCCGTACTTAACTGCTGAGAGTGAGGCAATGGGCTCACCGTTAAGCACGCCTACCAAAAATCCATTGGGATCGGCCGCATAGAAGCAGTCGGCATCATGCAGCCCTGGGTTCCACCCTTCTGCAGCAGCCCAGCCAATCACGAGGTCTAACTCGCGGCGGGTCATCGTTTTGATCGCATAGTTCGCCGTAGAGTTTGTCATAAACCAGGGCGTGGTATTCAGGCGTGGTATTCATTTGTATTAACCTTACAAGACCATTCTGAATTTCTTCGCCTTCATCACCATGTCTTCAACCTATCCCCGCGACCTGATTGGCTATGGTCAAACCCCCATCCATCCCCAGTGGCCTAACAACGCACAATTGGCTCTGCAGTTTGTGATCAACTACGAAGAAGGGGGCGAAAACTGTATCCTGCACGGCGACGCGGCTTCAGAAGCGTTTCTGTCTGAGATCATCGGGGCCGAGCCGCTGCCGGGGGTGCGTAATCTGAATATGGAGTCGATGTATGAGTACGGCAGTCGAGCCGGTTTTTGGCGGCTGCACCGGCTGTTTACCGAGCGCCATCTGCCGGTTACTGTCTATGCGGTGGCGATGGCGCTAGAGCGCAACCCGACCGCAGGCAAAGCCATGGTCGAGGCGGGGTGGGAAGTGGCCAGCCACGGCTACCGCTGGATTGACTATCAGTACGTGGGTGAAGAGACCGAGCGAGAGCACATTCGTAAAGCTGTTGAAATCCACACCCAGGTCATCGGCAGCCGTCCGCTCGGGTTTTATCAGGGGCGTCTCAGCCCCAATACGCGACGGCTAGTAGTTGAGGAAGGGGGATTTCTCTATGATGCTGATAGCTACGCCGACGATTTGCCCTACTGGGTCTACGACTATAGCCAGCCCCATCTGGTGATTCCCTACACGCTGGATAACAACGACATGCGATTTGCCACGTATCAGGGGTTTAACTCAGGCGATCAGTTTTTTGCCTACCTGCGCGATGCCTTTGACGTGCTCTACGCCGAGGGCGAAACCGCTCCCAAGATGATGAGCGTGGGTTTGCACTGTCGGCTGTCTGGGCGACCGGGGCGGGCCGCTGCTCTGGCCAGGTTTTTAGACTATGTGCAAGGCCATGACCGGGTCTGGGTTTGTCGCCGCCTTGAGATTGCCCGCCACTGGCAGGCGTGTCATCCACCAGAAAGCCAGGAATAACCGCCCTGCCAGCCCGTCTATCTCATCTACAAACCCCGTGGGGGTGGGCTACGCTGGTATGAGCGTCTAGTGGTCACCGATGATGGAGTCTTCAGATCGATCGATCATTATCACCCTGTTAATAATTCCCTTCGCAGGTCTGCTGTATTGTGCGCTGGTGATGGGGGCAATGCTTTCCTTGCCCACGTTGAGAGACCATCCCTTATTGTCCGGGGGAGTGGCGGCCCTAATCCCGCTGGTAACCGGAGCTGCGATTTGGATCAGCGCCTCTGCCAGAGCCTACCGACGATAAGTATGCTGTTCAACCGGGTGTGGGCAGGCAACGCCGTGGCGTTCGAGGCGCCAGTAGAGGTAGCGGAATTCCTCTTCCTTCAGGCCTGCGGCGGCGTGCAGGGCGATGCGACGCGGGTGCATGCGGCCCGCACGGATGGAGCCCAGCGAGCGGTTCTCGATCGGTTTGTGTCCTGCGATGATCGCCCAGGCCGACGGTTGCCGCACCGACAGCGCAATCCGGGGCAGGTCGGCGGGTGCACTCGTCGCTGGCGCGACGTCGCCCTCCCGCCGCCCCATCACAGGTCCTTGATCATGTAGACGAGGCTGTGGGGGCCGTCGAAATTTGGGATTTCGCCGAAAAGCTTATAGCCCTGCGCCGCGTACAGTCGGCGGGCATTTGGGTTGCGGGTTTCGATTTGGATGCGGGTGCAGCCTTGGGCGCGGGCGTGCTCGTCTGCTTTGGCCAGAAGTTGCGCGCCAACGCCTTGGCCGCGCAGCGCCTCATCGACCCAAAGTTCGGCGACATGGGCTGTTTGAAATGCGATTTCCCCTTTGAGGCCTGCGATCAACGCGCCGTCCTTGTCCGTGACGGCAAACATGAAGTTG
>JBCBZL010000072.1:0-16812 GCA_039815385.1 Cyanobacteria bacterium P01_A01_bin.114
ATAGTCATCGACGATAAAAGGTCGGTCGATATAAAGGACAATGCTCCATAATATCTGTTCTAAAACCTTTTGAGACGCGAATGCGATCGCAACCCCGCCGACCCCCAAGCTGGCAATCAAACCCAGCACATTGATCTGATGCGTCTGGGCAAAGATAAATACAACGATTAGAACAAGTACCGCATTGAATACAAACTTGGCCAAAACGAGCAGCTCAGTATTGATTTTTTGCTCGTTATCTAGGGCAGCGCTTAATAGATAGACATCAAAGAGTTCTTTGAGCAGGTTGAACCCGAGAAAGCTGACATTCAGCGCAATCAGTCCCCCTAAAGGAAATTCCAGAAGCTTCAACCGAGCCGAGGCAGGAATTGCCAAAATAATCAGGTCAACCCCGCTCAAGACAATTACCCAGTTTAACCACCCCTGATAGGGCGCAACGACATCCTGATAAACCTTTTGGTTATCTATAGAGCTCGCCCCAGAGGTCAGCGAAGCAAACACGGTAGACAGTTTGAGATAAGACAGCCCCGATGCCAGTAAAAAACTCAAAAAAACAACTGCACCAAATAGCACATTGGCACTCAACCCAAAGAGCTCTGGCAAACTAATATCAACATCGACCATCCCTAACCCATGACCCATAAGCGCTAAGCTTAGACCCGATTAACCGCTTATATGCAATCCTAAACCACCTTGTAGCGCCTCGACTGATTTAAGTCGAGCCAGAGAAATTGATCAAGAACGGCATCATAGCCCCTACAAGCACGCTGCCCTGCTGCTCTGATAGGGCTAAGACAGCGCCCGAGATATCAACAGTTGGGAAAGGTCAGCAGACATGAATCACAGCAGCTGCGATCGCAATCCTCAAAGGGTTAGAAAACACCCAACCAAAGCGGAATAATCAGGCAGCTGCTGCCCTATCGCAGCAGCTGCGAAGGCTCAAAGCTCAGAGGCTTAGAGATCAGACATTCAGAGATCGGAGCCGCTGAAACCACCTCCAGAAGATGAATCCGATGCTTTTGCCTGCATCTCTGTCGCGCTTTCCCTCGCCTCCACAAATCGATTGGTCGCCACACATCGAACCTCAGGCGGTAAAACCACTTCGCATTTGTAATAGCAGGAAAATTGACCATCAATGAGCCCAGAGATCCGACTAAAGTCAGCGTTAGCAACCTCTAACCTCTTTTGCCCATCGGTAAAAATTGCCCCTCGAAAGCAGCCCGCATAGGCAATTTTCTCGGCCCCGACAACGTAAAAGCGGGCTCCCACCAGATAGGTATAGCTAAAGTCTGTTGCATCAGAGGTCACAGAAGCGGTGAAATCAGCCTTAGACAAATTGGCCCCCGCAAAGGTAGCACCCGACAGGTCGGCCCCCTTCAAACTGGCCTTCGTTAAGGCTGCGCAGGTAAAGTTACAGTCGCACAAATTGGCCTCAGCGAAGTTCGCCTCTGTCAAATCACATCCGGTAAAATCGGTTCCTCTTAAGTCTGCTCGACCAAAATTAGCTTTGACTAAATTTGACCCTTGACCCACTAAGTCTGGCTGATATGCAGTCAGAGGGGTCTTGATCGGTGAAACCACCTGCAGTTTGTAACCACTGCCCTTTGACAGCACAAACCGACTTTCATTAATAACGGTTGGATGGGCGGCATCTAAAGCTTCAGCATGGAGGCCAGGGTAGTGTCCGATAAAAGTAGAGGCGTTGACCTGAGCACCTGACATTAAAACCTCGGCATGCTCGCTGTCTGGCGCAAACGATGTGTTCAGAGGATCTTGATCAATATGTCCACCCAGGACGTAGTTTTGATTGAGTGAAGAGCCCACCAGGTTAGCCTCGTCTTTTTCTAGAATAACGAGCTTTTTAGTCCCGTAATTGGCTTTGGGTTGGGGGCGCACAGCATTAATGGGATTTAACTTGAGGCTTTCAGTTTTTTCCATTTTGATTGGGTTGCCATAGTTGTGAACATACGGAAACACACTGTCAATTTGCACTGCTAATTCGCACTGTTAATTCGCACTGTTAATTCAACGTCCAATTCAACGTCAACTCTGCCACATAGCTCATGCTGCCAAAATTATGGATCACATTTGTAGAAAAGCGTCCGGATCGCAAAAAATTCAACAAAAAGGTTGACAATCTCATACTCAACGGCTAAGCATCCATTATTTGCCCCCAGCTATCGCCGCCCCCTGAGCAGGAAGACCCACCTCAATGCAGCTTGGGGCTCCTAAAAAGCAGCTATTGTGTTGAAACGCAGACATCCACAAAGGCAACATACAGAATCTTCATGCACTTGTGCCCAAATAGCCTTGCATTATAAAAATAAGTCTCTTATCAATGAGTAAGATGGTTAGCTAAGGAATTTGCCTGATGACCGAGGAAGTTGAGGGTTTTCGAGAATCTTTAGTGTCAAGACTATCTAACGAAACGCTTGAAGTTCGGATTATTTCATTCCTGGCTCGCCTATCTCAAGCGACCTATGTTGGGGCTGTCGAGGCTGTGTGCAAAGAAGAGGTCGAATGGTTATGTAGCCATTACCCAGCCTCTACGCTGGCTCATTGGCTGGCTAAGTACGAAACGGCTATTCGAAACTACTTTCAGCAAAACCCAATGCCCGGGGCATTGACATATACACGAAAAACGCCCATGGGAAGCGCAGAAGAGCATATCGCGCTACTCGTTTTGCAGGCCAGAGCAGCCAGGGTGTCAGCAGAAGCCAACCGGGTTACTTTCCAGCCGCCGCCCAGAAGCCAGAGCAATGGGCGACCACGCAACGCGGCCGAACCTGGCAGAGAACGTTTGAGTGTCTCTGTAGAAAAGCAGCTCTTTGCTGAACTCAACGACATAGCCCGCTGGGGGGAAGGTAGCCCCAGCCAGCGCCTAACCCGTTTGATCGACAAAGCAAAAATGGCTGATAAAGCGCAGGCTGAGCTAGAGCTCACGCAAGAAAAGCTAGCCCTGGCCCAGGAAAAGCTCACATTAGCCCAAGAGAGGCTGACGCTAGAGCAAGAAAAAGTCGCTGCCCTCACCGCTCGAATAAAAAGGCTCAAGGCGTAGAAAACTCTGGTATAGGCTGATGCTTGTGTCCACTGTGCACCTGGGTCTCACAATGCTCAGAAGACACCCTGGGTGAGCTTCAAATTCTTTCTGCCATGAAAAAATCTGCCATGAAAAAAGCGAAACCTTCGTGCTGCAAAGGTCTCGCTTGACTGTGTATAAGGATCATCACTGCTATCTCTAAATGGCTATACGCCTCGATATACAAGCCTTTTAAGACATCAGAAAAGCTCAAACCGACCTTGAGCCAACTGAGCGCAAGTCTGGCCATTCAACCTCAGTAAGGCGTTGGGTTGCATAGCACCAATCCAGAACTGGCAATTTCTGCACTGGCAGCAGCAATAAGATCGCAAAATTGAAGCGATCACGACAGTAAAGAGGTGCGATCGCACCTCAACTCACAAATTAGTCCACCTCGCTGCCTGTCTCAGAGTCTTCATCCTGTGAATCATGCTCTGTCAGCCAATATGCTAGATTATCGAGCCGTTCAAAATCTAGCAATGCCTCCATTAATGCTTCTACTTGGGAAGACTCTAGTTGGTCAATCCGAGTGCGATAGTCTTCAGGAATATCACCCACTTTACGAGTCAGGAGGCGCAACAGCAGCCGTCGCTCTTCGCGAATTCTTGCCTGAATCCCTTCCTGAATCCCTTCAGCTTTGATGTCTTGATAAATCACCGACTCCTGCATAAGCTCCCTCCTCAGAATGCGTTGAATCAACCCCTTATCTAATACTAGCCCGGATAAAATCGCCGTCGCCGCCGCAACATTGCTTTGAACCCGCGATTCTGAAATCTGCTCAATCTGCTCAGCCACCTGCTGTAGAGTCGCTTCACGATCATCTGTCTGGCTCAAGACAGCGAACGGCAGCAGTCCAGGTGTTCCTAGAAATGCCTCAATCGGTTGCTCCCATAGCCGCATCACCTCAAATTGATGATGGGTATTTTCAAGCTCAAATGTAGTCTGCTGTACCAGGGCTGACTGGCTTTGCTGTAAATAGATGACAATCTGCCGCATGGGCTTATCGGGAAACCGACGATAGCCTCGGACACGATAATCCAGCAGTCTGAAAGGGATAGCTGGGTCAGGCTGGGTTTGGAACTCGATGTGTAACACAATCTGCTCTGACTGTAGCAGCATCAAAGCATCGGCCCGAATCGGCTCGAGGGATAGCTCTGACGGGCTAATTTCAGAGAGCGCAACCGGCTCTCCCAACAGCCAGGTAGCGAAATCGGTTGAGAAGGTCTCGACGAGAAATTTGCAAACAGTATCGAACATTCACAATGCAAAGGACTTTAAATTGCGGCTGATCCGGTGACCTTGAGGCACAATAGCAGACTTTCGCGATCTGATCGTTCGGCAATTTCTGTTTACGCTTCCCAACTTTAATCATCCTTAAAATAAAAAAGCGAAACCCTTTCGGAAGAAGGGTTTCGCTACTGTGTAAAAGGATCATCACTCCTAATCATTAGAATGCCGCAGCAATATGACAGAGAGATGACAGCGACTTATCAAGGCTGTGACAAACCGCTAAGTCATACTTGTCCCCCCCTGGGTCAGGAGCACTACGGTGATCAAAAAATCTAGTACAAACAGCATCACCCAGGCGGTTACAACTGCAGAAGTTGCCGACTGACCAACGCCTCTGCCATGACAAGAGGCGGTTAGACCTCGACTGCAGGCAGCCACTGCGATCGCACCGCCAAACAGCGTGGCCTTTGCCAGGGTCGTCAGCACGTCTGACACCACTAAAGATGTCTGCATCCCATCCAAAAAGGTGAGGGGGGTTACATCGTAAAAGGCGTTAGCGATCATCACCCCTCCGCCAATGCCAACAAACATGCCGATGATAGTCAAAATCGGCAGCATCACGCTGCACGCCAGCACCCGAGGCACTACCAAATAATCAATCGGGTCTGTACGTAGCACCTTCAGCGCATCGATTTGCTCAGTCAGTTTCATACAGGCAATCTCTGCCGCAAAAGCAGACCCCACCTGACAGGCCAGCACCGCCGCTGTCAAAAGCGGGGCAAGCTCTCGGCAGTAGGCCACCGCAAAGGTGCCACCGACCATATTGACCAGGCCGTAGCCATCCATCTCACGGGCTGACTGGATCGTAAAAATCATCCCCGCAAACAGATTAGTCATCAGCACCGGAAAGATCGAGCATGGCCCGGCACAGATTAAAAAATCCATGATATTTCGACGTTCGCAGCGGCCTGAAAGCAGTCGCATCACCACCTGCCCAGCCAGCAAAATCATCATCAAAACATGGTAGATCGGATTCTCAGCAACGGGAACGGTTTTGGGACGCCAATATGCTTGCAACGCCAGCAAACGCTCATATTGAGACTGTTTCCAAGGATTGGACACGTCTCTAACTGCTTTGACCATAGCTTTAGTTTTCTCCTAGCAGCACTGACGACCCACCCACCGAGATGTCATACATGCCTATATTGACGGCTAGTCTGAGCGTTACAGACCCCAGACAGGCCTCAATCGCGAGCACATCTATTCGCTAGAGTTCCCAACAAACGAGAACATCCTGGGAAGAAGGGCAGCGAGCAAGGGGAATCACAGACCAGAACTCGCACACACAACATGACAACTAATGTCAGTATATTAAGCTTCTTACGGTCCAATGAACTACGTCCAACCGTACCAATCGCCGTGTTCACCATTAAGACTGTGTCCATAAGACTGTGTCCAATTGACCTAGCTGCTGACATCGCAGGGAAAACTTTTTTCAAAATAGGTTGATATTTACGCCGCATAGAGTACACTTGTACTATCTCTAGAAATAGATCAAATGTTCTAGGTGTTCCCACCATCGCCATGAACGAAACTGATATGGAACTCCAAGCGATTCGACAAAAGCTGCAATCCCTAAAGGCAGAGCCCACTCCTGACGACGCGTTAGCGATTCCGTGGTCTTCGCCTCGGCCTCGTCCGGTTGAGCCCAATCGCCCCGCTTCGAAATCAGGGCCAGACTCAACTCAGGTTGCAGCCGCTATCGAAACCCTCAAGCAGCGCTCAAACCCCAGCTACGGCAGCAGCGATATCGGTGGGCATGGAGCATCTGGGCACGGTGTGTCTGGGCACGGTGTGTCTGGGTATAGAGCATCTGCTCAGGCGGCCTCAGAATATGGCGATCGATCGACCGTAGCTCTCGACCAAGCCGTGCAGCACTTCGAATCGCAGCTGCAGCGGGTAAACAGCTTAGCCGACCAGCAGGAATCTGCAATCTTGGCCCTAAAGCAGCTGGCCGACCATATCGAAACGGTTCTGCATCAGGAGGGCGGTGCGGATCATCCTGATGCGGGTGCGATCGCAGCCTTTTTTGAAGCCTATCCTTCGGTCGAAATTCCGATGATTGAGCGAGACACCGCTGGCAACTACAGTATTGGCTATCGCCCCGTTGACTGCTATCGCGCCGAGCACGATGCTCAGCTTACCGCCCAAACGTTGCGCCGTCGTGGCAATAGTCAGCCCTATTCCCCATCGCCTGATACTCCGATCTACTTCAACACACTAGATAAGGCCACTGGCTTCTTTGAGGAAGGCTGGCTATTTTTACAATCTATGTGGGAGATGACACTCAACAGCTTCAATCCACTCATGGGTTCAACTAAGCCTTCGTCAAAAGTCGATGCTAGCTACCGCCGTCCTCGGACTCGCTTTACGTTTCTAGATGCGGCCATCTGGTTTAGTGGAGCGGCCATTATGCGCATCTTGCTCGACGTGATTTTTCAAATTTATCCGGCCCTATGGACACCGCTGGTCGTGCTCCTAATTGGGGTCGTGGCCGTCACGCTTTATCGCACCCTTTTAAGTAGCCGCCCCAGCATCGGATTTAGCTATCGCATTTTAGTGGCTTTGGCAGGTCTTTTAATCGGGGGTCAGTTTCTATGACGATCTGCTGACTTCTGAGTCAGGCTGATTAAAGACCGCCTGCTTCAGAACCACTGGCACTACCCAATGCTCTACCGTCGTTTTGCCAGGTCTGGTATCACTGCACTCCCTATTGACACATTCATCAATCTTGAAGGAGCTCCGCTATGTTTTCAACACCCCAATCTGCCTCACCCCCTCGCTTTTCAGTCAAGCCTTTGTTAGCGGGCGGTCTAATGTTCGCATTAGTGGGCCTTTTATTTGACATTCAAGGCTTCAAGTCTTTTTTGAGCAAGCCTTCTACCGGCTCAGACACGGCCGCCAGCAGCTGCGAGTCCGTTGTTCAAGAAGATGCCAGACTCTCACGAGAGCAGCTGGCCCAGCTGCTGACCATTCCCGAGCGTGATTCAAAAAGCCGCATTCGTGAAATTGTCAACGCCCCCTTCTGCCAGTATCCTATCCTCAATGTTCGCTCTGGGGTTGAGGCTGAGCGCGAGGCCTATCCTCTCGCGTTTGACCCATCCACAACCCTCGTAATCCTGTACGAAAACGATGAATATGCTGGCTATCGCTTTAGCTTTAGGTAGGGGGGGCCGTCAAGCGCCCAAACGCTGGCCAATTGCAAAGATTGCCCAACTCATTTTGGGAATGATTTGCCTGGTTTTGTTGGGCGGCTGCTCAGCCTCTCCCGAAGTCGCGCCACGGGTGATCAACTTGCAACAGCAGTGGGAGCTAGAACCCGGTGATGAGGTAGCAGGGCACTTAGTAACCGGTAGCCTGGGTGATATTTCTATCGAGCTAGGCGGTCAAAAACTGTATGCCCCTTTCGCTGGCAAGATAGAGCAGGCTACTCAACCCCACTGTGTGATTTACTCGACTCCCGAGGTCCCAGCTTACCTCTTTCGATTTTGCGGGCTCAAGCGTTCTCCCATCGGTAAAATTCGCGCTGGGCAGTCCCTGGGGTCGGGCCAATATTTGCAATTTGCCACAATGCGTCGTCAGCCCGACGGCACCTGGATTATTGTCGAACCCTCCACTGGCATTTTAGAGCGGGCTATTGCCCCCAGCGATCATCAGGCTGCGGGTCAGCCTTGAAACCCCGTTGACTAGACACCTATATAAAAACCTAGACACCTATCTGAAAACTAGTTAGACAATTTTTGATAGATAGCATTTTTATTAGGCTCCACTGCTTGTTTTCTTTACCTGTTCAGCCTCCTACCCCCACTCTTCATATCTATAGAGGTTTCCATGCTGCGCTTTAGAGCCCACTTTCGATATCTTTTTGCGCTGAGCTTATTGATCACAACAGCGGGTGTTCGCCCGGCCAGCGCCGAAACCTTAGGCAAAGTTCATATGGGCTTAGACTTTAGCTTACCCAGCACCGATATTTCAGGGCCTGCCCGAGGAGCTGACCGGCCCGCTACCAGCTCTAGTGAACCGAGCGAACCGGTTGCAGTGACACCTGGTCCACGCTACGAACCGTTGGCGATTCCTCCAGATGCGATCGCACCGCCTGTCCAAACCCAAGCGGCCAATAACCCTAGAGTCTATGCCACGAAAGTCTATGCTGGCACAGCAGGAGTCGCCATTGCTGCGGCCTCTGACAGGGACAGTTCATCTCAGGATATGCCTTCGTCTAGAGTGGCCCAGCTACCGCCTCCCCCTGAGGCAATTCCAACAAGCCTCGTTTTGAAACCGTTGAGATCGCCGTCTGCGAACTCACACAGTGAAGCAATTGCCTTAAGACCGAGCCCCACCCAGAAACACACCGATCAAGCAACAGCTGATCAAGCGGTATCTGGCAAATCAGCGACCGGACGTCAGCAAAGTCTCGCCCGTCGAGAATCGCAGCCCGCCCGCCAAAAACCGTTGGGCCTCAGCTTTGACCCCGATCAAAATACCCTGCCTCCTACCGCTGAACCGTCTTCTCAAACAGTCATCGCGGCTCAGCCGGTCAACCTTGAAGCCCCTGACCCAGGTCACATTTTTGAGGGGGGCTCTGACTCTTTGGTGGCCCGTATTGTAGGTAGCGCTGAGGGCACTCGCACCGCCGATGGCCAGCGAACCCCTGCTTACTATGGGCATACCGATCCGGGCAACGGGGTATGGAACCAGGGCACCTTCTCTTATCAGCACCGGGCCCGCTCTCCCGAAGAAGCCGATGCGAAGCAGCTAGCCAGATTGCAGCGTCAGGGGCAAACCCTTGAGCACAAAGCAGCCCAAAATGGCATCGAGCTCTCTCTTGTCGAAAAGCTAAATGGTCTAGACTTAGCCAATCAAGCGCCGCTAGCGGCCCTCGATCGGGGGGGCTATGTTGAACGTCTAGCCGAGGCCAGACAGCAGGGCATGGACGGGGCAGATGCGATTCTCTGGGCTCGCACCCGAGCTTACATAGATCCAGATACCCAGCGTTGGGATGCCCCAGGTCTTGGCAACAATATCCACAGCATTAGCCGCGATCAGGCCCGCCGCCTAGAGGCGATCAACAGTGCCTTAGCGGGGTACGAAACGGCCAAAATTATCCCGGCTCAAATCACGCCCGCTCAGCTCAGCTCGACTGAAGCTGAGGCTGCCCCTAACCTAGATTTTGACAAGCCCACGGTAGATATCTTTGACAGTGCCGAAGATACTCCTGGTCGCCCTATAGATAGCTTTAATGCCTCTGTCGCTGATGGGACGGAGTCGGCGAGTGCCAACGCCTCATTGCCGCTAGAGCCGGCTTCTAGTGACACGCTATTCTCGGCCCCAGGCATGGATGAAGGGCTTAGCTTTGCCCTAATCGACAAAATTGACAAAATCGACAAAACCAAGCCCAGATTGCAGGCCACCCCCCAAAGTCGAATTTGGCCCTCGCCACAAACCAGTCAGCCCGCCCGACCTTCTGGCGACCTCAACGCTAACCCTCCAGCGGTTTTACCCCTAAATTAGACAAATTGAGCTAGCCAGATAGATTTAGATAGAACGCCTCAAAGCTAAGCAATGTAGGCATTAGAAAGGATGACGTTAGGCTGTACTAAAATAGACATTCTTGGGGTTTTCAAGCTAAAGTGGGACTGACTATGATTTAGCCTAATCGTTTGGTCAACCCAGGCTTGTAAGTACTATGCAAATGCCTTCCACACCTCTGAAACCCATTCAGTCTCTCGAAGATGCCATTGAGCGCTGCCAAACGTTAGGCATGCGCCTCAGCCGACAGCGTCGCTACATTCTTGAGCTACTGTGGAGTGAGCAAGCCCATTTGTCAGCTCGTGAGATCTACGACCGGCTCAATCAGCAAGGGCGTGACATTGGTCACACCTCGGTTTACCAAAACTTAGAGGCGCTTTCTGAGCAAGACATTATTGAATGCGTTGAGCGCTCTGACGGTCGCCTATATGGTCACAGCAGTGCTTCTCACAGTCATGTCAACTGTGTAGAGACTGGCCAGATTATCGATATCAACGTCAAGCTTCCCGACAGCATCATTCAGGAAGTTGAAGCCAAGACAGGCGTCAAGATCACCGATTACCGCATCGACTTCTTTGGACAACCGCTCGTTAACGAGGTGTCACAAGGGGATAAGGGCGCTGAGAAGTGACTAGTCGAGAAGTGACTAAGTGACCCTCTTCAGGCCTGTCTTCTCTGCGCATCGATCCCCTCAACCGTTCAAGATTTCTTTGCTAAACAAGACAAAAATTGCACCAAAAACGATTGCAGCTAAGGCTACGTTCATATTTCTTTCTCCAGATGAGATGAATTTTGACAAATAGGTGTGACGAACCACTGACATTGCTGGATTCAGCAGTTTTATCTCAACAGACTCTGTAGAAAACCCAATCAGGCATCCCAATCGGGAAATCCAGTAAGGAAACCCACAGTTATTTTACGGCGTTGTCTTACAGTTAGAACATGCTGCCTTATCAAGAGTACCCTGTTTGACCTTGCATCTCACAGACCAATCTCTATTGATTAATCAAGAAGGCAAACATGTGTGATGCTTTCGTAAAACATTTGCCAATCGGTCAGCTTTTGCTAGCTTCTGATCTGGACTGGCATCACTAGATAGGTCATCTTGATACCCCCAAGCGGGGTCAAAATCGCTGGACTGGTCGCCGAATTGCACTGGATCTGCACTTCGGTGCTGGGAAGGGCCTTCAGCCCTTCGAGCAGGTAGCGAACATTAAACGCAATATCAAGGTCTTCCCCCGTGATCTGAGCTGGGAGGACTTCTCGCCCACTACCCACTTCTTGGGCCTCGACGGAGAGCGCAATACGTTGTTCTGAGGTGAGAATAGAAAGTTTAACAATGTTATTTCGCTGGTCAGCTAAAACGGCAATGCGCTCAAGGGCGGCCATAAACTGCTTGCGATCGAGGGTCAGCTGGCGTTCAAACTGCTGAGGAATCAACTGACGATAGTTGGGATACTGCCCCTCTAACAGGCGGGTTGTAATGCGCTGATCGCCCAGCTCAAATACGACCTGGGTGGGATCAAACCGTAAGGAAATGGGCTCAGTCCCTTGATACAGCTGCATCGTGCGCTCGAGCTCGCGGAGCGCTTTACCCGGTACGGTAACCTCTAGCATGAGTGCAGCATCGTCATCCTCATCCCGATGTTCGTCCACCGTTTTGACCACGGCCAGGCGGTGACCATCAGTGGCTGCAAATTCTAAATTTTCTGGATGCGCCGTCAGATGGACTCCCGTCAGCACTTGCTTGGTTTCGTCTGAGCTAGTCGCAAACAAAGCGCCGTGCAGCCCTTCTAAAATAGCGTCTGCTGACAGCTGGGCTAGCTGTCCATCTTCTACCTCTGGCAGAGATGGGTAGTCTTCTGCGCCCATCCCTCGAACCTGATACTCTCCCGAAGAACACTTGAGCGTCACAACGGCGTCTTCTTCAGCTCCGCTGAGTTCTAAGTCTTCGGTCGGCAGCCGGGCTACGATGTCAGACAGGAGCTTGGCAGGCAAAGTGAGCTCGCCTGCGCTGTCTACTTGGGCCGGAAACTGAGTTTGGATTCCCAGGGTTTCATCAAAACCAGTCAAGGTTACTCGCTGTGTGATGGCATCTGCCTTGAGTAAAATATTTGACAAAACCGGTTTTGTAGGGCGAGACGGAACCGCACGACCCACCATGGAAAGGTGGGTATTTAATTCACTCTGCGAGCAAATAAACTTCATAAGACGCTCTAACCAGGGACGCTCTAGGTCGGTTGGATGCCAATCGTAACACCCTACCTGCAGGATTCAAAGACCTTATTTTGCCCTGTCAGGTCTCTAAGATCTATCAGAAAGAAAATACTTTTTAAATAGCTATAGTAGGCACTGTGGAAATTGTGGAAAGGTTGGGTTAAAAGACGACAGGCTGGGCACTCTCCGTGATATTACCCTGTGGAAAAGCTGTGGAAAATATAGGTCGTATTCCACAGGTCTCGAAATGTCAAGCTTTTTTTCCACTTCTAGGGTGAGCTTGTCCCCACTCTTTTGTGGGTTTTCCACAAGGAATGTCGAGGTTTTCCACAGATTTTTTTCTTCAATACTTAATATTTTCGGCTGGTAAACCTTCTGTCTAACGACAGCCAATACCAAGGGACGCAAAACTTGATGCCCCTAAAGTGCCCATTTTGATCTTAGGAACTGCATCACTACGTGCGTCCCTGGCTGCGTTGCAAGTTTGAATTTGCCCCAGACCTGTGGTAATACCAACTCCGAATGCAGTCTCCCCGATTCAAAATGGGAGCCTGTCAGGAGATTAAAACTTTATGCCCTTTGGTTAGGGCCTGGTTCATGTGAAGGTTTAGTGACCTGCTTTGATGCGATCGCTAACCTGCCGCACGGTCTGGGCCAGGCTCATATCCTTTTTGATCAGGCGGGTAATTTTGTCACAGCTGTACATGACGGTGGTGTGGTCTTTGCCGCCGAACACCTCACCCACCTTGGGCAAGCTCAGGTCAGTGTGCTGACGCATGAGATACATGCCCACCTGCCGAGCCAGGCTGATTTCGCGGCGACGCGAGTTGCTCTTGAGATCGTCGATCGAGATGTTGAAGGTTTCTGAAATGGCGTTGAGGACTGATTTAGGCGAAGCTTCTACTTTTTCGGCCGGGCTATTGAGCACCGGCGCCAGGTTGTCGATAGTCATGGGCAGCCCGGAGATCGAGGCATATGCGATCGCGCGGATCAGCGCCCCTTCTAGCTCCCGAATATTAGACGTGTAGGACGCCGCAATGTACTCAATCACCTCGCGGTCGATCCGTACGTTTTCGTACTCTGCTTTCTTTTGCAAAATGGCGATACGGGTCTCAAAATCGGGGGGTTGAATATCGGCAATCAGCCCCATCGAAAATCGCGAACAGAGCCGTTCCTGTAGGCGAGGGATCTGATTGGGGGGGCGATCAGAAGCTAGCACAATCTGTTTGCCAGCTTCGTGCAGCGTGTTAAAGGTATGGAAAAACTCCTCTTGGGTGTATTCTTTGCCTTCAATAAACTGAATGTCGTCTACCAAGATCACATCAACTTCGCGGTACTGCTCGCGAAAACGCTGCATGCTATCTCGGCGAATTGCGGTAATCAGGTCGTTGGTAAACTGCTCGGTCGAGACATAGGCGACTCTGGCCGACGCTTCGATCTCGAGGCGATAGTGCCCGATCGATTGCATGAGGTGGGTTTTGCCGAGACCGACTCCGCCGCACAAAAACAGCGGGTTAAATTCGCGACCGGGAGACTCGGCCACTGCTAGAGAGGCGGCGTGGGCCATGCGGTTATTTGACCCCACAACGAAGCGAGAAAACACCGCCTTAGGATTTAAGTCAGGGGCCCGAGGTCGCCAGTGAGAGGGGCTTGAGGGTTGAGCTTTGGCGGGCACCTCAGCCGGGCGTCCTGCCTCCATCAGGCTGGGTATCGGAGACTCAACGCCTTCGTTGACCGTCACCGTGACGTTGACCGGATGCCCTAAAATATCGTGGGTAATATCGCTAATCGTGGTGATGTAATGCTTTTGCAACCAGTTTCGCGCAAATGGATTGGGGGTTGAGATGGTGAGAGAGGTGTCTGTTAATTCTTGCAGGCGGGCGGGCTTGATCCAGGTCTCAAAGGTCGGCCCGCTGAGCTGGGTCTTGAGTCGATCAAGCACCTGATTCCAAAGACTTGTTTCTACCTTATCCACGACGACTTTTCACAACCTCTGCTGAAATGAACTGAGCCAGCAGTACTGACTAAATCTGCCTGGGGGCTTTGCGAGTGATTTGCAGCTGCGCATCAATCGACTCCAGGGTTTTTTCGGGGGCTTTTGGGCGCTTTCTAGGGAACTCAATCTGCGATGGGTGGGGGCAACCTGCTCGGTCAAAACCGTTGAAAGCATTCTCACAGGCTGAACCGTTTGACGGCCTGATTATTTAAAGGAAACGGGTTTGGTAGATGATGCCCTGTCTGTTGTCTAGTCAGCAGGCCAGTCTGCTGACTGGCCTGCTGATCCGTGCCACCCAGCTAAAGGGACTGACGACTGATAGGTGAGTTCGGTTGCCAACATCTTGGTTTCCTCCGGGTGACCTTACCCAGCAGCGAATCATCATAGCGATATGCAAATAAAACGGGCTTAGACACTAAATGCATGCTAGGAACCGACGTCTGTAATCTAGATGTAGGGGTTCCTTGAGCGTTTAGCTTTTAAAGAGTACCGCATCCCGACAAGTTTATAGAGGACTGTCACAGGAGTGTCACGTTGACATAACACGGTTGCTGAGGGTGGGCGATATAAGAGAATTAAAGTATTGATTTAAGCGAAAACGTTATGAAGCCCAGTGGTTCGCACCCCCATCCTTTGACAACGTTGGCAAAGCAGGCGCTCAGCTACCTGATGGTAGGCGGCGTGAGCGCCAGTGCCGTCTTAATTGCGACCGGTCGTACCCAACCGTTGAGTGCTCTGCCGCTGGCGTCTCCGACTGCGATCGCTCAGCTGCCCGCCGATCGCTCGGGGGCCAATTTTATTGCATCAGCGGTTGATCGAGTCGGGCCTGCGGTGGTGCGGATTGATTCGGCTCGTACGGTGACGCGGCGACGGCCTACGGTGTTTGATGATCCGTTCTTTCGTGAGTTTTTTGGCGATCGAGGTATTCCCAATTCGCCGTCAACACGGGTAGAGCGGGGTACAGGGTCTGGTTTTATCATCGATGCCGATGGCGTGATCTTGACCAATGCCCACGTGGTTGAGGGGGCAGATGAGGTGACGGTCACGCTCAAGGATGGTCGTGAACTCCGGGGCGAAGTTCTAGGGCAAGATTCTTTGACAGACGTGGCGGTGGTGCGGGTCGATGCTTCGAGTTTGCCGACGGTGTCGATTGGAGATTCTGACGCGCTCAAGCCGGGGGAGTGGGCGATCGCCATTGGCAACCCGCTGGGGTTAGATAATACGGTGACGGCAGGCATCATTAGCGCCACCGGGCGCACCAGCGCTCAGATTCGGGTCCCTGATAAGCGTGTAGAGTTTATCCAGACCGACGCGGCGATTAATCCTGGCAACTCTGGCGGGCCGTTGCTCAATGAGCAGGGCGAGGTGATTGGCATGAACACAGCCATTATTGGCGGTGCCCAGGGGTTAGGGTTTGCGATTCCCATCAAGGCGGCGCAGGAGCTGGCCGATGAGCTGATTGCCACCGGTCGGGTGGATCATGCCTACCTCGGCATCCAAATGCGAACCCTGACGGCTGAACTGCGACAGCAGCTCAATCAGGATCCGCGCAGCAATCTTAGAATTCAAGCGGATCAGGGTGTGGTGATTTTGGGCCTAGTGCGCAACTCACCAGCGGTGCAGGCGGGCCTGCAGCCGGGGGATGTCATCGTGCGGATGAATGGTCAAGCAATTCTAGACGCTGAGCAAGTCCAGAGTATTGTGCAAGGTACTGAGATTGGCGAGCCGATAGAGTTAGAAATTGACCGTGATGGCCGGGGCATTGGGCTCCGTGTGAGCCCAGGGGCGCTGCCGATCGAGGCAAATCGCCGTTAGGGACTGCTTCAAAATAGCCGGGTACGATACCTGTGCGACAATATGCAGTATGTCTAAATCTACTGATCGACCTGTCTCGGGCACTGCCTCCGGCTCAGCTGCGATTGTGCAGCTGGGGAATCCTCAGCTGCGGCAGCCTTCGAGCGCGATCGCAACCCCTACTTCGGTGTGGGTTCAGGCCCTGATCGATCAGCTGCTGACCACGGTGCAAGCTGAAAATGGGGTAGGGATTGCCGCGCCGCAGGTGGGCGAAAACGTGTGTTTGATCATCGTTGCCTCACGCCCCAATCTTCGCTATCCTGACGCGCCCAAGATGAGGCCAACCCCCATGCTCAACCCGCAGCTGCTGTCCCATTCGACAGAGATTGTGAAGGGCTGGGAGGGCTGTCTCAGCGTACCGGGCATCCGGGGGTGGGTGCCCCGCTATCGAGCAGTTGAGATTGCCTATCAAGATCGCCGGGGTGAGCCCCAGCGCCAGGTGCTAAGAGATTTTGTGGCGCGGATTTTTCAGCATGAGCTCGACCATTTAGACGGGCGCGTTTTTTTAGACCGGGTTGAAAGTACGTTGGATCTGATCAGTGAAGCGGAGTATCAAAAACGGGTTTTGGTGGGCTGAGGCCAGGGAGATGCGGGTTTTGTGATCCCAAGGGGGGGAGTGTTGTTGGTGATTAGTGATTGGTGATTAGTGATTGGTGATTGGTGACTTGTCCGAAAACGCCAATAACCAGTAACCAATAACCAGTAACCAATAACCAGTAACCAATAACCAATAACCAGTAACCAATAACCAATAACCAATAACCAGTAACCAATAGCCAGTAACCAGTAACCAATGACCTAAACCTTTAAACCCAGTGCCTAACAACCAGCACTCGCTCTAAACGCG
>JBCBZL010000152.1:0-11072 GCA_039815385.1 Cyanobacteria bacterium P01_A01_bin.114
AGGTTCAGGAGGTTCGCGGTGATGGCGTTGTGGGCGAGCAACCGACACTGTCGCCTGGCAGCGCTTTCGAGTACAGCTCGGGCGGCGAAACAAACGGCAGAAGTAGTAGGGACTCATATCCAACACATTTGCCATCTGCGTCAACCCTATCTTCTCGCCCAGGTTGTCGTCGATATAGCTAAGAATCTGCTTCATTTGCTGAGGTGAAAGCCTGCCAGGATGTTTAGACAATCTGAAATAATGACAGAAATAATAACGACTCTAAACAATCTTCAATATGAAATCCAAACATTTTTTTGCACTTTTTTAACTAGACTCTGGCCACATCTAAACCTGCAGCTTGCCCTATGAGCAAACCTAAAGTTTTCAAACCGGATGTGGTTTAAGTCATAAAAAATAGTGCAAGCTTTTCTGCCGATCTTGCCGCTAGAAAGCACAAAATCAAGAGTACAAAATCAGCGATGAGTAAAACATCAGCAAACAGGTCGTTTATAGGTGCGCAAAACTTGCTTTATTTTCACAAATAGACCTCTCTTTAAATCAGCTTCTGGTCAAGGCTAAACGCGTATATGTACACTAATGACGGCCAGCTAGTTTGTCAAACAAACACCGTAGATAGCTGGTATTGATACCATCGATTTGGAAAATATTTTTTGTGGCTATTGACTACACTAATCTCCGTAAACTTGATCTTAATCTGCTGCTGGCGCTCGATGTTTTGATTGAAGAAGCCAGCGTCACCAAGGCAGCCGAAAAGCTAAATGTGAGCCAATCTTCGATGAGCTATTCGCTGAAGCGGTTGCGATCGCTACTAGATGATCCCATCTTGATTCGCACATCGCGAGATATGGAGCCCACCCCCTTTGCCTGCGAAATTAGTGTTGCCATCCGCCAGGTCTTGACCGATATTCAAAACATGCTCCTCGAGAGAGAACCGTTTGACCCCCAGACCGCCCGTGGAGACTTTCGCATTGCCACCAGTGATTATGTCGAAGCGACCCTCGGAGGAGACCTGTTACACAGGCTGATTAATCAGGCCCCTGGCATCCGTATCCGCATTAACAGCATCGAACATGGGAGTATATTAAATGCTTTAGACGATAACAATATCGACCTGTTCGTCGGGGTTGATTCGCCCCTCAAGAGCTGGCATCTCAAGCAAGAGCTCTACCGAGAAGAGCTAGTCTGCGTGGTTGATAGCGACTGCCCCCTCACCCAGATATCCCTAGAAGAGTACCTCGAGCGCTCTCATATTTTAGTCTCCCTGCAAGATGGATTTCAGGATATCGCCGATCGGTTTTTAGCCCAACAGCAGCTGTCACGAGAGATTATTTGGTCAACCGCCTACTTTATGGCGGTGCCGCTAATGATTGTGAACACTGACTGTATTGCCTTGCTTCCCAGCCGCATGGCTCAAAAGTGCGCCCAGTCGATGGGTTTAAAGTTACTGCCACCCCCCATTGATGTTACCGGCTTTACTGTGTCAATGTTTTGGCATCAGCGCAATACTAACCTGCCCCAGCACCAGTGGCTCCGCAGTCAAATCGTTGAAGCGACTCAGGCGCTCTAGCTGCGTTGAAGCGACTCAGGCGCTCTAGCTGCCAAGCGGGATGTTTTACCGTGCAAAAGCCCAAAGATCGTCTAATCTAACTGCAAGGGAGTAACATCAAATGGAGCACTCAAGACGTGGCCAAGAATGTATTAGGTGAAACGCTGCAAGTTTGCTGTACATCGCCAATGACCGGCTTTTACCGAGACGGGTTGTGTAATACAGGCCCTAATGACATCGGGGTTCATGTCGTGTGTGCCCAAGTCACCGAAGCGTTTTTAACGTATACCCAGGCCCAGGGCAACGACCTGAGTACGCCAACGTCTTATTTTCCGGGTTTAAAGCCCGGTGATGGCTGGTGTCTCTGTGCTGCTCGATGGAAAGAAGCGCTTGATGCTGGTGCAGCGCCTCCAATTGTCCTGGCAGCGACCCACGAAGCTGCCTTGGCATATGTCCCGTTAGACGTTCTAAAAGAGCACGCTGTTGATTAAGGCATCAATGACAAACGCTGACAAACGCTAGGCCATTGATGCCTGCACCTGCTGTAGCGATATCAGCGCCCCCTGCACTAGGTCTTGCTGCTGCTGAGTTGAGAACTGGGTAGGGTCAGTCAAACACAGTAAACGGGTCTCAATATCGAGTAGTAGGGCCGGAATATCAGCTGGAATGTTTGCTGGCACAGCCGCTAGACTATCGGTCGCTGGGGCCGCCGCTGGCTGCGGCAAACGCTCAGCATCTGTTGCGCGCACACCTTTAATCTGATGCAGGGTTCGCTGCAGGCTCTCGATAATTCCATACATTTCGATCGGGTCAAACACCTTGAGCAAACTAGTTTGCGTCACCAAACCTAAGTTGTTGCCCCAGTTCCAAGACACGACCAGTCGCCTGACCCGCCGCTGCTGCATTTCTTGATGGGCCGCCCAGAGCGAATCTTCAGGGCTGAGCAAAAACAAGGGCGAACTCATCACATCTTGGGCGGTGAGTGTCTGTAGTGACAGCTGTAATGCCTGAAACTGTACAATATCGCGCTCGGTGACAATACCGATGGGGGTGATCGCAGCTAGCTCATTTTGCCGCCCCTCGTCACGGTCAATGTCTACAATCACAATGCAGCTGACCTGATGCTCTGCCATCTGCTGCGCCAGTGATAGCACCGAGGTGTCGCGAGTCGTGTGCAAGACATCAGGTGACATGATATCTGCCACTCGCCGCATTTTTAACAAATTAGCCGGACGCAGTACCTGCCGAATGCTTTCTGGGGTGACCACCCCAATCAGCTGGTCTTGAGCATCCACAATCGGTAAGTGGCGAATCCGATAGCGGCGAAATAGAAATAAGACCGCAAAAATATCTTGAAATGCCGATTCACTCAAGGTGGTCACTGGAGAGGTCATCACCTCACCCACGGTCAGCTTGCCAAACGCCAACTTCTTTGCCGTCATCCGGACAATATCGCGCTCTGTAAAAATCCCTACGAGCCGATCGTTCTCAACCACCAGCGCACAGCTCAGCTGCCGAGACCCTGCTATGCCGCCTTCGCTGCGAGCCGCGCTCATTTGCTGCAATACTTGGGTCAACCCAGTTTCCGGTGTGACCGTCAGCACTTTTTGGTCAATGGCATCCAGCAAGGTAGGGGTAACCGCTTGCAGGCTGTCAGGGTTCATAGCGGGGATAAGGGGGTGAGGACAGACAGCATCAGCAAACCAGGCAAATCTTAAGTTATATAAATCAGATTGTAGGAATTTAACTCCCTAACGGTGTAACATTAGGGATGTAACATCTTTTTGACTTGAGCTTACTTTTAGCAAGGGTTTTAGGAGGATTTGGTTATGTCGAACTAGACGCCTCTGGGTCCAATTTTGGAGGCACTTGGCCCAGGCTTGAGCACTTGGGCACCTTGCCATATAGGCGATCGAGCACTCGTTTAACCGAGATCCTTTGCCACTGGCGGCCTCGTTTGGTTGTGTACCCTTGCTGATTCATCCAATCGGCAATCTGCTGCAAAGACTTACCAGACTTATGATGGCGTCGGATCAGCTCAATCACGTCTTGCTCTTTTTCGTCTTTCACCAGCTGTCCGTTGACCGCCCGTTCCCCGTAGGCTGGAGAGCCGTAGCCAGCATAGCCCCCTTGGGCTGCTTTAGCCTGCCTGCCCATCTCCAGTCTTTGCCGGATGAGTTGTTTGTCGAGGTGTTCGGCGCTCATCAGTCGGTTTCTTGTTGAGAGTCTTGTTCAAAGAGTCAAATTAAATCAATCTCAGGCTGTACCTTCTAGCGTACCAAACTGGGCCGCAACCGGGATACCTGTCCTCAGATTTTCTAGCTGTTTTAATACCCAATTTTCACCAGAGGATTTTATTAATGGCAACTTATGCAGTCAAACTTGTCGGACCCGATGGGGCTGAGCAAACCATTCAGGTGCCTGACGATCAGTACATTGTCGATGCGGCCGAAGACCAGGGGCTAGACTTGCCGGTCTCTTGCCGGGCTGGGTCATGCTCTAGCTGCACTGGCAAACTGGTGTCAGGTGAGGTTGACCAGTCTGATCAGGTCTTCTTAGAAGACGAGCAGATCGCAGCGGGTTTTGTGTTGACCTGTGTGGCCTACCCTGTCTCAGATTGCACGATTCAAACCCATCAAGAAGAAAACTTGTACTAAGCAAGCCGTTGAATGAGTTCTAAGTTTTGAATTTTGAGTGGACCGTTCAGTTGAAACTTAGAACTCAGAGCTTAGAAATCAGAACTGTAAGAGCCCCGGTATCCGCTGCGATCGCGCGCAAATGCTCTGCAGATCCCTTTATTATTCGCACGCTGTGCCATCAGTGTGACTATCTGATGACACAGTGCCCCAGAAGCAATGCTGTGCTAGAGGCTCATGCTCCAGGGCTATCGAGCCTTTTATTACAGGAGCGTCACCAGACGAGAGTCGCCGACTTATCCCCAAGCGTTATGTAGCTATTCAGGAGACCAATCTGATATGATGCGCGCCCAAGAGATTATGACAACGGAGGTCATCACGATTAGCGGCTCGGCGACCGTGGCAGAAGCCGTTAAAGTCATGAAAGAAAAGGGGCTCAGGGCTCTGATCGTAGACCGTCGCACCGAAGACGATCCCTACGGGATGGTGACGGAGACAGATATCATCTACAAGGTAGCTGCCTATGGTCACGATCCTAAGACCCGCAGGGTCTATGAGATTATGACCAAACCCTGCATTGTAGTGCCGCCAGAGTTAGGGGTAGAATATGTAGCGCGGTTGTTTGCCAATACACGTATCCGCCGGGCCCCCGTGGTTAGGGGGCGACTAGTGGGGGTGATCTCGATTAGTGATATCCTGCGCAAAAGTGACTTTGTTGAAAAGCCAAAGAGCAACTTTGAGCAGTATCTAGAAGAGAATCCTGAGGCGCTAGAAGCCCGTGAGTATGATACATAGCGCAAATTTAAGCGCAGATTCTAAGACGCAGATTTAGGAAGGATTACGATGCTTAAGGCTAGAGATATCATGACCACAGAGGTGGTCACGATTTCAGGCTCGGCGACGGTGGCTGAGGCGGTCAAACAAATGAAAGAGAAAAGACTCAGGGCTCTGATCGTAGATCGCCGTACCGAAGATGACCCCTACGGCATCATTTCTGAAACCGATATTATTTACAAAGTGGCTGCCTTTGGCCACGACCCCAAGGCTCTGCGGGTCTATGAAATTATGACTAAGCCCTGCGTGGTGGTGCTCCCAGACCTGGGGGTTGAGTATGTGGCTCGACTCTTTGCCAATACCCGTCTCCGCCGTGCGCCTGTGGTGGAGGGCAGGCTGCTGGGGGTAATCTCGGTCAGCGATATTCTACGCAAGGGTGATTTTGTTGAGCAGCCCCGCGAGATGTTTTTAGAAGATAAAATCGACGCGGCCCGCGAAGATGCTCGTCAGATTTGTAGTGAGAAAGGCGCAACTGCGCCTGAATGTGCAGCCGCCTGGGATGTGGTAGAAGAGCTGCAGGCCACCGCTGCTCACCAGAGGGCCAAGGCTTCAAACTAATTCAATCTAGTTCAAACGCAGTCTAGTTCAAACTCAATCTAGTTCAAACTGATCTGGAGCGACGGCGCTGCCGCCGATATCGCTGCTGCCAATATTTAGCCAGGGTTAGCCCGCCTAGATAGCCGATCAGCGCCATGGGAATGCCTAGGGCAACGCAGCCTGCCGTTAGGGTCATGATGCAATCCATGCCCATCATCAAGAATTGTTCGAGCGTAGGCGCAGATTGCCAGTTGAGCAATAAATCTTGTGTCCCCAAGAGGTGCTGTCCAATGCGAAAGGTAAGGGTGTAGAGCGGTATAAAGGTAATCGGATTGCTGACCCAGGTGGTGGTGGCTGCCGCCATCGCGTTGCCACGGAGGGGCGGGGCCAGCGCGATCGCAACCAGTGTCTGCACCCCAAATAAAGGCATGACGCCAACAAAAGCCCCTACGGCCATACCTCGAGCAATTTCAGCTGGACGATTCTGGTTTCGGCTAAACCGCAGGCGAATGTAGCGTAGCGAGCGCCGTACCCGCTGCCGCAGCGGTAAGGGGGGGCGTCTTTTGATATAAATATCCGATCGGTTAGTGCCTGATCTCGTTGCGCCTAATCTTATAGGAGGCATCTTAAGTTCGATAGAAAGTCCGCGCAGGCTGAAGCTCGTTGGCGTGTCAATCTTCCCTTACAAACAGGAAGATACAGAGAACAAAAGATACAGAGAACAGGAGGCGGTATCCGCGATGATGGTACATTCTACGCCCCTAATGCCGTGAGTCAGGACGGAAATCCGTTAGTCTAAGCCGCCTAATCGACTGGGGGGCCAAAACCGCACGGCGGCGCGACCGATAATGTCTTTTTGAGGCACATATCCCCAAACGTGGCTGTCTACGCTGTTATTGCGATTATCACCCAGGACAAGGTAAGACGCGTCAGGAACAACCTCAGGGCCCCATTGATACTCAGGGGGGGCCTTGATGTAGTTTTCCTCTAAGGCTTCGCCGTTCACAAAGACCTTGCCGTCAGCGACCTGTACCTCGTCTCCGGGTAAGCCGATCACTCGCTTGATAAAGGCCTGGCGCGGCTGATCTGGGCCAAACAGCTCAGCGGGCGGTAAAAATACGATGATATCGGCCTGCTGGGGGGGGTTGAGTCGATAGCTGATTTTTTCGATTACCAGACGGTCATTGACTTGCAAGGTAGGCTCCATTGAGCCCGTCGGAATGTAGCGGGCCTCAGCTACAAACTGCCGCATCCCGAAGGCTATGAATAGGCTCAGACCAATGGTTTGGAGGCTTTCGATCCACAGATTTTGCTGTTTTTGAGACACCTTGATAATCCTTTAGGCTGACTGGCATGTCCCCTATTCTACTGTCGCAAATTGAGGATGGCAGCCTGGCTATGACGGATTTTGGGATGGATTTTGGGACGGATTTTGGGATGGATTTTGGGACGATCGCCCCCAGCTTAATCTCAGATCAACCTGAAACCGCCTTGAAAATCTCTGGCTCGGGGCGTCCAGCAATCATAGATTCCCACCCAAGGTTCTTTAAAAAAGCCTCAGCCTCTGGTGTCTCAACCACATCTACGCCCCAGTCACCGGCCTGGAGCGCACTTGGGTTAGACGAGGTTGCCGGAGTATTTTTGAGCCCGCCGAGGGCCAAGACGTCATAAGATAATGCCTGTCCTAGCTGTTGGGTACGGTAGTCTACCAGAGCTTTGACCAGGGCGTTGCCAATATCAGCAGGGCTGCCCTCGGCTTGAACTTCACACCGCCAGTGAGGGTGCGAAACCGGCTTGACGGTCCAATCTGACGGGAGCTGCACGGCAAATAATTCACAAAAGGCCTCAGCGGAGAGCGGTGGTGCAAGGGTTTCAGTAATGCTGTAGTTGTGGGAGAGCAGCAGTCGAGTCGGCATGGGGATGGGCGCAGGTAGATGAGGGCCTTTATTTTTCTACAGCACTGCTGGATAAAAGGCTAGTGCAGCGTCATGCTATATAAAGAACTAACCTTCTAAATTAACTCGCTAAGCAAATGCCAGAGTCTTCAAATCTTAAATACACAATTAAGTTTACCGATCCTGAGTTAGACGAAGAAGAGCGGGACGAAGAAGTCCAAAAGCTGCTATCTCAGATGAGAGATCTGGACGATGTGACCGCCAAGCGAGTTGTTGACCCGGCCCCGCCCAAGGGCAATAAAGCCCTGGGAGGGTTCTTAGTGGGTATGCTGACCGCTGAGGTCAATGCCCAAACCGCCAAAACGGCCCTTGGCTTTTTGCACGATCGGCTCTCGGGCAAAACCATTGAGTTAGAGGTCGAAGGCAACGGCAAAAAGCTCAAGGTCAAGGCCAGCAGTCGAGCTGAGCTAGAAAGTGCCATCCAGCAAGCCCAGGCGTTTATTGAAGCTTAGGAGTCAAACCGTCATGGTCAAAGTTGCCTTGCTGGTCGGCGTGAGTGACTATCAACCTGGGTTAGCGCCGCTGCCGGGGGCGAGCCAAGATGCAGCCGCTATGCAGCAGGTGCTCCAGCAGGCGGGCGGCTTTGACGACATTCAGGTTTTAGAAAACCCAGATCCGCTGGCGCTACAAGAGGCGGTTGAGGGGCTGTTTTCAAGTCGTAAAAAAGATGATCTGGCGCTGCTATTTTTCTCAGGCCACGGCATCAAAGACGATAGCGGCAGGCTTTACTTTGCCACCCGCCTTACCCGCAAAAATGCGAAAGGAGATTTGGTCAAAGCCACTGCGGTTCCGGCTAGTTTTTTGCACGACATCATGGGCAATAGCCGCTGCAAGCGTCAGGTGGTGATCCTAGATTGCTGCTTTAGCGGGGCCTTTGCCGAAGGGATGCAGGCTAAAGATGAGGGGGGCATTGATGTGCGATCGCAGCTAGGGGGCGAGGGGCGAGCCGTGTTGACCTCATCGTCCTCCACCCAATATTCCTTTGAGCAATCAGAAGAAGCCCTATCGGTCTATACCCGCTTTATTGTTGAGGGCATCCAAACCGGCGCTGCTGACACCGATAACGACGGCCTGATTTCTATCGACGAACTGCATGAATATGCCAGTGGCAAGGTACAAGAAGTCGCCCCGGCCATGAAACCTAAAATCTATGCCGTTGAAGAGGGGTTAAAAATCCAACTGGCTCCAGCGCCGGTTAACGACCCCATCCTGCGCTATCGCAAAGAGGTCAACCACTTTGCCAGCCGGGGTAAAATCTCCGCCATTGGTCGCTCAACGCTCAATATTTTGCGACAAAATCTGGGACTGTCTACAGACGTTGCCGCCGCCATTGAGGCCGAGGTCCTCAAGCCCTATCAGGAATATCAGCAGCATTTGCAGCAGTATAAAGCGGCCTTAACCCAGGCCATGCAGCGAGAAAATCACCTGAGCGACATTACCCGCCAAGAACTTAAGCGATTTCAACAGATCTTAGGGCTAGAAGATAAAGACATTGAGCCGATCATTGAGTCGCTCAAAAAACAGTTGAGTCAATCAGCTAGCCCACCTACAAAAACGCCCGCAAAAACGCCCGCGAAAACGCCCGCAACAATACCGGCAACAATACCGGCGGAAATGCCTGCACCCCGTGACCCGGCTGCGCCATTGCCCCAAACCACTCCGTCAGGCAAACCGATCCAGCCAGTCTCGACGCCCGCACGGGTTACCCAGTCCACGCCAGCTGCGAAAAAAATGATCTGGGCGGGCCTGGGTGGGCTAGTGAGTTTAGGCGTGCTGGTGGGTGCGATCGCATGGCTAACCCAGCCCAACACCCCCTATAGTGATGCCCCCTATAACGGGACTGAGTCTGGCATTGAGCCAGGAGATGTTGCCGACGAGGCAGGGGCAGGGGCAGCGCCATCTCAGCAAACGGTAAGCTCCCCGGAAGGGGCAAGATCCTATGAAGATCCCAACGGCTTTTTCGATATTCTGCTACCCGAAGATTACACAATCGAAGGAAACGAGTCAGAAGTCGATTTTGCATCAGTCAATTTTGCATCATCGGATGGCGGTATCGTTGGGTACGTCTTGGCGGTAGCCGCCGACCAGTCATATTCTACACAAGAGCTGGTCGAGTATGCCAAAACAAGCTCTCCTGAAACTCGCGTATGGAGGGGAAATATATGCCTTGCTCAAAAAAACTATGCGTGCTTGCCCTGGCAAGACAAAGAGGAAGATAATCTGCCGATTGGCGGCGTGAGTATTGTCAGACAGGACAGTGATTCCTTGATCTTGCTCGATTTTGATAGCCCAAATCTCGCAGACCCCAAAAATAGAGAAGGGATGGACTTCATCTTAAATAATTTTGAGCCTGCTATTGACATTGCACTGCTTAATATACTCCGGCGGTTGCCAGCCCCGCCGCCTCGCCCTGACTCTCCCCCACCAGATTCCCCCTAGATGGCATCCTCGTCATGAGCGATCCTCAAATCGAATCAGCCCGACTCTGGGAACCCGGCTTGCCGGGTATCGAACTTTTTGAAGCAGCACTGTTTCGTCACAGATTTAACAAACATTTTCACGAGACTTATACGATTGGTTTAAATGAAGCCGGACGCGGGTGCTGCCAGCATCATGGCGAAGCTCATTTCCACATCCCAGGCAGTTTCAACCTGATTAATCCGGGCGACATCCATACAGGCCAGGTCGCGTCCTCCGGGGGCTGGGCGTTTCGCAATCTCTACATCAGTCTGCCGCTGGTTGAGCAGACGCTGGCTCAGCTGGAATGGTCAGGTCAGGGAATTCCTTATTTTCAAAATCCTGTTGTTTACGAGCCCTCCTTATGTCCTGTCTTCTATAAGCTGTTTGAGGCCTTGGACAAAGCCACCTCTCAGCTCGCGCAGCAGTCTCTTTTGCTCGAGCTACTGTCACAGTTGTTTTTGATCAATGCAGAACAACGATTTCAGCTAAGGCCCGTCAAATCAGAGTCAAAAGCCGTTGCCCAGGTTCGGGCCTATCTAGAAGCTCACTATGCCGAGAATATCTCAGTTGATGATCTCGCAAAGTTAGTGAGCCTGAGTCCTTATTATCTAATTCGCTGTTTTCGTCAGCAGGTGGGCTGCCCACCCCATCAATACCAGCAACAGTGGAAACTATTGCAGGTTAAGCAGGCCCTGCGGACAACCGGTTCCCTCTCTGACGTTGCAATAGAGCATGGTTTTTACGACCAAAGTCATCTGAACCGCGTATTTAAGAAAACATTTGGGGTAACACCGTAGGTTTGCTTAAACGCTCGGTTGAGGTGGCTTTGGTCGTAGAAGCCGTGGGAAGTTGCGATCGCAGCCAGCGACTCCCCCGTTTGCAGCGCTCGCTTTACCAGCACCAGCTGCCAATGACGCTGATACTGGTGAGGGGGACAGCCCACCTGCTGACGAAAACAGCGAATTAGATAATGGGGGCTGAGGTTAACCAACCGGGCCAGGTCATCCAGGGATATATTTTCAGTGCAATGGGCTTCCAGGTAGGCACGTACCTTTGCGATCGCGGTCGACTCTGGTTTAGCAGGTCTAACGTTAAACCCAG